>JAFWOX010000125.1 GCA_017545325.1 Oscillospiraceae bacterium | reverse complement strand
TGGGGGAGGATAAATGTCCAAAGAGCTCATTCGCCTTGCCAATGTGAGCATGGCGTATGACGGTGAAGTTGTTTTGAACAACATAAACCTCTATATCAACGATTCCGAATTCCTCACACTGTTGGGCCCCAGCGGTTGCGGCAAGACCACGACCCTGCGGATCATCGGCGGCTTTGCCAAGCCTACCTCCGGTGATGTGCTGTTTGACGGTGTGAGGATTAATGATGTCCCGCCCCATAAACGCCAGGTCAATACGGTGTTCCAGCGCTACGCCCTCTTCCCCCATCTGGATGTATATGAGAACATCGCCTTCGGCCTCCGCATCCGGAAGCTGGAGGAGGAGGAGATCGCCCGGCGGGTGGGGGAAATGCTCCGCCTGGTGGGCATGAGCGGCTTCGAGGAGCGGAAGGTGGATAAGCTCTCCGGCGGCCAGATGCAGCGCATTGCCATCGCCCGGGCCCTGGTGAACCAGCCCAAGGTCCTGCTGCTGGACGAGCCCCTGGGCGCCCTGGATCTGCGCCTGAGAAAGGATATGCAGAACGAGCTGAAGCGGATCCAGCAGCAGATGGGGATCACCTTCATCTATGTCACCCACGACCAGGAGGAGGCCCTCACCATGAGCGATACCATCGTGGTCATGGACAAGGGGGAGATCCAGCAGATCGGCAGGCCCGAGGACATCTATAATGAGCCGAAAAACGCCTATGTGGCGGACTTCATCGGGGAGAGCAACATCCTGGACGGCGTCATGCTCCGGGACCGGCTGGTGGAATTCTTCGGCCGGCGCTTCCCCTGCGTGGATTTCGGCTTCGAGACCAACGAGCCCGTGGACGTGGTGATCCGCCCCGAGGACGTGGATATCGTCCCGGCGGACAGCGGCCACCTCTGCGGCACCGTCACCAACGTCACCTTCAAGGGCGTCCACTATGATATCATCGTGGATTTTCACGGCTTCAAATGGCTCATCCAGACCACGGACTTCCAGCCCGTGGGCGCCCAGATCGGCATCCGCCTGAACCCGGAGGACATCCACATCATGAAAAAGAGCAAATACTCCGGCATGTTCGGGGATTACAGCTCCTATAGCGCGGAATATGATGAGATCGGGGACGCGGAAATGGCGGAGGAGCTGGAGGAGGAGCAGGAATGAAACGGCAGCTGCTCTCCGGGCCTTACCTGATCTGGATGGGACTCTTCACCATAATCCCCCTGGTCATCGTCCTGTACTACGCCTTTACGGACTCCATCACCGGATCCTTCACCCTGAAGAACATCGCCTCCCTGGGCGCCTATCTGCCCATCTTCCTGCGGAGCGTATGGCTCTCCCTCCTCTCCGCCCTCATCTGCCTGGTGGTAGGCTACCCAGTGGCCTGGACCATCGCCCAGGCGAAGCCCAGCCATCAGCGGTTCTTCTATCTGCTGGTGATGCTGCCCATGTGCATCAGCTTCCTGCTGCGCACCCTGGCCTGGGTCTCCCTCCTGGAGGATACGGGCATCATCAACCAGCTGCTGGGACGCATCGGCATCGGCCCGCTGAAGCTCATGCGGAACAGCGGCGCCGTGATCCTGGGCATGGTGTACAACTACCTGCCCTATATGATCATGCCCCTGTATACCGTCATCATGAAGATCGATCCCCGGCTTGTTGAGGCCGCCCAGGATCTGGGCTGCGACGCCGCCCAGGTATTCCGGAAGGTCACCCTGCCCCTCTCCGTGCCGGGCATCGTATCCGGTCTGACCATGGTCTTCGTTCCGGCGGTCTCCACCTTCTATATCTCCCAGAAGCTGGGGGGCACGGGAAGCACCCTCATCGGCGACGTGATCGAGAGCCAGTTCAAGGCGGCCTATAATCCCAACCTGGGCGCTGCCCTATCCCTGGCCCTCATGGTCCTGGTGCTGATCTGCGTGGCGGTGATGAACCGCTTCACCGGGGACGACGAAAGCGTGGCCACCCTATGAGAAAGGCTTCCAAGGTTTTTACCGTTTTGGTCTTCTGCTTTCTGTACCTCCCCATGCTGGTACTGGCAGTGGCCTCCTTCAACCGGGGCAATGACCCGGTGGTGTTCAAGGGCTTTACCCTGAACAACTATGCCGCCCTGTTTCAGGATGGCGTACTCCTTCCCCTGCTGCTGAACAGCGTGATCGTCGCCCTGATCTCCTCCCTGCTGGCCACGGTGCTGGGCACCGCCGCCACCCTGGGCATCCAGCGGATGAAGCCGGGGCTGCGCAGGATGACGATGGCTCTCACGAACATCCCCCTGACCAACCCGGAGATCGTCACGGGCGTCTCCCTGGCCCTGCTTTTCGCCTTCGTCGGCCAGGCCATGAAGCTGAAAAGCGTCATGGGTTTCACTACCCTGCTCATCGCCCACGTCACCTTCAACCTGCCCTATGTCATCCTCTCCGTGCAGCCCAAGCTGCTGCAGATGGACGAAAACCTGACGGAGGCGGCCCTGGACCTGGGCTGCACTCCCTTCCGGGCCTTCTGGAAGGTGACCCTGCCGGAGATCCTTCCGGGCATCATCTCCGGCATCCTCATGTCCTTCGCCATGTCCCTGGATGATTTTGTCATCAGCTATTTCGTCTATGGGCCGAATTTCGTCACCCTGCCCGTGGAAATCTACAATTACACCAAAAAGCCCCTGCACCCCAAGATCTACGCCCTGTTCACCCTGCTGTTCCTGGCCATTCTGGTGGTCATGACCGTCATGAACCTGCTCCAGGCCCGGGACAGCGCCAAGCAGCGCGGGAACCGTCTGAACCGTCAGCGGAAACGCGTCAACACTGTATCGGGAGGTAACTGACCATGAATCGTTCTCTGCGCATCCTCGGCTCCATCCTGCTTCTGGCCTGCCTCGTTCTGGGCCTGGCCGTCCCCGGCAGCGCCGCAAAGGAACAGGTGACCATCAACGTCTATAACTGGGGCCAGTATATCTCTGACGGCACGGACGGCTACATCGACGTGAACGCCGAATTCGAAAAGGAAACCGGGATCAAGGTGAACTACATCACCTTCGATTCCAACGAAACCATGTATACCAAGCTGAAGACCGGCGGCTCCTCCTACGACGTGATCGTTCCCTCGGATTATATGATCGCCCGGCTCATCGAGGAGGATATGCTCCTTCCCCTGAATTACGACAATATCCCCAACGCCGAATACGTCATGCCCGCCTACCGGGGCATGGCCCATGATCCCCAGGATACCTACAGCATCCCCTATACCTGGGGCTGCACCGGCATCATCTACAACACCAAATACGTGGATGAGGCGGACGTGGGGAGCTGGGATCTGCTCTGGAACGAGAAGTACAGCGGCAAGATCCTCATGTTCGATAACCCCCGGGACGCCTTCGGCGTGGCGGAATTCTACCTGGGCTACGATCTGAACACCACGGACGAGCAGGAGCTTCAGGCCTGCGCCGACCTGCTGAAGAAGCAGAAGCCCCTGGTACAGGACTACTTCATGGACCAGATGTACAGCGCGCTGGAGCATGAGGAAGCCTGGATCGGCGTGTATTACGCCGGGGACTTCATCCAGATGCAGTGGGAGAACGAGGCCCTGGCCTTCTGCTTCCCTGAGGAGGGCTTCAACCTCTTTGTGGATTCCTTCTGCATCCCCAAGAGCTGCCAGAACAAGGATGCTGCCGAAGCCTACATCAACTTCCTCTGCCGCCCGGACATCTGCGGCCAGAACCTGGATTATCTGGGCTATTCCGCGCCCATCGAGGGGGCTACCGAGTATATGGATGAGGAGATGGCCTCCAACCCCATCGCCTATCCGGACGAAGCCACCCTGGCCCGGGGCAGCGCCTTCCTGAACCTCCCGGCAAAGACCAACCAGAAGATGGACTCCCTGTGGCTGGAGGTGAAGACCGGCGGCAGCAGCAGCAATATCCTGATCTACGGCGTCATCATCGCCGCCGTGATCGTGATCCTGCTGGTCATCCTTATGGTCTCCCGGAAGAACAAGCTGAAAAAGCGCCGTTCCATGTACCAGAACAAATGAAACCAAACAAACCTCCGACGCTCCCGGGTCTCTTCCGACCCGGGAGCGTGCAATTTGCAGACAGAGTATACGAAACGCCTCGCAGAGTTCGCGCCCGCAGGCGCGAATAAAGTTGAAACCATTTTGGGGCGGGATTCATTTCTGCCCCAAAATACTGCTCGCGGAGCGGACTGCGCGAGCAGAGCGAGTGCGGGGAGCGCAGCGCAGCCTTCTCGAATCGGAGCCCAACGAAGCGGGTCCGATTCGAAACGAGCCCCGGGAGCGGTTTTTCTTGCATCATCGGCAAAAAGCCGATATACTTTGTATGCAAACGATCCGGAGGAGGCTGTGCACTTGGCGACGCGGAACCAAAACGACTTTTCCCAGGGAAGCCTGGTGGGGAATATTTTGAGGCTGGCGGGACCCATGACCCTGGCCTTGCTGGTGAACACCCTGTACAGCATTGTGGACCGGATCTACATCGGCCATATCCCGGATGGGAAGCTGGCCCTCACGGGCATCGGCCTGGCGGCCCCCATCCTCATGGTCATCAGCGCCTTCCAGGCGCTTTGGTCCTCCGGCGGCGCGCCCCTCTTCTCCATCGCCCGTGGGGAGAAGGACGAGGCGAAGGCCTGCCGCATCCAGGGCAACGCCTACTTCATGCTCCTGGTGATGGGCCTCTCCCTCACCCTGCTTGGCTACCTGTTCAAAGCGCCGGTGCTCCGGTGGACGGGGGCCAGCGCCGAAACCTTCCCCTATGCCAACGCCTACCTGAGCGTGTACCTGGCGGGGACGGCATTCGTCATGACCGGGGTGGGCATGAACCCCTACATCAACGCCCAGGGCTTCGGGCAGATCGGCATGCTCACGGTACTCATCGGCGCCGTGGCCAACCTCCTGCTGGATCCTCTGTTTATCTACGTCTTCCATTGGGGGGTGCGGGGCGCGGCGGCAGCCTCCGTTCTGAGCCAGATGCTCTCCGCCTCCTGGGTGCTGCGCTTCCTCACGGGGAAGCGGGTGCTCCTGCGGCTGAAGCCCTCGGATATGCGTCCGGACCCAGCCATCCTGAAAAAGATGCTGGGGCTGGGGGTCGCGGGCTTCACCATGGCCTTCACCAACTCCGCCGTCAGCTTTGCCTACAACAGCACCCTGTCCAGCCTGGGGAGCGACACCCACGTAGCGGTGATGACCATCCTCAACTCCCTCCGGGAGCTGACCTTCATGCCCGCCTCCGGAGTGACGGAGGCGGCAAAGCCCGTACTGGGGTACAACTACGGGGCAAAGGAATGGGAACGGTGCAAGGCCTGCATCCGGGTGATGGTGCTGATCGTGGCAGGCTACTGTCTTGTGGTGTGGTGCGCCTTTATGCTCGTTCCCGGCTTCTTCGTGCGCATCTTCAACAGCGACCCGGAGCTGCTGGAGCTGGGGGTATACGGCATCCGGCATTATTACGCCATGATCTTCTTCATGACCTTCATGATGGCGGGGCAGAATACCTTCACCGGCCTGGGGCTGGCCAAGCGGGCGGTGTGCTTCTCCCTGCTGCGGAAATTCATCATCCTCCTCCCGCTCATCTATCTCATGCCTGCCATCACGGGTCTGGGGGCTGACGGTGTGTTCTGGGCGGAGCCCGTGAGCCAGGTCCTGGGCGCCAGCGCCTGCTTCATCACCATGTACTTCACCGTGTACCGGAAGCTGGGGAAAGTGGAAAAACTCTGAAAACCGATCGGAGGGCGAAGATGAATCAAAGGCTGATCCATGACATTTCGGAATTCATTTTCATGAAGGATGCGCCGCAGAAGAGCGACGTCATCTTCATCCCCGGAACATCCCAGTCGGCCATTACGGAAAAAGCCGCCGAACTGTTCTGCGCAGGCTTTGCGCAGTATGTGATCCCAACGGGGGCCTATTCTGGCAAACGGGGCAAATTCGCTGCGGAAAAGATCGATAATCCCCGGTATGCGGGGGAATATGCCTCAGATTTCGAATACTGCAGGCATATCCTCAGGGAAAACGGCGTGCCGGACAGCGCGATCATTCGGGAGGACCGCTCCACAAACACCGGGGAGAATGCGGAGTTTTCCGCCATGGTTCTCCGGGAGCTGGGGATCCAGGTCAAAAGGGCGATCCTCTGCTGCCAGTCCTTCCACGCCCGCCGGGCGTTCATGTCCTACGGGAAGTTTTTCCCCGAAACGGAGATCCTTGTCGTTCCCACGGATACCCAGGGTATCCGAAAGGAGGACTGGTTCCTGCAGGAGAAGAGTTACCGGCGAGTCATGAGCGAGCTCTATAAATGCGGGGAGTACTTTCTGGAATATCCGGGATAAACGCTTGAGGCGCTGCCGTTTGGCAGCGCCTCAGTTGATTCTCTGATTTCCCCATTCCCGCCCTCGCCGATGCGGCCGGTCCGCGGTAGTAACAATGCTGAGTGCCCTGTGCCCGTGTAAGCATACTGGGCATAAGGGTAAAGGAGGATTCGAACCCCCAAGGATGGGCCCCGCCATCCACCATAGCATGCAGCGCTTGGCTCCGCTGCCGAGCTTGGACCCGCTCCGCCCCGGCTACCTTCGTTTTTCGTCAGTTCTCCAGAAGATCCGTGGTCCAGTTGGCCGCCTGGATGGCGGTCTCCAGGGTCCGCAGCTCTGCGCTGCGCCGGTCGCAGTCCCTCTGCAGGCTCCGCACATCCACGGCGCTGAGGATACGGATCTCCGACCGGGTGGATCGGCTGGTGAGGCTGCTGGCCGCATCCAGGAAGGAACGAAGGATGCCCAGCTGCTGGGTCATCCGGTCCCGCCGCGCCAGGAGCTCCGTCAGGCTCCCCTCCGGCAGGAGGGTGAGGCTGTTGGTGAGGTTGATCCGGGCCATCAGGGTCTCCAGCTCATCGAAGCAGTCCTCCAGCTCCGCCAGGAGCTGGTTCGGATCCTCCGGGGTCTGCTCCCCCTCCTGCACCCGGGCGTTATTGTGCAGCCTGCCGCTGAGCTGGCTGATGCGCCGCTGAAGATCGGCTCTCAATTGAAGGGCCTCTGCAAGCTTCATCTTTTGTACGCTCCTTTCATCCAAGCGCCACGTCCAGAACCATCATCAGGGCAAAGCCCACAAGGATGCCCAGCGCGGCGCGGTTCGACCTTTCCTCATCCTCATACCCGCAGGCTGGGATCAGCTCCCGCACCGCCACCAGCACCATGGCGCCGGCGGCAAAGGCCAGGGCCCAGGGCAGGAGCAGCCGCACCCTCTGCACCAGAAGGGCGCCCAGCAGGGCGGAGACCGGCTCCACCAGCCCGGTGGCCTGAGCTGCGAAAAAGCTCCCACCCCGGCTCCGCCCCTCCTGCCGGAGAGGCAGGGCTACGGCAGCCCCCTCGGGGTAATTCTGCAAACCGATGCCCAGGGCCACGCCCATGGCGGCGGCCAGGCGCTCCGGGGTGAATCCCTCTCCCAGGGCGCCGAAGGCCACCCCCACGGCCAACCCCTCGGGGATATTATGCAGGGTGATGGAGAGGATGAGCATCCGGATCCGTTTCCGGGCTCCGGTATCCTCTCCCGGACGCAGGGCGGCGAGCCCCAGATCCGTCAGCCGGAGGAAGGCTGCCCCGGCCAGGAAGCCCGCCGCCGCCGTAAACCAGGGGGGCGGTCCCCCCAGCTCCTCCGCCAGGGCAATGGCCGGTTCCAGCAAGGACCAGAAGCTGGCCGCCAGCATCACCCCGGCGGCAAAGCCCAGCATCAGGTCCAGGGTCCGGGGCTTGCCGCCCCGGAAGAAAAACACCGTCGCCGCGCCCAGGGCCGTCACCAGCCAGGTAAAGCAGCCCGCCAGCAGGGCGAGCAGCGGCGGCGGCAGATTGCTTAGATTCATGCACACCACTCCCGCCCAGCCTATGCTCAGGGCAGACGTCGGGTGATTTACTTTTGGTTTTCTCCTCTGAGCTTGATGATCCGGTCCCGGAGAAGGGCGGCGTATTCGAACTCCAGCATCCGGCTGGCCTGACGCATCTCCTTTTCCAGCTTCTCGATGGCCTGCTGCCTTTCTGCCCGGGTCATCTTCATCCCGTCCTCGTACCGGCCTTCCTCCGTCTCCTTCCTGGAGATCTCGATCAGCTCCCGCACATCCTTCCGGATAGTCTGGGGAACGATGCCGTGCTCCCGGTTGAACTCCAGCTGCTTCGCCCGGCGCCGCTCCGTCTCCCCAATGGCATAGTCCATGGCGGGGGTGCGGGAATCCGCGTACATGATCACGCAGCCCTCCGCGTTCCGGGCCGCCCGGCCGATGGTCTGGATCAGGGAGGTGCCGCTGCGCAGGAAGCCCTCCTTATCCGCGTCCAGGATGGCCACCAGGGAGACCTCCGGCAGGTCCAGCCCCTCCCGCAGAAGGTTGATGCCTACCAGGGCGTCGAACTCGCCCAGGCGCAGGTCCCGGATGATCTCCATCCGCTCAATGCTGCCGATATCATGGTGCATATACCGGACCCGGACCCCTGCCCGCCGCAGGTAATCGGTCAGGTCCTCCGCCATTTTCTTGGTGAGGGTGGTGACCAGGGTCCGTTCTTTTCTTTCCGCCCGTGTATTGATCTCCCCCAGCAGATCGTCGATCTGCCCCTCCGTGGGGCGTACCTCCACCCGGGGATCCACCAGCCCCGTTGGCCGGATGATCTGCTCCACCACCTGGCCGGAGCGGCTCAGCTCATACTCCCCGGGGGTGGCGCTCACGTACACCGTCTGATGGATGCGCTGCCGGAACTCGTCAAAATTCAGGGGGCGGTTATCGAAGGCGCTGGGCAGACGGAAGCCGTAGTCCACCAGGTTCTGCTTCCTGGCCCGGTCTCCGGCATACATGGCCCGCACCTGGGGCAGGGTGACATGGCTCTCGTCGATGAACAGGAGGAAATCCTTGGGGAAATAATCCAGCAGGGTCATGGGGGCGCTGCCCGGCGCCCGGTCGCTGATGACCCGGGAATAGTTCTCGATACCGGAGCAGTAGCCCAGCTCCCGCATCATCTCCATATCGTAGGTGGTGCGCTGACGGATGCGCTGGGCTTCGATGAGCTTCTCCTGATCCGTGAACCATTTCACCCGCTCCTCCATCTCCGCCTCGATCCGTTTGAGGGCCCGCTCCATCTTCTCCCGGCTGGTGACATAGTGGGAGGCGGGATAGATGGCCGCATGACTCAGGCGGCGGACGCTCATCCCCGTGACCACGTTGATCTCGCTGATCCGCTCGATCTCATCCCCGAAGAATTCCACCCGGATGGCCGTATCCTTGCTGTATACCGGGAAGATCTCGATGGTGTCCCCCCGGACCCGGAACATGTTCCGGTCGAAGGCCATGTCGTTCCGCTCGTAGCGGATCTCCACCAGCTTCCTGATGACCTCCTCCCGGCTCCGATGCTGCCCCTCCCGGAAGGAAATCACCATGCTCTTATAGTCGATGGGATCCCCCAGGCCGTAGATGCAGCTCACGGAAGCCACGACGATCACATCCCGCCGCTCGAAAAGAGAGGAGGTGGCGCTGTGCCGTAGGCGCTCGATCTCATCGTTGATCCCCGCGTCCTTCTCGATGAAGGTATCCGTAACGGGGATATAGGCCTCCGGCTGATAGTAGTCATAATAGGAGACGAAATACTCCACCGCATTATCCGGAAAGAACTCCCGGAATTCCGCGCAGAGCTGAGCCGCCAGGATCTTGTTGTGGGAAAGCACCAGGGTCGGCCGCTGAAGCCGCTCGATGACCTTGGCCATGGTATAGGTCTTGCCGGAGCCGGTGACCCCCAAAAGGGTCTGCTCCTCCAGCCCCAGCTCCAGGCCCTGGCCAGCTGGTCGATGGCCTCCGGCTGGTCGCCGGAGGGGGAAAAGGGACTGACTACCCGAAACTCTGACATAAGCGCAAAAAGTCGGTCACTTCCTGCCGAAGTAACCGCACTCCTCCATGGATACATATTCGTTTTCCGCCACGATGATGTGGTCCAGCAGCTGGATCTGCACCGCATCCAGAGCGCTGCGGATCATCTGGGTGCTCTCCCGGTCCTCCCGTGAGGGCATGGCATACCCGTCCGGATGGTTGTGGGCCAGGATGAGATTGCTGGCCCGGAGCCGGATGGCGGCCTCCACCAGCTTGCGGATGTTCACCGCAGTATAGCCGATCCCGCCCTGGAAGACCTCGCGGCAGGCCAGGAGACGGCAATGCTCATCCAGGAAAGCCACATAGACCTTTTCCTCCCGGGCGCCGTAAAAATAGGGCAGGAAAAACGCCCCCGCCTCGCTGCTCTCCCGCAGGCATACGGCCTTGCCCGCCTTGGCCCGGTCGATCAGGTAGCGCCGGTTCATGGCGGGGATGAGGCGCAGAAGGGCGGCGGCATTCTCCCCCATCCCCGGCACCTGCTCCAGGGCAGACTGATCCGCATCCAGCACGGCGCTCAGGCTGCCGAACTGACGAATGAGCTCATGGGCAAGCTGATTCACGTCCTTCCGGGGAATGGCATAACAGAGCAGCAGCTCCAGGACGGTATGATCCTCCATACCGTCCAGACCGCCGTTCAGAAACCGTTCCCGCAGCCGCTGCCGGTGACCGCTGTGCACCCCCTCGCTCATGACATCTGCTTTCGGCGGGAGAAGTGGACGGCCCCGTCCTGCATATCGTCCAGCCAGTTCAGCGCCCGCTCCAGGCCGGAGATGACGCATTCATGCCCATCGTCCGCCAACTGAGTTGAGATACGGGTCCTGGATTCGATGAGCTTATCCATGCCCCAGAGCTGGCTTCCGCCGCCGGTGAGGGTGATGCCGGTCTCGGAGATATCCGACACCAGCTCCGGCGGAGTACGCTCCAGCACATCCCGAATGGCGTCCAGGATGCCCTCGCAGCTCTCATCAAAGGCCTCCAGCATCTCCTCCGTATGGATGGGAAAGAGCTTGGGCAAGCCAGTAAGGAGGCAGCGGCCCTTCACCTCCAGGCTCCTGGATTCCTGGCCGGGATAGACGCAGCCCAGCTGGAGCTTCAGTTCCTCGGCGGTCCGGTCGCCGATCAGGATATTGTGCTTCCGGCGCACATAGCGGATCAGGGCTTCATTGAACCGGTCCCCCGCCAGGCGGATGGAGGCAGACTCCACCACCCCGGAGAGGGAGAGCACGGCGATATCCGTGGCTCCGGCGCCGATATCGATGACCATTTTCCCCTTGGGCTCGCTGATGCTCAGCCCCGCCCCCAGGGCGGCGGCAACGGGCTCTTCCAGCAGAAAGACCCGTCTGGCGCCTGCCTGAAGCGCGGCCTCCATCACAGCCCGCTCCTCCACCTCCGTGATGCCGCTGGGCACGCTGATCAGCAGCCTGGGCTTCAGCAGGCTGAAGCCGCTCACCTTTCGCAGCAATTCCCGGAGCAGGCGCTCCGCCATTTCGAAATCCGAAACCACTCCATCCCGCATGGGACGGATGGCCGCAAGGTTCACCGGGGTCCGGCCCAGCATTTTCTGCGCCTCTGCGCCTACGCTGAGCACGCGGCCGCTGACCCGGTCCACGGCGATCACCGCCGGTTCCCGGAGCACGATGCCCTTGTCTCTGACGCATATCCGCACCGTGGAGGTGCCCAGGTCGATCCCGATATCTTTCCCAAACAGCATTGGGTGTACCTCTTCTCTATGGTCTGCGCGGTCGGCAGCACAGGGTTGCGCATACGACGCCGGCGGCGCCCTCGGTCAGCAGGACCCGGGCGCATTCCGACAGGGTCGCGCCTGTGGTGACCACATCGTCGATCAGCAGGATTCGCTTCCCCAGGAAGCGCTCAGGGTGAACGGCGGAAAACGCGCCGCTCACGTTGGCTGTTCTGGCCGCCGCGCTCGTTTGCCGGGACTGGGGCGGCCGGTACCTGCGCTTCCGCAGCAGGGCGGCTGTCTCGGCGTCCAGCAGTCGGGCCGTTTCCTCCGCCAGGAGACGGCTTTGGGAATACCCCCTGCGGCGCAGCCGCAGAAAGCTCACCGGAACCCAGGTGATCAGATCATATTTTCCCGCCAGGTCCCGCGCCACTCGCTCCGCCATCAGACCGGCAAAGGCGGCGGCAGATCCGGAACGGGATCCGAACTTGAACCGCAGCAGAGCCTCCCTGGCCTTGTCCCGATAGAACAGGGGAGAGACGCAGAGGGTATAAAAGCGTCCGCTCTGCTTTCCCGCCGCTCCGGCATAGGGCAGGCTCCCGCGGCAATCTGCGCAGATGAGCCCGTCCTCCCCCTGAAGCAGTCTTTCGCAGAAGGGGCACTTGGGCGGGTACAAAAGTCTGATCAGGCTGCGCATCACGCCTCCGCCGAGCAAAGGCGGGTCTTCAGTCCGCTGTACCGCTTCTGGGTCCGGTTGTTCTCCACCATGGCGGCAAAGACATCCTCGTCTCCCACCACAATGAGCAGGTTCCTGGCCCGGGTCACGGCGGTATACAGCACCGCCCGGGTCAGCAGACTTGGGGCACACTGCCCCAGCGCCAGGATCACCGCGCTGTACTCACTGCCCTGGGACTTATGTACGGTCATGGCGTAGGCAGGCTCCAGCTCCCCCAGCAGGTCGAAGGGATACAGCACGCTCCGGTCCTCGAATTCCACCGTCAGGGTCTGGTCCGGAATGCTCACCTGGGCGATGCGCCCCACATCCCCGTTGAAGACGCCGGTGCCGGACAGGCCATTGGACTTTCGCCAAATGAGATCATAGTTGTTCCGTACCTGCATGACCCGGTCCCCGCAGCGAAACAGGAATTCGCCGAAGCTCTTCTCAGCCTTCTCCCCGTCCTGAGGATTCAGGGCCTCCTGGAGGGCCTTGTTCAGGGCGTTGGTCCCGGTGACGGTTTTCCGGGAGGGGCTGAGGACCTGGATCTCCTCCCGGGGGATACCCATCCTCTCCGGCAGACGGGAGGCACAGAGCTCCAGAATGGTCTCCACCGCCGCTTCTCCGTTCTTCCGCCGGAGGAAGAAAAAGTCCCCCTGGTTTTCCCGCAGATCCGGAAGGTCGCCCCGGTCGATCAGGTGGGCGTTCCGAATGATCCGGCTCTCGGCAGCCTGGCGGAATACTTCCTCCAGCCGCACCGCGGGCAGGACGCCGCTCCGAAGCAGGTCCCGGAGCAGATTTCCCGGGCCGACGCTGGGCAGCTGATCCCCGTCTCCCACCAGCACCAGGCGGCAGTCCGGCTTTATGGCCCGCAGCAGGGCCTGGAGCAGGATCACGTCCACCATGGAGGTCTCATCCAGGATCACCGCATCCGCCCGAAGGGGATCCTTCTCATCCCGCTTGAATACCTGGAAGCCCAGCTCGGGATCATAGCCCGTTTCCAGCAGCCGATGGATGGTGCTGGCCTCCCGGCCGCACAGCTCCTGCATCCGCTTGGCCGCCCGCCCCGTGGGGGCGGCCAGGGCCGTCTCCAGGCCCATGGCGTCAAAGCTCCGGAGGATGGCCCGGATGGTGGTGGTCTTCCCGGTGCCGGGACCGCCGGTGAGCAGGAATACCCGGTGCTGCACCGCCTCCCGCACGGCCCGGCGCTGGTTTTCCGCCAGCGCCACGCCCAGCTCCCGCTCCGCCTGCTGCAGGCAGCGCTCCGCCGTATTCAGCCGTCCGGGATCCATGCGGGCCATCCCCAGAAGCCGGGAGGCGATCTCCTTCTCCGCCCGCCAGAGGCGGGTAAGATATACGGCATGCTGACCGGCGATGTCCTCCCGGACCGTTTCCCCGCTCTCCGCAAGTCTGTCCACAGCCTCCCGGACCTGCTCCTCCGGTACGCCGATGAGCTGGTTCACCGCTCCCGCCAGCTTTTCCTCCGGAATGAAGCAATGGCCGTTGCCCGCATTATGGTTCAGCTCAAACAGCACCGCCGCCTCTACCCGCTCGGCGCAGTCCCCCTCGAAGCCCAGCTTCAGGGCCAGGCGATCCGCCTCGGCAAAGCTCGCGCCGAAGTATTCGTCGCAGAGGAGGTAGGGGTTGGCGTACAGCACGCTCATGGCGTCGTCCCCATAGCTGCGGTACATCCGTATCCCGATATTCAGGCGGATATCATTTCCCGCGAAGAATTCCAGCAAGCGCCGAAGCGCGGCCTGCTTCCGGAAGGCGGCGCCGATCTCCTCCGCCCGTTTCGGGGGGATACCTTTGATCTCCGCCAGCCGTTCGGGGCTCTCCTCCATGATCCGCAGGGCGTCCTCCCCGAAGGCCTCCACGATGTTCCGGGCGGTAGCCGGACCGACGCCCTTGATGACGCCGGAGGAAAGATACTGCACGATCCCAGCCAGGGACGCCGGCAGGAGCCGTTCCAGGTGATCCGCCCGGAATTGGGTCCCATGGACCTGGTGGGCCATCCATTGGCCCTCCGCCGTGAGCTCCTCTCCGGGAGCGGCATAGGGCAGCGTACCGACGACGGTGACGATCCCGCCTTCCTGCAGGGCCAGACGGAGGACGGTATAGCCGTTTTCCTCATTGGTATAGATGACGGACTCGATGCTTCCGGAGATGACCGCCTGTTCCCCCGGCTTGCCCTCAGCCCCGGTCCTGCTCCTGGGGCCGCTCATGCCAGCACCGGGCGCAGGTACTGCCCCGTATAGCTTTCGGAGCAGGCGGCGACCTCCTCCGGCGTGCCCGAGCAGACCAGCGTGCCGCCCTTATCGCCCCCCTCGGGGCCCAGGTCGATGATGTAGTCCGCGGATTTGATCACATCCAGATTGTGCTCAATAACGATTACCGTATTCCCCGCGTCCACCAGGCGGTTCAGCACATCCATCAGCTTCTGTACATCCGCCATATGCAGGCCGGTGGTGGGTTCATCCAGCACATAGATGGTCTTGCCGGTGGAGGGGCGGAGCAGCTCGGAGGCCAGCTTCACCCGCTGGGCTTCCCCGCCGGACAGGGTGGTGGAGGACTGGCCCAGCTTGACATAATCCAGGCCCACGTCCCAGAGCGCCTGGATCTTGGGCTGAATCTTGGGCTGGTTCTCAAAGAAACGAAGGGCCTCGTCGACCTTCATTTCCAGAACCTCATAGATGTTCTTCCCCTTGAAGCGGACCTCCAGGGTCTCCCGGTTATACCGGCGACCCTTGCACACCTCGCAGGGTACATAGATATCCGGCAGGAAATGCATCTCGATCTTCAGCACCCCGTCCCCGCTGCAGGCTTCGCACCGGCCGCCCCGCACGTTGAAGGAGAAGCGCCCAGGCCCGTAGCCGCGGCTCCGGGCATCCGGCGTATCCGCGAAGAGCTCCCGGATATCGTTGAACAGGCCGGTATAGGTGGCGGGATTGGACCGGGGGGTCCGCCCGATGGGCGCCTGATCGATGCTGATAATCTTATCCAGGTATTCGATCCCACGGATCTCCCGGTATTTCCCGGGACGGCAGCGCACCCGGTTCAGCTTCGCCGCCAGGGCCCGGTAGAGGATCTGGTTCACCAGGGAGGATTTCCCGCTGCCGCTCACCCCGGTGACGCAGGTGAAGGCCCCCAGAGGAATGCGCACGTCGATATCCTTCAGGTTATTCTCCTGCGCGCCCAGGATCTCCAGCCAATGCCCGTTTCCGGGCCTTCGGGCGGGGGGCACTGGGATCCGTTTCTTCCCGCTGAGATACTGGCCGGTGACGGACCTTTCGCAGGCGATCACGTCCTCCAGGGTTCCGGCGCACAGGACCTCCCCGCCGAAATTCCCGGCCCCCGGGCCGATATCCACGATATAATCTGCCGCCCGCATGGTCTCCTCATCGTGCTCCACCACAATGAGGGTATTCCCCAGATCCCTGAGGCGCTTCAGGGTCTCCAGGAGCTTGGCGTTGTCCCGCTGATGCAGGCCGATACTGGGCTCATCCAGGATATACAGTACGCCCATGAGGTAGCTGCCGATCTGGGTGGCAAGTCGGATGCGCTGACTCTCCCCGCCGGAGAGGGTGCCGGCCTGGCGGGAGAGGGTGAGATAGTCCAGTCCCACATTCCGGAGGAAGCCCAGCCGCGCCCGGATCTCCTTCAGGATCTGGTCAGCGATCATGGCATCCTGCCCCTCCAGCCGAAGCGTATCCAGAAAGGCTAGGGCTTCGGTGACGGACTTCTCGGTGAAATCCGCGATGCTGATGCCCCCCACGGTGACCGCCAGGGCGGTATCCTTCAGCCGTTTTCCGCCGCAGACCGGGCAGGCATACTCGGACATGTATTCCTCCAGCTCCGTACGCATGGAGCTGCTCTGCGTCTCCTGATACCTGCGCTTCAGGTTGTTCACGATGCCCTCAAAGGGCTGATAGAAGGTGCCGATGCCCCGCTCCCGTTCATACCGGAGCTCCAGCTTCTCCCCGTCCGTCCCGTAGAGGATGGCGTTCAGGGCCTCCTGGGACATATCGCATACGGGCGTCGTGAGCTTAAAGCGGTATTTCCGCCCCAGGGATTCATAGTACATCCGGGCGATGCCGTCGCTCTTGGCATTGCCCCAGCCCGGGGCAAGGATGGCCCCGTCCGCGATGGAGAGGGCGGTATTGGGGATGATCCGGTCCGGGTCCACCCGGAGCCGTGTACCCAGACCGTCGCACTCCGGGCAGGCGCCGTAGGGGTTGTTGAAGGAGAACATGCGGGGCGGCATGTCCTCGATGCTGATCCCGCAGTCCTCGCAGGCATAGTTCTGGGAAAAGGTCAGATCCCTTCCTTCATCCGGCAGGTTTGCCATGACGATGCCCCCGGCCAGGCCGGAAGCGGACTCCACGGAATCTGTCAGGCGGCGGGCGATATCCTCCCGGATCACCAGCCGGTCCACCACGATCTCGATATTGTGCTTCTTGTTCTTGTTCAGCTTGATCTCTTCTGAGAGGTCGTACTGGATGCCGTCCACCCGGCAGCGAACATAGCCGCTCTTCCGGGCGTCCTCAAATTCCTTGGCGTACTCGCCCTTCCGCCCCCGGACGATCGGGGCCATTACCTGGATGCGGGTGCCCTCCGGCAGCCGCATGAGCTGGTCAACGATCTGGTCTATCGTCTGCTGGCGGATCTCCTTGCCGCATTTCGGGCAGTGGGGGATGCCGATCCGGGACCAGAGCAGACGGAGATAGTCGTAAATCTCCGTCACGGTGCCTACCGTGGAACGGGGGTTCCTGGAGGTGGTCTTCTGGTCAATGGAGATGGCGGGGGACAGGCCGTCGATATAATCCACATCCGGCTTATCCATCTGCCCCAGGAACTGTCGGGCATAGGAGGAGAGGGATTCCACATATCGACGCTGACCCTCGGCGAAAATGGTATCGAAGGCCAAGGAGGATTTCCCGCTTCCGGATAAGCCGGTGAAGACCACCAGTTTATCCCTGGGGATCTCCAGATCGATGTTTTTCAGGTTGTTGGTCCGCGCGCCGTGGATGCTGATATTTTCTTGCATAACTGCCTCTGCACGATGAAAATGAGAAAAGGAAGAATCCTTGTATTGAACTATTATATACGGAATTCTCCGCCATTTCAATGGCGGAGAATGGATTATTTCAGAGGGACGCGGTTATTCAATGAACCCCCTGCGCCGGGCCTCTTCGATCATCCGGGGGTGGATCGGCGGATAGGTCCAGTTTTCCACCGGCTTATCCGTGATCAAAATCCTTTCGATCTCGCTGTGCAGCTCGGGTTCAAACTCCCGGATCTCCGCAGAATAGAGCATCCCGAAGCTCTCCTCCCCATTGAAGTTTTCCGGCGCGGTGATGGAGTAAACGCAGACCGGCTCTATGCTGTAGCTCAGCGCCCCCGTCTCCTCGTACAGCTCCCGCCTTGCCGCCTCCAGGATCTCTTCGCCGGCCTCCCGGTGTCCGCCGGGAAGCTCATAAGTCTCCCGCCCTTTTTGCTTGCAGAAAACCCAACTCCCCCCTGTTCTTGCAATGATGACCGCAAAGCGCAGCACCGCGTCATCCGCATGGTCATAGAATCTGACCTCAGCGCCGTCAAACCAGGCCATTGTATGCTCCTCCCTCCCTCAATTTATGTCGAAACGGAGTCGCAGAATAGCATGGGCGCCGCCATTTGTCAAGAGAGATTTGCCGATAAGCCGGGCCCTGCCTCCATTTCCCATCGAACCGTCAATCCGATCGGATTGCGGGAGGTGGTCCCTCTGCCTCAAGCGAAGCATCGCCTTGGCCGGAACCGCTTGACCGCTCTGCGGCGCCGGGTTTATTTCAGCTCCACGATCCAGCGGTCCCCATCCTGACGGTAATAAAACTCGCTCAGGTCCTCCTCCTGAAAAACCCGGAGCATAATCTCCATATCCTCTGCCAGCCTGCGGTGAGGCAGACTTTCCAAGGGCTCCCACCATACTTCGCCCTCTTCTGAAGAGCAAAGCGTTCCGGAAAACCGGTCTGCGCGATAGAACATCACCACATAGCGCTGCCCATCGGCGTACCAGTCCTTGACGCCCACCAGCCGGGGGGCGGAAATGGTCAGGCCGGTTTCCTCCCATACCTCTCGGATCACCGCCTCCGCGAAGGATTCTCCCTCCTCCACATGACCGCCGGGGAACGTGATGCCCGGCCAGGCGGGATCATTCCGATCCTGCACCAGCACCCGGGCTCCATCGCAGACCATGCACATATTGGTAAATACTGCCGCCTCTGTTTTTCCCATGGCTTATTCTCCTCACCCTTGATGCTTGAATACCGGAAATATTATAATACACCTATTGAGCAAAAGTAAAGACAACGGTCACATATGCAACCGTTGTCTTTGTGTTGGCGCCGTGCCGGCGTCGGAATAGACCTCACGGGCTGCGTTACCGCGGTTTGCGTAAGCGCCGCGATAACGCGCAGACGTTCGGTCATTCCTCCTTTTCAAATCGAATCATCGATTCGATTTGAGTACGGGGGGTGAATATCCATTAAACCAAAGAAATACAGTGACGGAACCGCTTTTCGGACTTGGCTGGCTCCGGCTGAAAAAAACAGCAGCCGCATTTCTGCAGCTGCTGTCTTTGTGTTGGCGCCGTGCTATCTTCCCGGGCCGTCGCCAGCCAAGTATTGTCGCCACTGATGAGCTTAACTTCCGTGTTCGGAATGGGAACGGGGGGACCCTCATCGTTATTGGTACCAACGTCGTCGTCGCGGACCTCACGGGCTTCGTTTCCGCGATTGCTGTAAAAGCCGCGAAAACTCGCTGGCGTTCAGTCG
>JAFWOX010000124.1 GCA_017545325.1 Oscillospiraceae bacterium | reverse complement strand
GGCGATGCCCTCCACGGTCTGGATGCTGGCGCCCTCGCACTCGGCGGCCAGCATCTGGCAGGAGAGCACGGGCCGTCCGTCCATGATCACGGTGCAGGAGCCGCAGGCGCCCCGGTCGCACATGTGCTTGGCGCCGGTGAGACCCAGCCGGAACTGGAGGGCCTGCTTCAGGGTCCACTGGGGCTCCAGCAGCATTTCGCAGGTCTTTCCGTTTACGGTGAGGGTCACGGTGATGGGGGCGACGCTGTCCGGATGCTCGGCGGAATAATGCTCCACCAGCTCCGTATAGCTGAGGAAATAGCGGCCGCAGATGGGGCAGCGGAACTGGGTGAGGGCGGCAGGCATGGCGCTGATCGCGGCGGCAGCCTGGCTGCTTGCGGCTTCCTGGGTCACCCGCATGCCCACGCTTGCTTTCTTCTCGTCCATGAGTTGACCTCCATATTCGGGTATGTATTTAGGGATCGATAGGTAGATTCCGATACATTATATTGTAATTCCGCGGGATGGGAATGTCAATCCCAAATCCCTTGTCCCGCCTTGCTTTCCGGGGCCTGAAGGCATTATCCTGAGTTGAGGATATACAGGTGGTTTTTCCGCTGCCGTTGCTTTTCCGCCGGGGATATGATATAAAGGCATATATCCAGAAAAAGGGGTGTTCATGATGCGGGATTACCGAAGGGAAACGGAAGCCCGGATCGCCTTTATCCGGGAGAGGCTGGCCGCTTCCGGGGCGTCGGGCATCGTCTACGGCAACAGCGGGGGAAAGGATTCCGCCCTGGTGGGCATCCTGTGCCGTATGGCCTGCGAGAATACGGTGGGCATCGCCATGCCCTGCGAGAGCCGGCGGAATTATGAGGAGGATATGGCGGACGGCCTGGAGGTGGCGGAGAAATTCGGCATCCCCTGCCGGAAGCTGGACCTGACGGAGCTGAAACGGCTCTTCGTGCAGCTCCTGGAGCCGGTGACGGAGCTGAATGCCGCCGCCTCCACCAACCTGAACCCCCGGCTGCGCATGGCGGCCCTGTACGCCGTGGCGGCGGCGGAGAACCGCCTGGTGGCGGGCACGGGGAACCTGTGCGAGCGCTATGTGGGGTACTTTACCAAGTGGGGGGACGGAGCCTGCGACTTCAACCCCATCGGGGATCTGACCGTGGCGGAGGTGTATGAATTCCTCCGGTACCTGGGCGCGCCGGAGGCCATCCTCACCAAGGCCCCCTCCGCCGGCCTCTTCGAGGGGCAGACGGACGAGAAGGAAATGGGCGTCACCTATGAGGAGATCAGCCGGGTCATGGCCGGTCAGCCGGTGCGGCCGGAGGCGGAGGCCATCATTGCCCGCCGCCATGCCGCCGCGGCCCATAAGCTCCGCCTTCCGCCCGTGTACGGGGAGGACTGAAAAAAAGCGCCGATTTCCCGAGTTTGGGCTTGACAAGCGGTTTCCCATCGGATATAATTCACGTTGCTGACTCGGCGGCGTAGCTCAGTTGGCTAGAGCATTCGGTTCATACCCGAAGTGTCACCGGTTCAAATCCAGTCGCCGCTACCAGGCTGCTTCGCGCCGGGGCAGGTCCCCGGCGCGGGGCGCGAGCCCAGATAAATGGCCCGTTGGTCAAGTGGTTAAGACACCGCCCTTTCACGGCGGTAACATGGGTTCGAGTCCCGTACGGGTCACCACATTCGGAGGCTTAGCTCAGCTGGTTAGAGCGCATGCTTCACACGCATGAGGTCGATGGTTCGAGCCCATTAGTCTCCACCATGACAAAAGCCGCTTGCAGACGCAAGCGGCTTTTGTCATCACAATCATTTTATCCGTTGCTGCAGAACGGGAAAAACGGCAGCATAAGTATCATGACAAAAGAAGAGATGTGGGACAGGCTGAATACATACAAATTCCCGTCCATTCGACCGGATGACGTCCGGGAGTGGTTCAGCGAGAATCAGAATGATGAAAGCCTTGCTGAGTTATTGGCCCAGGTTTGCAATCGAACAGCCTGTCTGATGGCGGAGAGCTCCGAGTCAGACGATCCATGGTTGGAGGTCATCTTCTATGATTGGGATGAGCTGGAGGAGGAACTGGTGCAGGAGTGCTTGACCCGACTGAAGGGAAAGGGAGTACTCCCGGACGCGAAAGGCCGCTATGCGCAAATCGAGTCGTACATGGAGAAACACGGTTATCGTAACGGGAACGGTTGGTGGATCAAAAATGAGAAGAACCAGACCTGAGGACATATTTCTTCCGATAGGGGGAGAAGGCTGATGAAGGGGATCGGTGTCGCGTACAGGACAAAACGAAAATGGGCTCCTGCCTTTGCGGCTTTACTCCTGTTTGTTTCTGCTGCCTTTGCCGGCTGCGGAGTCATTATCCGTACCGCCCAGGAGGAGCCTGCAGCGACTGTGACGCAGCCGCAGACTAAGCCTGTGCCGACTGCAAATGCGGAAGAATCAAAGGTAGTCGGCGACTGGTCGGGGGTCTTTGGATACAATTCGGAAAAAGGCCTGATCAAGCAGGATGACGAGCTTTCGCTTGTTCTGAGACTGAACAACGATCTGTCCGGAGCTCTCACCGACGACGAGCAGAGCTATGGGTTTACCTGGAGCTATATCGGGACCAGCTCGGCAGAACATGACCCGTCCGTGCGTTATATGCATTATCTGGCGAAACTGCCGTCCGCTGCGGACATCCCCGGGGAGGTTTCATTTGAGGAGTTCGGTTTTGACGTTGATACTGCTGACGAAAGCGCCATTTATCTGAATTTCGGAGAATGGTTGTACGTATGCAAGAAATAATTGGGAATATGTGCGTAAAAATGCACTTTCCCCGAAAAGTAGGAGTTTTAACCGATTACTGCAAAGCGAAAATCCTGTCGACGATAATCGGCGGGATTTTCGCTTTGTATTTTTCATTCTTAAGCTTTAAGTTTTCATTATTCATTAATCAGTGACAGGATTTTCTAATTGAATACTGAAGACTTAAGACTGAAGAAGAATAATGGTTGCGGATCACACAATTTCCGATATGTGTCAATGGGGACGGTTCTAATAGACACAATACAGGGGAGTCAATGTGTCGATCAGAACCGTCCCCATTGACATAGGGACGCTACCGCAGTTCCCGTCCTTTTTTACGACTTCCAGAAGCCAGCACACAACGAAGTAGCCCCCAAAGGTTTTCCGAACATCCTTTTCTAGGATGGAAAACCTTTAGGGGTTTCTCTTGAAAATGCACTTACAATAGAAGCCATATAAATCAGAAGCTCGGTTGTTTGCTTGGCGTAAGTGTGTCATTATTCTAACAAGTTTTGAAAGTGACAGGAAGGTCGTAAATATATGAGAAGAGCTAAAGCAGGAACACTCTTTTTCGTAATCGTATTATCTTTTGTAGAAAATAGTAGCATGATTCAGCGTTATTGTCCATGTCCATATGTCCACCATCGAAACAGGCAGAGCCACTGCACATATAGCATGGTTTTCGATTGCCCATGTATTCCGGGTAAACCTGCATTTCTAAGGGCCATGTTCGCTTGGCGTAATGACAATAATGTCCTGCGACTACCAAAATAATGTTGAAGACAGGATCTGAGAAAGAACTCATAGGCCTTCCGTTGTTGTAATGCAATATCGGGTTTTTCTTTTCGTAAGAGGTGAAGCATTACAACGTCAACCCGAGGAGCCGGATGGAAGTCCTCTCTCTGGAAATAATAGCATATTTCGGTTTCAAAGAACGGCTTTATCAACAAAGACTGCAAACTTTCATGCGGCTTGCCACAAAATCTCTTTGCTGCGCCTTTCTCTACAATCAGCCAACAGTCTTTCGGCAGGGAATCACCGCAGGTCAACTTCTTTATAATCTCTGTAGTTCTGGAAAAGGGTATGTTTGCAAAAACTCGATACGGCCCACTGGGCAAGCGAGCTTGTAAAAAATCGCCACCGATTAGCGTAACATTTTCAAGGTTATTTCGCTTTAAGCTTACGTAAAGCCTTGGATCAACTTCATAGCTGATGACTTGTCTGCAAGTCTCCGCAAGGACCCGGGTGATGTGTCCCTTTCCTGCCCCGATTTCCAAAACAGTGTCGGAGCTGTCAAGCTTTGCAATTCTAATCAAGCGTTTTATGGTTTTCTTGCTGGTCAAATAATTCTGAGACACAGAATATGGTATATTCTGGCTGTTTTTGCGCATAAAAATACACCTCTTGCAATTCGATTGACGCAAAAAGGCGCAGTTACCCCATACTGAATTTGGGATGAACTGCGCTTATCTGCGACGACGAATAAATGCCATGAGGTGTAACGCTCCTTCTAAAAATTACAACATTATTAATACCACAATATCAGGTGGAATGTCAATGTATATTTGACTATTAATTGGCCGGATTTGTGTGTCAATAGGGACGGTTCTAATTGACACAATACAGGGGAGTCAATGTCGATCAGAAACGTCCCTATTTACAATCCTCTGCGGCTCAATGCCGATATACCTCTGCGTCACGGCGGCGGAGCTATGCTGCAAAAGATGCTGGACATAAACGGAGTCAGCGGGGGACGGTCCCCGCTGACTCCTGACTTTTTCCCGCTGATTCTCCTGTATGCGCGGATTGGCTCCCCGGTGATTCCGGGCGTGTATCCCCTTACTCCAGATACCGCCGCCGGAGCTCCTCCCGCTCCGCGTCGCTGACGCCCAGCCCTTCCCGGAGAAAGGCGTCGAAGCTGCCATACTTTGCTTCCGCTTCTTCGTAGACGGTAAGGGGATATCTCTCGTGGGCGCCCATCAGGACGAACATGCCCTTTCTGGCTTCCTCGTCCATGCCGCCGCTGCGTTCCGCCGCCTTATCCACAAACTCCCGGATCTCGTCCTTCAGGTATTCGTTGGTCATCAGGTAGTCGGCAATGATGTCCTCCCGGTCCACGCCCAGCAGCTCCAGGAGGAAGAGCGCGCCGGTGCCGGTCCTGTCCTTGCCGGCGGAGCAGTGCCAGAGGATCCCCTTCTCCCGGGGCGCAAAAAACAGCCGGATGAACCGACGGTACTGATAGAGGCAGAACTCGTCGTTCACAAAACGGGCGTATACCGAAGACATGCTTTTTATCGCCGTCTCTATGTTCGGCACGGTCATCCGCCTGTCGGACTCCTTGTCCCGGGAGACGCCTGCGGCCAGCATCTCGAAGATCGGCAGATGCAGATAATCCACCCCCGGGATCTGGGGATCCGGGCTCTCGACGATCTCCCGGGAAGACCGCATATCCACCACCAGGGATACGTTCCGGGTGAACCAGTCCTTATCCTCCAGCTTGCCGAGCTTCGAGCTCCGGTAGAGCAGGTTCGGCTTGATCGCGCGTCCGTCCTTCGTGCGCATCCCCCCAAGGTCGCGGGTGTTGTTCATCCCCGGAATATCAATATACTTGCTGGTGATTCTGGTCATCCTGCTTCCTTCCTCCGTTATGATCGGTTTTGCCGACCTTTTTTTCGATTTGGGAACAGCTGTATGAATGCTCCCGTCGATAGCCTGGAATTTCCTTTAGTATAAATGATGAAAGCACAGAATACAAGGCAGCAGGGAAACGATTGGGAACGGAGGTAGACCGAAGTTGGATTTCCTTGAAGAGGAAAACCGGATATCCGTTTCTTCCCCCTCCCTGTCCCCCGTAACCGCGCTTCGTCCGCGGTTCCCGTTTTTTGTCTGCCGAATTCCGGAAAAAACGCCGGGAATTCCATTCTCCCTCTGGCCCTTGGGGGAAAATGATGCTACAATAAGCGGGAAATCCTGAATGGGACGAGGAGAGGGGGAAGGCAAGATGCTGGAAGCGGACCGCCTGGTGATCTATGCGGCCTCGGAAGAGGAGATGAACGGCATCCTGGCCCGGGAGGCGGACGAGCACCTTCGGGAGGCCTATGGGGAAATGCTGCGGGGCAGCCTGGACCATCCGGAGGACTGGGGCTGGTATGCCCTCTGGCTGATCGTCCGGAAGGACGGCGCCTGCATCGGGAATCTGTCCTTCAAGGGCGTCCCGGAGGACGGGGTCGTGGAGCTGGGCTACGGGATCGCGGAGGAATACCGGGGCTTCGGCTATGCCACGGAGGCGGTGGAGACCATTCTGGCCTGGGCCTTCGACCAGCCCGGCGTGACCTCGGTGGCCGCGGAGACGGAGGCGGATAACGCGGCGTCCCGCCGCGTTCTGGAGAAATGCGGCTTCGTTCCCGCCGGAGAAGGCCGGGAGGGCCCCCGCTTCGTGCGGGACTCCGACAGCTACGGCGATTTTGACGACTTCGGGGACGACCCGGATCCCTTCCTGTAAGCGGACGCCCGAAGCGGCAGAAAGAGGGAAAAGCATGGAAAAGAGAGACTGTCCCCAGGTCGAGCCGGAGGGGTTCTGCGCCCGCTTCCGGCGCTGCAGCAGCTCCCTGATCGAGGAGCCGGAATACTGCGAGGTCTGCCGGTTCTACCGGGACCGGGATTCCGTCTGCCGCTGGCCGGAGCCGGCGCAGGAATAACAGCATAAAAGAGATACGGGGCCGATCCGTCCGCAGACGGGCCGGCCCGTTCTTTGCCGACAGCCGCCGTCAGCCCTCCAGCTTTTCCAGGGTCATATCGGCGACGTATTCCGCCTTGATCTCGTCCATCCTGGCCATGTGCGGCTGCCGGGCATGCCCGGCCAGGGCGTCGAAATCCCTCCATTTTTCGATCAGGAGCAGATCGCAGCCATTTTCCGCAGAGAAGAAATAATCGTACCCGAGATTCCCTTCTTCGCCGCGGCAGGCGGCGACGATCCCCTCTTCCGTGAGCTTTTCCAGAAAGGCTTCCCGCGTTCCCGGTCTGCATTTGAACGTGACGTGAAATACCAGCATGTTTTCCTCCCTGTCCCGGGCCGTGCGGACGGCCCGCCGGTTTTCTGCCATTATATCCTCGTGCCGGCCGCGGAGCAAGACCGGCGGGCAGGAAGGCCGTCCGAAGACAGGAAACGGCAAAGGACCCGTTGACGAATGTCCGTTTCATGGGGTAAACTGTGTCCATCTTGAAATCAAAGGGGATGTCAGCCATGCGCGTGGTCATTCAGGAAAACTACGAAAAAATGAGCCTCTGGGCCGCTCGATATATCGCCGGGAAGATCAATGCCCACAATGCCGGACCGGAGAAGGGGCGTCCCTTCGTCCTGGGTCTGCCCACCGGCTCCAGCCCCATCGGGGTGTACAAGGAGCTGGCCCGGATGAACCGGGCGGGGGAGCTGTCCTTTGCCAACGTGGTCACCTTCAATATGGATGAGTACCTGGGTCTGCCCCATGAGCACGACCAGTCCTACTGGTACTTCATGCATGAGAACTTCTTCGATCATCTGACGGACATGAAGCCGGAGAATATCAATATCCTCAACGGCATGACCGAAGATCCGGAGGGGGAGTGCCGGCGGTACGAGGAAAAGATCGCCTCCTATGGCGGCATCGACCTGTTCATGGGCGGCATCGGCGTGGACGGGCATATCGCCTTCAATGAGCCCTATACCAGCCTGGCCTCCCGCACCGGCGTGCGGAACCTCACCACGGATACCCGCATCGTCAATTCCCGCTTCTTCGGCGGCGACCCGGAGAAGGTGCCCGCCCAGGCCCTGTCCGTGGGGGTGGGGACCGTGACGGATTCCAAAGAGGTGCTGATCCTCATCAACGGGCATAATAAGGCCCGGGCGCTGGCCGCCACCGTTGAGGGCGGCGTGAGCCACAAATGGACCTGCTCCGCCCTGCAGCTGCATAACGGCGCCATCATCGCCTGCGACGAGGCCGCCTGCGGCGAGCTCACCGTGGACACCTATAAATACTTCCTGGATATCGAGGGGAAGGAAAGACTGTAAAACGCTGCTTTAGCCCGAATAGACCGGAGAGACGGCTTCGTTTCCTGATCATGGAAACGGGCCGCCTTCTCCGGTATTTGCTTCGCAGGGCAAAGAACGCAAGAAAAGCAGCTCGGTCTTGATATGGCGTCCTCTGCATTTTTCGAGGGTTTCCCAATGCGGCTTTGCCATGCTGTGAACGTCATACCAGAGGCGTTAAAGGCATTTGACAATCCTCTTTCATGCGCGCAAAATAAAATTAAATCTGAATGCCAAGAGATATGATTGGAACACTCGAGAGCAAAGGAGGATTTTCATGATTGAGGTCAGACTGACAGACGATGAAAAGCGCATCCTTCAGGGAGAACGGGGAAAGGTTGCCCGGGTATGCATGGAGTATTTGCTGGAGGCTTGCCGGATCTCCGGAGCCGAGTGTCTTGTGGATCTGGATGGCACCGGCGATTTCCATAGCCCAGGTCTCAGCCTTTCCAGTTATTATGGCATCACGGTAGAGGATTTGGAGGAGATTGCCGCCGCCGGAGAGACGTTTGCCATCCCCTCCTATGCCAACAAAGCCCCGGCGCCGGAGTTCACGGCCTTGCACGGCTGGGAGAGCTGCAATATCTGCGCTTATGGCCGCAAGGAAAGCAGACACGATGATCCGGAGTACCACAAGCGCGCGCTTCATGAGCGGGAATTCAAGGCGCTGAAGAAAATGGGCCTCATGACCTCCTGTTCCTGCGCAAATTACCTGACCATGACCTATTGGCCCAGCATCGGGCAGCACTGCAGCTGGTTTGAGAGCAGTCAGATCCCTTACTGCAACGCGGTCCTGGGTGCACGAACGAATTTCGACGGGTCCTTTGCCACCTGCTACCTGGGGAAAGCTCCTTATTATGGTATGCATATTACGGAGAACCGCTGGGGAACCGTGCTGGTGAAAACAGACCGCCTTATCCATACGGATATGGAATGGGATGTTTTCGGCTATGCGGTAGGAGCTGCGGTACAGTGTGAGATCCCTGTGCTGACGGGCACGGCGAGACCCACCACGACGCAGTACCAGAAGCTGAACTCCGCTATCCACACCGGCGGCGGTGTTCCCATGTACCATATTCCCGGTTCCACGCCCGAGGCGCCGACGCTGGAGTATGCCTTCGGCGGGAAGAAACCTGCCTGGGAAACGCTGGTGGGTGAAACGGAACTGAAGAGAGCCTACGATTACCTGAATGCCCACAAAACCGACAAAGTTGACCTGGTCTATCTGGGCTGTCCTCACCTGAACATGGTGGACCTGATGAAGCTGGCACGGAAGCTGGAGGGGAAAAAGTGCGTGATCCCCATGTGGATCATGACAGCGCCCTGGCTGTATACCGCCGCGTTGGAGCAGGGCTATGTGAAAATCTTTGCCGATGCGGGAGCCACGCTGATGTCCGGCGCCTGTCTGGCAGCCATGGGCGGCGTGCCGGAGGGAGTCGAATGCATCGCAGTGGATACCGCAAAGCAGGCGAATTATGTGACAGGCTGCTATCCAGATGAGGACAAGCAGCTGCAGGTATGCTACGGAACTACGGAGGAGTGCATTGACGCAGCGCTCACCGGATTCTGGCACGGAGAATGGAGGTAAGGCATGAGAAAGATCCGCATCAAGGGTCAGGTCATGTGGCCCGGCGTCGTGGAAGCTGAAGCGTTGGTTTCCCCAGCGCCGATGCAAGGCTTTACAAATGTCAATTCCCGGGGCGGTTATACCGTGGAGCGAGGCCATCCCCTGTTCAAGGTTCCCTATACGGGAAAGGTCCTGGTTTTCCCCTCTCCCCGAGGCTCAGGCGGATTTATGGCATACGGGCTTGGCGCAAAACCTGCGGCATTCATTCATACCCAGTTCAGCGCATTGAACGTATTGTGTACGCTTCAGTCCCACGTGCCCAGCATGACGAATTTCGAGATCGATCCCATGACGGTGATCGAGACCGGAGATATGGTTCTGGTCAATGCAGATGAGGGCTATATTGAAGTCACAAAGAAGGACTGATACCGGCAGGTTTGGCGGGAAGGGGGAGCCCCTTCCCGCCTCGTATGCGGCCTTTCGGCGGAGTCGCGATTGGATCCATGGATACTCCTGCAGATTGCCCCATGCTGCCGGACAAGACTACTCCGGATGAAAGAACGGACAGTTCCGGCATATTATGTGGAAAGGAGAGAAGAATTTTGAACCGGAAAGACCTGCAGAGAATCATCAGCGCATTATCGCAGGAATCCCCCACCAATTATCTGCAGCCGCGGATCACGGAAGAGGAGGCCCAAAGACAGCTCCGGCAGGAGGATTCCAACGGATTCCGCAAGAATAACTATTTCGGAAAAGCGGATTTCGATCCGATGATCTATAACAAGGATAAAGAGGACAAGTATATCGGTCTGCGCTTCTTCGGAGATCCCATTTTTTCCGTCGGAGCAGCCGATGATCCGGGCTTTCTGGAGCTGCAGAGGGAAGATGTGGTAGGATCCTATCATCTTCTTCCGACGGATTTTCTTCCTGAAGCCAAAAGCGTGATCTCTATTTTCCTGCCCTATTCTGACCGGGTCCTGGAATCCAATTTGGAGGATCCGCTGCTCCCATCCATGGAATGGATGTTCACCCGGGTGGACGGGCAGAATCACCTGTTGGCCACTGGCCTCGCTGTGGCGGAGGCGCTTCGGAACGAAGGGTGGCAGGCGGTCGTCCCTCAGGCGGACAGCAGATTCCAATTGATCACGATCGCGGAAAAAGACGCGGAAGATAAACATACGTTGACGTCAAACTGGTCGGAAAGACATGTGGGATATGTTGCGGGACTGGGGACTTTCGGCCTGAGCACCTGCCTGATTACCCGTGCAGGAAGCGCGGGCAGGCTGATCAGCGTAGTGACGGACTGGCCCTGTGAACCGGATAAGAAGGATTATCAGGATTATCTCGGGTACTGCAGCAGGTGCGGCGCCTGCATAACCCGATGCCCGGCAAAAGCCATCCGTACGGATTGCAGCAAGGACAAGGGAAAATGCGGCACATATGTGAGAAAGGTCTCCGTCGATCACTCCCCCAGGTATGGATGCGGAAAGTGTCAGTCCGCTATTCCCTGTCAGCGAAGGTCCATGGCATAATGGCCCGTTTCACAATACAACCGAGGAGACCTTGATCAGCCTCCTCGGTTTTGCTTTTCGGGCTCTTTGCGGCTTACCTCTCCGGGAGTACCTCGTCCAGATGCAGGCGCACGCCGTTTTTCTTCAGCGTCTGCTGCAGAAAGCCTACGTTTAATGCGGGAAAATCGGTCCCCAGAGCAGCCGCCGTTCCGGCCGCTTCGCCGGTCACAGCACAGCCCGGGATGACCCGGGTGATATCCCACATGCGGTCTGTGACAGAGATATCCCGCCCGGCGGCAAGCAGATTGGGGATCTCTGGACAGAACAGGGTCCGATAGGGGAGCTCATAAGCGGGGCCGCGTTTGCGCCAGTCTCCGGTCATGCCGATGCTGTCCGGGAAGGAGACGCGCTCCTCGCTGTCATCCAGGGTGTATGCGCCGCAAAGACGCCGGGACATACGAACAAGCGGGATGGTGGACATGGTTACCGGCAGATAGGTTTCATCCTCCGCGTGATTCTGCATGATGTCCTCATACATTTTTTGATGTACCCGAACCACACTGTCACTCAATTCCGCCCCGTCCACGCCGGAAAAACGGAAAGCCCGGCTCAGGCTGCCGACCATTGCCGCCTGGTAATTGGTATTGGGATCCGGCCTTAGCGGCTTATCCTGCGCCTTGGGCGGCACCACATCCGCCAGCCCGAACATCTTCAGCCTCACTTGGCTGCCCTTCTGGTAATAGTACCAGCCTGCCAGCCCGTTCCCGCCCTCATGGAGCGCAGTGGGGGCTCCGGCCAGAGCGCAGATATCCGCGTCTCCGGTGGCGTCAATGACGGAGCCGACCTGGATTGCGCTTCGTCCGGATTTGTTCTCCACAACCACGTGGGTGATACAGCCTTCCTCCATCCGCACGGAACAGGCAATTGTCCCGAAGAGCAGTTCAACGCCGGCGTTCAGCAGGAGCTGTTCTGCCCGCATGGCAAACAGATGGGGGTTGAACTGGGTCAGGTATCTTTGCTTCGCTCTGGCGTCCGGATCGTTGCCGTCCAGCCAAGCCGAGGGGTAGTTGGCCTCCGCTCCGTGGGCGATTGAGAGCTTCAGCAGCTCCTCTCCAATCCCGTATACCAGCTGGTGTCCCGCTCCGTCGCAGAGGGGGAGGTAGATGGTCACCAGTCCGAGAGTAGCCATGCCTCCAAGGGCAAACTCCCGTTCCAGAAGCAAGACCTTTTTTCCGCCTCTGGCTGCTGCCAGGGCTGCGGCAATCCCGGCGATACCTCCGCCTGCCACCAAAACATCACAGGTCCTTCTTACGGGCAGCATCCTGGCGCTCTCTGAAATCTGTATCATGTTCACCATCCTTTCGGTATCTCTGGGAAACGCAGTCTGCCGATCTTCAGATTTGTTCCCTTTGGTCTTCATTATAAGCCCTGAGCAGGCGGCGAACAAGAAAAACGGTCTCGTATTCATTATGGCAATTATCCGCGCTCCATGCCGAATCGGAATGGTGAAACCGGCATGTTCCGTGGACAGAGGACAGACGCTGTGCTATCATGATCATTACAGAAAGGTTTCACCATTGGATCAGACCATACGGACGGCGCTGTCGGCGCCGGGGGAGATGAGAGAAGGTGGAGAATGTCATGTTGACGGAGAAAGAAAACTTTTTGATGACCCTGCGGGGGGAATGCCCTGAATGGATCCCGGCCTACAGCATCGTGGCCCCTCCGGAGGGCCAGCCTGCGCCCCCTTGTATCCTGGTCTCGCCGGAATTCCTCCAGAAGCATCGGAAAAACTACGTGGGCGGCATTGATCCTTTCGGCGTGGAGTATGTGTATTCAGATGCGGTTTTCGGAGCGACCATGCCGAAGACGTCGGATTTTATCCTAAAGGATATCCGGCAGTGGCGGGATGTGATCAAGGCGCCGGATATTTCCCATTTCGACTGGGAGCGCCTTTGCAGGGAGGATATCGAGCGTTCCCGGATCGACCGGAGCCAGACCGCCCTTTCTCTGGATCTCCACTTCGGCTATTTTCAAAATCTCATGGCATTCATGGGCTTTACGGAGGGTCTGTGCGCCATCTACGAGGAGCCGGAGGAGTGCAAGGCGCTGATGGAATATCTGTGCGATTTCTACTGCGACGTATGCGCCCATATCATCGACTATTACCAACCGGATGTGATTTCCCTGAAGGACGACACCGCTGGATGGGGCGCGCCGTTTATGTCTCCGGAATCCTACGAGGATATTTTTGTTCCCCAGTATCGGCGTCAGGCTGCCTTCGGCGTGGAGCGAGGGTTGCCCATCACCTTCCATAACTGCGGCAAATGCGAATGCTATATCGATATGATGCGGTCCGTCGGCACTACCCTTTGGGAGCCCTGCCAGACCTGCAACGATGTTTTCGGCATCAAGAAAAAGTATGGCAACAGCCTGGTCCTGGCCGGCGGTTGGGAGGCGAAAGGCCGTCTTCAGGAACCGGACTGCACGGATGAGGAGATCGTGGAATCTCTGCGGTATACCATCAGGACCCTGGCGGAAGGCGGCGGCTACTGCTTCCTGGGCGGCTATGCCTCCCCCAGCGTCGGCAAGGATAAAGCTTCCCACCGGGCACAGCTGATCCGGGATACTTATCTGGAGCTTCGTGACACGATATACAAACACTGATCTTCTGAAGATCCTGACAAAAAAGAAACGGGCTGCTGCGATTGTGTGGCAGCCCGTTTCTGACGTTCAGGAGAAGAGACCGCCGACACGGCGGGATGACCGGTGTGTCGGCGGTCCGGGATTATTGCGGGTTTCTGCGCTTGTTTTGTGCGTTCACGCAGGGAGGCTTTACTGGAAGCGTACCATGAACCGCTCGTAGGCTGCCTGACGGATTTCCCGACAGCGGTCAAGGCCCATGCTGCTTACGGCGTCCAGATAGTTGTTCCATTCAGCGAGCGGTTTGGAACCGTCGTAGAAGGACATGAAGGTTTCCGCGATATAGGTGACCAGATCTCCGCTGATCCTGGACAGCTCCTCATCCTCTTCCGGCGTGTAGGTTACGCTGCCCGGGAAATCATACTCACCCTTATATCCGTCAATCAGCCACACATAGTGGGAATTGCGGATCTCTTCACCCCCAGGGAACAAATATTTGCGGGTGAAGATCTGCAGACCATGGTCAGTGAGCCCATTTCCGGCATAGAAAGAGAGCGCCCAGGACATGCCCATTGGGTTGTTCACCAAAAAATCCGTCAGCTGGATCTCACCGTCCGCGTTGTATTCCCAGACTTCGCCCTCTTTGCCGAAGTTAAAATAGAAGGAGCCGGAATCGCTGTACCACCAGTCGCAGAAGGTACAGACCAGGGGGATATTGGAGCAGGATTTGCTGATAACGGAAGAACCGGCCTGGAACTGGTTTGGCTTCTGCCCGTACTTCAGGATATCACCCTTGTTTTTCACCGGGCGGGTCACCGCCCGGATCTTACAATCAGGATCGGTGGAGTTTGTCTCGTAATCCTTGATTTCGCCGGGCTGCATATGGAAAAGACCCACCTCGCCGGTGGTGTACTTGGTCACCTTGTCGTTCTGGTCGTTGGGATCCAACAGGGTGGGATAGATGAGTCCCTTTTCGCTCCAATCCCGCACCAGCTTCAGCGCGTCGTAATCATCCTGATTGGTAAGAGTGAACTGTACCTGGCCGTCCACAACGCGGCACAGCGGCAGATCGCGGGAAGAGACATATAAAGAGGTGTCGAAACCGGCGAAGAAGCAGCCAAGCTGCTGCTCCAATGTGCTATAGAACAGCAGAGCGCCTGCGCCGTTGCAGTAACCCGCGACCTTCAGAGCCATGAGCATGTTCTCCGTATCCTCGTAGGTGACGATATCCTTGGCGGTCATGCCGAGCTTTTGCAGCCAGTCCTCCCGGGTGAATAGTCCGCCGACCAGGAGCGGATCGGCATAGATGCAATAGAACGCAATGATGGTTTCGTCGTCATAGAGAATCCTGGAGGTCACGTCCACGTCGTTTTTGGCGTAGACCTGGTACAGGTAGTTGGGGATATAGTCTCTGTAATCATAAAGATTGGCGAAGTGGTCTTCCAGGCCCTCCTCCACGGTTCCCGTGAAGAATGACCAGGCGCTGGCGCTGATGTCCCTCAGGTCGTCGGAGGCCAACAATACAGCGAAGTTCTGGGAACGGGTCGAGGCTGGGCAGATATCCCATTCCAGATTAACGCCGGTCAGCTTCATCATATCTGCGCGGAAATTCATGCTGCCGTAGCCTTCTTCCGGGATGTACTGGGCGACCCAGCAGGTCGTCCACCAGGAGAAGACTTCGTCCGTCGTGCTGAGGGGCATGGTATACTCATATTGGGAGGTGGGCAATCCATCGCTGTTCACCGTAAACTTCCCCTTGGCAAAATTGTAAGGGGAAGGCTCCTCCGTCGGCGGCGGCGTATCCTCCTTCCCGGGGGTGACCGCGGGGGCTGTCGTGGCTTCGGCTGTGGGTTTCACCGTTGCGCTGGCGGCAGGGGAGGTGACCTCAGGAGCTGGGGAAGAGGTAATTGAACTGCTCGGAGTTCCGCTGCAGCCGTACATCAAGCTGACAAGCAAGCAGAGGATCAGAACCGAAGCTGCCATTCGTGTTCGTTTGTTCATTGTATTCTCCTTTCCGCTGCAGTTTTCCGAAGCTCTTGCTCTAGGGCTAGTGAAAACAGCATCTTAACAATTCGTTCAATTTTAGTTTAGACATGACTCTGGGCAAAGTCAATTCTTCAACCCCCGGAGAATCGCTTTCTGGCCTTGCAATAATGGAATTTCAGAGCCGAAAATGTCATTCTCGTACAGGAAATGGCAGCGAATAAATCAATTAAACTGAAAAATAAGAGCAAATTATTCTTAATATATTATGAGGCGATGCCGGAGAGGAGACTGAACGCGGGATATCTGTCGATTCCGGTTTTCCCGCCGAAAGGAAAGCCCGCTGTGATCATTCGGAACGCTTTGTTCCTGGATCAGAAGCGACGGTGGTTTTCTGTTGCCTGCAGGCATGTTTTGTCTGGGCTTGCACCTTTGTTCCATGAAGCATCTGCGCATATCCCTCTTCATTTCCGGCGCGTTATTTGGTATACTTTCATTGGAAACATAGTCGGCAGGTTTTGGTGAGGAGGGAATGAGAATGCTCAATATGGCAAACATCACATTCCAGCAGCTGGAAGTCTTCCGCATCGTTGCGGAGCAGAGGAATATGACAGAAGCAGCCAAAAACCTATACATTTCTCAGTCTGCGTTAAGTAAAACGCTTCGCCGTCTGGAAAACAGTCTGGGCATTCAGCTGTTTTATCGGGATAATCGGGGGGTTACCCTGACTCCGGAAGGCAAATATCTGTATGATTCCATCAGCAAACCCATGGCGGCTATCGAAATCGCCATCGACAAAGCTCGTGAGATATCCAATCAGAATCTGACTTTGCGTCTCGTGTGCACCAGCACGTATCAATTCAATACGGATTACGATCCCTTAAAGGATCTGGTCAGCGCATATCGACGCAAGTACCCGGCTGTGGATGTGCAGGAAACGATCTGCGAATGGCCGCAGGTCCAGGAAGCTCTGATGTTTGCCACGTCTGATGTAGCCATCTGCCAGGAGGTTGTGGTAGCGGCGATGGGCGAAGTGGAATACGAGCGGGTAGCGCCGATCGGCTTGTATTTGGTCGTTGCGGAAAACAGCGCCCAGGCTGCCTATGACACGATCCGCCCGGAGCTTCTGCAGGAAGAACCGCTGTATATCCTGACATCCGACAAAGCCGGAGACATCGTTCGGGAAAAGGCTTTGCACGGCTGTCAGAAGCTTGGGTTTACGCCGAAACAGGTTCGCCCTGTGTTCAATATGCTCTCTCTGCTCCAGGCGCTGAGCAGCGGGACAGGGTTCTTCATTGGCAACAAGATGGTCAACACACTCTCCAATGTAAGAATGCGGTATTACCAGATAGACGAGCTGATATCCGCAGAACCCCAGTATATCGTTGTCGCCTGGCATAAAGCGAAGCTCAGCCGGGAAGCTCAGCGCTTTCTGAACATGGTCCGCAGGCTGCGGAAGGAATAGCGGCTGCGGAGGAGAATCACCTTGTCCGGGATTCCTGTTTTTCATTTGAGTATGGCTAATAAACTGGTATACAGATGCGGGTGTTCATGGAAAAAGGGGATTCCCGCTTACGCTGCGGCGCGAAAAAACAGATTCCGCCAGGTATTATTCAAGGTTTGAGGGGAAAAGACTGTGAACTGCCGCACCAGACAGCTTTCGAACACCGTCTCTGAAGCTGCCGGGACACATCCTCCCCGAAGATGTTCTGCCAGAATGGATTCAGTACTGCCACAACAGGAGAGACGCAGCGGATCCTGGCCGGCGGCGAGAGCCGCCGGCTTATCTTTGCCCTGCTTCCGGGGGGCAAAAGGCGGGGAAAGCTTGACAGGACCGGGAAAAGAGGCTAAGATTGCATATATTCATTCAAATATTCATTCAATCAGCGATTCACCCATTTAGACAACGCGGACCGACGCTGTGCCTTTGGGGGAGCGATCTTTTCCTGGGAGCGGCGTTCATCATGCTTGCAGAAACGGAGTCATCGGCGTGACAAGGTACATCATCAAGCGGCTGCTTATGGCAGTCCTGACCATCTTTCTCGTGGCCACACTGACCTTCTTCCTCATGAACGCGGTGCCCGGCGGGCCCTATGAGGCGGAGAAGTCCATCAGTCCCCAGGCCAAGGCGGCCCTGGAGGCCAAGTTCGGCTTGGATCAGCCTCTGTTCAGGCAGTACCTCACCTACATGAAAAACATCCTCCATGGGGACTTCGGCCCCTCCCTGAAGCAGCGGGGCCGGGAGGTCATCGATATCATCATGACCAAGTTCCCCGTCTCCGCCAGGATCGGCGGCATCTCGGTGCTGGTGGCCCTCATTGTGGGCGTCCCCGTGGGCTGCATCGCCGCCCTGAACCGGGGCAAGGTATCGGACAGCGCCATCATCGTCATCGCCACCATCGGCATCGCGGTGCCCAGCTTCGTGGTCTGCTCCCTTTCCATGTATTTCTTCGGGGTGAAGCTGAACTGGTTCCCCACCGTGGGGCTGACCACCTGGAAGAACTACGTCATGCCCGTCTTTGCCCTGGCCTTCTACCCCACCGCCTACATCGTGCGGCTCATGCGTTCCTCCATGCTGGATGTGCTGGGGCAGGATTACATGCGCACCGCCAAGGCCAAGGGCGTTTCGGAGCTCGTCAGCCTCTTCAAGCATGCTCTGCGCAACGCCATCCTTCCCATCGTCACCTATGTGGGTCCCATGATGGCCTATACCCTCACGGGCTCCTTCATCATTGAAAAGGTCTTTACCATTCCCGGCCTGGGGGGCGAGTTCGTCAGCTCCATCACCAACCGGGACTATATGATGATCATGGGCACCACCATCTTCCTCGCCACCCTGATGGTCCTGATCAATTTCCTGGTGGATATCGTCTACAAGATCATCGACCCCAGGATCAATCTGAAGTAAGGGGGCGGAGGAATGAGCAAGAATCTGTTGTCGCTGCAGCTGAAGGCAGAGGATTTCCTGCCCGCCTCGGAGGAGGAAAAGCAGAGCCTCGTCATCATGCGGGACTCCGTGAGCTTCTGGAAGGACAGCCTGCGGCGGCTGGTGAAGAACAAGGTGGCCATGGTGAGCCTGGTGGTCATCATCGTGATCATGTTCTTTTCCTTCATCGTGCCCAGCTTTTATCCCTATTCCTATGATCAGCAGCAGAAGGGGGCGGAGAATCTGCGCCCCATGACCTGGTCCCAGGCGGAGCAGGAGCGGATCGCGGCGGGGGAGAAGCTCACCCCCCATTACCTGGGAACGGATAAGCTGGGCCGGGATTACGCCGTGCGGATCATGGTGGGCAGCCGCATCTCCCTCACCGTCGGCCTGGTGGCCGCCGCCATCATCCTGATCATCGGCGCTCTGTACGGCTCCATCGCCGCCTTCTTCGGCGGCTGGGTGGATATCATCATGATGCGCATCGTGGATATCATCTATACCATCCCGGATGTGCTGCTCATCGTCCTGATCTCCTTTGCCCTGAAGGAGCCTCTGAAGGCGGTGTCCGAGCAGCCCGCCTTCCGCTGGATCGGCGTGGTAGGCCCCAACCTGGTGAGCATCTTCATCGTCTTTGCCCTGCTGTACTGGGTAGGCATGGCCCGCATCGTGCGCAGTCAGGTCCTGGTCCTGCGGGAGAGCGAATACGTCACCGCGGCCCGGGCTCTGGGCGCCGGCACCGGCCGGATCGTGCGGAAGCACCTCCTCACCAACTGCATCGGCACCCTGATCGTCACCACCACCCTCCAGATCCCCTCCTCCATTTTTACGGAGAGCTACCTTTCCTTCCTGGGTCTGGGCGTGGCGGTGCCTCTGCCCAGTCTGGGGAGCCTGGCCAGCACCGCCATCAACGGCATGAACACCTACCCCTATCTGCTGATCGCCCCGGCTGTGCTCATCAGCCTCATCATACTGAGCTTCAACCTGTTCGGGGACGGCCTCCGGGACGCCTTCGACCCCAAGATGAAGAAGTAAGGAGGGAGCGGGATGAGCCAGCATCTGGTCGAGATCAGGAATGAACGGCTGAGCTTCTTCACCCCCGCGGGGGAAGTGAAGGCCCTGAACGACGTCTCTATGTACCTGGACGAGGGGGAGGTTCTGGGGATCGTGGGGGAATCCGGCTCCGGCAAGAGCGTCACCTCCTACAGCATCATGGGCATCACCCCCGCCCCCGGAAAGATCGTCGGGGGCACCGTCGAGTTCAACGGCCACCATATCGAGCAGCTCACGGAAAAGGAGATGCGGAAGATCCGGGGCAAGGAAGTCTCCATGATCTTCCAGGATCCCATGACCTCCCTGAACCCCGTGTATACCATCGGGGATCAGATCATGGAGGCCATCCTGCTGCACACGGATAAGAGCAAAGCGGAGGCCCGGGAACGGGCTGTCGAGCTGCTGCGGCTGGTGGGCATCAATGAGCCGGAGAAGCGCATGAAGCAGTATCCCCATGAGCATTCCGGCGGCATGCGCCAGCGGGTGATGATCGCCATGGCCCTGGCCTGCGAGCCCAAGCTGCTCATTGCGGACGAACCCACCACCGCCCTGGACGTGACCATCCAGGCCCAGATCCTGGAGCTCATTATGGAGCTGAAGAACAAGCTGGGCATGGCGGTGATCCTCATCACCCATGACCTGGGCATCGTATCCTCCATGTGCGACCGCATCGCGGTGATGTATGCGGGGAAGGTGGTGGAGTGCGGATCCACGGACGATATCTTCTACCGTCCCCGGCATGAGTACACCAAGGGCCTGCTGCGCAGCGTGCCCAATATCCGGGATAAGGAATCCAAGCGCCTGGTGGCCATCGAGGGCACCCCGGTGGATATGCTGAATCCTCCGGCGGGCTGCCCCTTCGCCCCCCGCTGTCCCCAGTGCATGAAGATCTGCCTCCGGGAGATGCCTCCTTACGCGTATTTCAGCGATATCCATTATGCCGCCTGCTGGATGCACAGCAAGGCTGAATTCCTGGGCGGCGGGAAGGAGATGGGCTAATGGGAGAAGCGGAAAAGCTGGTGGAGATCCAGAACCTGAAGCAGTATTTTCCCGTCTCCGGAAGCGGACTGTTCAAGAAGTCCTATGTGAAGGCCGTGGACGACGTCTCCTTCTATATCCGCAAGGGGGAGACCCTGGGCCTGGTGGGCGAATCCGGCTGCGGCAAAACCACCACCGGCCGGACCCTGCTCCGGCTCTATGAGCCCACCGCGGGGCGGATCATCTACGACGGCGAGACCATCTTCGATTCCGGCGACGTGCCCCTGCGGGATGAGAACGGGGACCCCGAGCTGGACAGCCGGGGAGACCCCGTATACGGGAAGCGGGTCAGCGCGAACATGCTGCCCTATCGGCGGAAGATGCAGATCGTCTTCCAGGATCCCTATGCCAGCCTGGACCCCCGCATGACCGTGGGGGATATCGTGGGGGAAGCCATCGACGTTCACCATCTGGCCTCCTCCCGGGAGGAACGGCGGGACAAGATCATCCGGATGCTGGAGCGGGTGGGACTGAATTCCGAGCATGCCAACCGCTATCCCCATGAGTTTTCCGGCGGTCAGCGCCAGCGGGTGGGCATCGCCCGCGCCCTGGCCGTGGATCCGGAGTTTATCGTCTGCGACGAGCCTATCTCCGCCCTGGACGTATCCATCCAGGCCCAGGTCATCAATATGCTGGAGGATCTGCAGCATGAATTCGGCCTGACCTACCTGTTCATCGCCCATGATCTCAGCGTGGTGAAGCATATCTCCCGCCGGATCGGCGTCATGTATCTGGGCAAGCTGGTGGAGCTGGGGGACAGCAATGAGATCGCCTTCCACAGCTGCCATCCCTATACCCGGAGCCTGATCTCCGCCATTCCCATCGCGGACCCGGAGACCAGCCGGAACTCCCAGCGCATCGTCCTGCAGGGGGATATCCCCAGCCCCGTGGCTCCGCCCTCGGGCTGCCGCTTCCGCACCCGCTGCCCGTATGCGGACAAGCTCTGCGGCGAGCAGGAGCCGGAATGGAAGAGCGTGGGCAGCGGACACTACTGCGCCTGCCATCATCTGGACAAGGTGCAGTGAGCCATCTTCGGATAAAGTCCGTTTTCCCCCTCGGGAAAGGAGAAGGCGGATTTTATATATCCATCGGAGGAATTTTTAGAGGAGGAAGAAAAATGAAAAAGTACGCATCTGTCATTGCGATCGTCCTCGTCATCTGCCTGGTGCTGTCCGCCTGCGGAGGCAACGGCGGCAAGCAGGAGAAGGCGGAGAAGATCCTGAGTGTGCAGGTGGGTCCCGACCCCGAGACGCTGGATCCGGCGCTGAACAGCGCCGTGGACGGCGGCAATATGCTGCTGCACACCTTCGAGTGCCTGCTCACCGTGGACCAGAACGGCGCCATCGCCCCCGGCTGCGCCGAGACCTGGGAGCATACGGAGGACGGCCTGACCTGGACTTTCCACCTGCGGAAGGGCCTGAAGTGGTCCGACGGTTCCGCCTTCAAGGCCTCTGACTTCGTGTACAGCTGGCAGCGCGTGGCGGATCCGGCCACCGCGGCCCCCTATGCCGACACGGTCCTGTGGCCTGTGGAGAACTTCGACGCCGTGTTCAACGGAGAGATGGAGCCCTCCGCCCTGGGCGTTTCCGCTCCGGACGACACCACCTTCGTGGTGAAGCTCAGCGCCGCCTGCCCCTATTTTGAGAGCCTGGCCGCCTTCGCCACCCTGAGCCCGGTGAATCCCGCCACCGTGGAGAAGAACGGCGACGGCTGGGCGGTGGACCCCAAGACCTATGTGTCCAACGGCCCCTTCATGATCACCGAGTGGGTGCCCGGCAGCCACATCCTCACCAAGGCGAACCCCAACTACTGGAACAAGAGCGCCATCAAGCTGGACGGCATCAAGTGGCTCCTCATTGAGGATTCCAACGCCTCCTACAGCGCCTACCAGACCGGCGAAGCCCTCTTCATCAAGGACGTGCCCACCGAGGAGATCCCCTCCCTGATGAACAACAAGGAGTTCCATATCGATCCCATCCTGGGCACCTACTACCTGAACCTGAACTGCACCAAGGAACCCTTCAGCGACGCCCGGGTCCGCAAGGCCATGAGCCTCGCCATCGACCGGGAGTATGTGGCCGGCACCATCATGCAGGGCACCTATGTGGCGGCCTACAACTTCATGGGCCCCGGCTGGGCTGATCCCGCGGGCGGCGATTTCTATGACCATGCCAACGGCGGCAAGCCCTACATCAGCTCCGATTACAACGCGAACCTGGAAGAGGCCAAAAAGCTGATGCAGGAGGCCGGCTACAGCGGCAGCGCCGACAGCCTGGATCTGAAGATCACCTACTCCACCAATGATTCTGGCTACCACAAGGTGGTGGCGGAGTATCTGCAGGAGGCCTGGAAGCAGATCGGCATCGACCTCTCCGTGGAGATCGTGGAATGGGCGTCCTTTACCCCCATGCGCCGGGCCGGCGACTACATGGCTGCCCGGAACGGCTGGGTGGGCGACTACTCCGACCCCTCCAACATGATCGAGCTGCTGTACTCCTCCAACGGCAATAACGACGGCAAGTACAACAACCCCGATTTCGATGCGGCCATCGATATTTCCCGCTCCACCATGGATGTGAACGAGCGCTCCGCGGCCCTGCACCGGGCTGAGGATATCCTGATGGATACCGCCGGCTGCATCCCCGTGGCCTACTACACCGATTTCTATCTCCAGAGCGCCAAGATCACCGGCATGTGGCATTCCGCCTACGGCTACTGGTACTTCATGTTCGCGGACATCGCCGCGTAAGGGACAGAATCGGATCCCCTGCGGAATGCAGGGAAAGAACCCTGTTTCGGCCGGCAGCCTGAGCTGCCGGCCGATTTCTGCGGAAAGACCGGGGTCTCCGGAGCGAGTATTGCCCTTGACCCGGCGACATGGGCTTGATATAATGCACCCAACGAACAATGCCGCAGAGAAGCGATCAAAGAATGGAGAGGTAACTGATTATGCTGAGTCCGAAACAAAACTTCTATGAGGCGGCCAAGGGCCTGAATCCCGACCGCTACGCCAACCAGTACGAGGCCCTTCGCCTGGTGCTCCATCCCGCCATGTTCCACAGCACCTCCCCCAAGTACGGGGAGGAAAACGTGGTGAACGCCTGGGGCGTCACCAACTCCTATCCCAAGGGCGTACCCGGCGCCTTCCCGGTGCACACGCCGGATAAGATCGTCATCAAGGATATCGAGCATTGGCAGGATTATGTCCATGCCCCCAGCCTGGATTTCCCGGATGAGGAATGGGCCATGATCAAGGGCATCATGGACAAGACGGATTCCAACCTGGCCTGGAAGGCCCCCTTCATCGCCCCCGGCCTCTTTGAGCAGTGCCACCACCTGGGCGAGATGGTCCGCACCATGGAAAACCTGGTGATGTACGAGGATGAGATGCATGATCTCATCAAGTACCTCCGGGACTATGAGCTGCGCCTGGCAGAACTGATCTGCGCCAAGCTCCAGCCCGACGCCCTGTTCCACCATGACGACTGGGGCAGCCGCACCAGCTCCTTCATGAGCCCCGCCATGTTCGAGGATTTCTTTGTGGAGCCCTATAAGGAAATCTACGGCTACTACAAGTCCCATGGCGTGGAGCTCATCGTCCACCACAGCGACAGCTACGGCGCCAACCTGGTGCCCGCCATGATCGAAATGGGCATCGACGTATGGCAGGGCTGCATGAGCTCCAACAACCTGCCGGAGCTCACCCGGAAGTACTGCGGCAAGATCGGCTTCATGGGCGGCTTCGACGGGGCGGACTTCGACTACGAGGGCTGGAATCCCGAGGAGACCAAGCGGAAGGTCTGGGAAATGCTGGACGCCTGCACCCCCAAGGCCTACATCCCCTGCGTGGCCCAGGGCGGCCCCGGAAGCATCTACGACGGGGTGTATGACTGCATCATGGACGCCATCGACGAATACAACGCCAAGCATTTCGGCATCGACCGGAGCCAGATCGTCCGCAGCCCCCTCCAGTACGAGAAGCAGGGCTATATGTAATTTCGCGCTTTGCAGCCTGCCCGCCGCCTCCGGTTCTGCCGGAGGCGGTTTCCTTTTGCCTTGACGCGGCCACGGGGAGAGGCTATAATCTATCCTATACAGGAAACCAAAAAACGAAATGAACGGAGGTCAAAAGCAGATGTTCTTTACCAAGTTCAACCCCCTGACGGATGAAGAAGTCGCCCGGAAGGTAGACGCCCAGCGCCGTCCCGCGGGCGGGGACTGCGGCATTCTGGCGGGAAAATCCTTCAAGGCCAGGCTGGAAGGGGAGTTTGCCCCCAAGCAGCTGGACTATGTCTTCAAGGATAAGGAGACCCTGGTCTGCACCGAGAACGGCGAAGAGTATACCGCGCCCTATTCCGCCATCACCCTGGACCATGTGACCGTGTTCAGCCATCTGGTGCCCGGCACCACCCGGGGCTGGCATACGGTGCTGGACTGGCGGACCAACGCCATCACCGTGTTCGAGACCTGGTTCGGCATCCGGGTGGCCGTGGGCGGCAGTTTGTTCGGCGACAAGGAGCCGGATTATTACCGGGATGTGCCCCGGGAGATCCAGCGGCAGTACTATTTCGGCTGGGCGGACTTCGGCGATAATGAGAAGCCCGCGCTGAACACCACCACCAACCGGATCGAAGGCCGCGGCCTGTACTGGAAGTTCTGCACGGGCTACGAGATGCTGACCTTCTTCCCCAGCGTGGTCTGCTGCACCCTGGTGGAGCTGGGGGACAAAATGGGCGGCATCACCATGGCGAACCCCGCGGACTACCTGAAGATCGACGATGAGAACTATATCTTCAGCCGGGGCGAGGTGGAATTCTCCGGCAAGTTCTGGCTGGAGGTCATGAACTTCTTCGAGGATAAGGCCATCGGTCTGGAGTTCGGCTTCGACGAGGACGACAATTTCGTGTACACCCTCCATACCGCCGATATCAAGATCACCGGCGACGCGGCGCATCTGGAGAGCATCTATACCTTCGGGGATAAGGAACCCCCCATGGCCCGCCTGGCGGGACGCAAGGGCGGCCGCTACGCCTACCGGCCCATGGATATCGACATTCCCATGTCCCATGAGGAGGCCTTGAAGCACGCCAATGAGGCCCACCGCATCTTTGAGGTGGACGGCCCCAACATCATGGCCAGTAAGAACACCCTGCCCTTCTCCAAGTTCCTGATCGGCAAGAAGTTCAAGGTCAAGCTGGATATGGAAAAGCACGCCATCGCCCCCTGGACCGGGGACCAGAGCACCGTGTACGAATACGATGTGTTCAGCGAGCGGTACCTGAAGTACCGGGAGAACGACGGGGAATGGAAGGAAGCCAAGTATATCTGCTTCGAGCCCGCCAAGGATATCTACTTCTTCTCCCATATGGTCACGGACGACCCCGATTGGGCCAACCTGACCCATGCCTGCGACTTCTCCACCGGCCTCACCACCACCGTCCGGGCCCAGATCGGCAACTGGCACAGCGAATGGGAGATCGGCTCCAAGGTCAACTTCGGCACCCTGGAGTACGGCAACATCAAGCCGCCCTTCGCCCGCCGGCACCACTTCACCACCGATCTGGTGGGCAAGTGCTTCTCCTGGGCGTACAGCGATAAGATGAGCTCCATCCATGTGTACAGCTCTCCCGAGAGCTCCAGCTGGACCATCTTCCAGGGGGATAACAGCGGCGGCGCCACCTGGTCCAGCCCCTGCTACTACATCAAGCTTCGGGACGACGCCTATATCTTCGAGTGGGTGGAGGAGAACTGCAACGGCATGCAGGGCCTGGTGGTCATCAACCCCAAGACCCTTCATGACGGCGGGTTCTTCTTCGGCGTGGGCCATAACGGCCTGAGCCTGAATATCACCGGCGCCTTCGGCCGGGAGCTGGGCACCTTCGATATCAAGAAGTACTTCGACAAGACCAGCGACAATATTTAAAAGCACTCAACGCAGACCCGCTTCGCTGGGCTCTGCGTTGATAGATTGCGCTTCGCTCCCCGCACTCGCTGCGCTCGCACAGTCCGCTCCGCGAGCAGGGTTTTCGAGCGGAAATGAATTCCGCCCGAAAACAGATTTCGATTGTCTTCGCGCTTGCGAGCGCGAACTCTGCGAGGCTTAAGGAAACCTTTGGGCATGGGAACTGTCCGTTCCCATGCCCTTGTCAGTGAATGGAGAAGAATCATGGCCTATAATGTTCTGGTGATGGGCGGCAGCTATTTTCTGGGGAGGATATTCTGCATCTTTGCCTCCCGGCGGGAGGACATGGAGCTGACTCTGGTGAACCGTGGCCGGTATGCCATGACCCATTATCCCCATCTGCGGGAGTATCGGAGCGACCGGCATGACCCCACCGGCCTTTCCCGGCTGCCGGAGGGGGAGTATGATGCGGCGGTGGACCTGTGCGCCTATGCCCCGGGGGATATCTCCTTCCTCCTGGACCATCTTCCCGGCTCCGTGAAGCGGTATATCCTCATCAGCACGGCGGACGTCTACCGGCGGCAGCCGGGGGTGATCCCGGATGAGACCGCGCCTGTGCAGGACGCCTTGGGCACGGGACCCGCGGCGGAGTATATCTGGAACAAGGTCCTGCTGGAGCGGGAGCTGAAGGAGGAATGCGCCAAGCGGGGCATCGAGCCCGTGATCCTGCGCCCCGCCTTCATCTACGGCCCCTATAACTATGCGCCAAGGGAATCCTGGTATATCCAGCGCATCGTGCAGGGGCAGGATATCCCCGTGCCCGGGGACGCCGCTTCCCGTTTCCAGTTCGTCTTTGTGAAGGATGCGGCGGAGGCCATCCTGGCCTGCATCGTCAGACCGGAGGCGGCGGGGAAGATCTATAATCTGGCCGCCCCGGAGACGCTGGATTACGGTTCCTATACGGATACCCTGGCGGCGGTGAGCGATATTCCCTTTGTCACCCGGCCGGTGACGGTGGAGGAGGTACTGCGGGAGAATATCCCCGTGCCCTTCCCCCTGGCGGCGGAGGAGAGCGAGCTGTACCGGGGCGACCGGATCACCCGGGAGCTGGGCATAACCTACACCCCCTTCCGGGAGGGGATGGAGAAGACCTACAAAGCGTTCAAGAGCGTGTATCAATAAACGAGCAGACAAAAGGGACGCGGGCAAACGCCCGCGTCCTCAGGCTGTAGACAAAGTACCAGACCAACGAAAATGGTCATTGCGAAACCGGTGACCGATGTCACCGGTTGTGGCAATCCGCAACTCCCGTCCTTTTATTTTTAACCTGACCAAGGGGACGAGAGAACGGATCACCACGTCGCTTTGCTCCTCGCGATGACAAAACTGGGTTTGTCGACACGCTGGGGACGCGGGCAAACGCCCGCGTCTCAGTGCCGGTCTCTTATTGGTTTACCTCCATTTGTCGATGGAGGTGCTGTGGGGGCTGTACTGGGACCAGGCCTGGACCACGTTGCTGCCCTGGGGATCCCCCACGACGATGACGTTGATCTGATCCCTGGCGAAGAGATGCATGACCGTATCGTCGGTAACGGGCCCCTGGGCCGGATCGGGTCTCGGGCGGGCATATGTCCTTCTGCCCTTCAGCTCGCCCTCGGTGATGGTGATCTGATTCCAGAAGTAATCCTCGATCTCCTTCCGGGTGCGGCAGCCGGTCTCCTCCAGCAGCTCCTTCGCCCGCAGGGGGGACAGGAGGATGGTGATGCCGTGGAGCATCTCGAAGGTCTTGATGGATCTGTAGAAATCCTCCAGACTGGGGTTGAGCATATAATTGCCGATGTGGGCCCAGCCGCCGGTGAGGATGGAAAGCACGCTTTCCCCCGCCTTGAAGCCCAGGGAGGTGGAATAGGGCTCCCAGGGGCTGGCCTCCTCGTTCTCCGCAAAGGCGAAGGTATAGCAACTGTTGTTGCCCATGACGCCCATGAGGTTCACCCCCACCTCGCTGCCGCCCAGGTTGATGAAGGCCAGCCGGTGGGCTCGGCCGATGACGGCGTTGGCCCTTCCGCCGGGGCCCAGGGCGCAGACGGAGTCATTCATCCCGATCTCCTTCCGGATGGGGCCGTTGACCACCTGCATGAAGCTGAAGGCATTGGTGGATTTTGCGGTCTGGTGGTGGCGCTGGTCCGTGCCCATGAGCTCGATCATGGCCAGGATGACCGGCAGATACTCCGGCTTCGCTCCGGCCATCACGGCGGTGATGGCCGCTTTTTCCACGGTGACGATGCGGCCTTCCGGCGCCATCTGGGTAGCGATGATCTCCTCCGGGGCATGGGAGGTGCCCTTCAGCATCTCCGCCACCCGCGCCTCCGTGGGAATGATCACCGGGAGCCCGTCCGTCAGCCCGTTTGCCTGGAAGTATTCCTGCAGCTCGTCCTCGGTGCCCTCGGCGCAGAAGCGCGGCGGCTGGGGCGGCGTATAGACGCCCCCCACCAGCTCCTCCGGCTTGAGGGGGGCGAGAAGGGCGTCCTCGATATCCTGAAGCAGCTTGTCCAGATCTTCGCCGCTGATATCCGTGCAGGGGAATTCCGTCTCCGCGAAGCGGATCTGCATCCCCTCCCGTTCCCGGGAGATCAGGGCGTCCTTCTCCAGATAGCGGTAGAGGACGGTAAGACCGGGAATGCCCATCCGCTCGATCCTCCGGGCCGGCCAGGTGACGGCGCAGGCGGTGGTGGAGCAGGAGGGGGCGGCAAAGTACACGAAGCAGTCCGCCTTTTCCTTCATCTCCGCCCAGAGGGTGGGATCATCGGAGGAATAGCTCATCCGGGTGCGGTACACCAGCTGAATGCCGGCGTATTTTTCCCGCAGCCGGGCGTCCAACGCCTCCTCCACCCTCCCGAAGCCGTGGGTCTCCCCGGGCCAGGAGTTGATGATGTACACCGTTTTTCCCGCCAGGGTTTCCGGCCGGGGAGCCAGAGGCGCCCGCTGCACATCGTTGAACAGCCCCCTGGGATCCAGGGCCTTCAGCACATCCTTCATGTCTGCATCTCCTTTCCGTATGTCTGCCGTCGGAGGACCGGGGCGAAGCGCCCGGGATCCCGGAGGGCAGTTTGCTGTATCCTGTATAACAGCATACCATCTGAAAGAAGACGGAGCAACGCTTTTTTGCCGGGAAGCGAAAGCCCCCTCCGCCGAAGCGGAGGGGGGAATAAGCAAAGCCTTATCGCTCCGAGAGCTGACCCGGGAGGACCAGCTTCTCCTTCGGGGGGAAGAGCGCCTCGAAGCGGGCAAATTCCTCCGGTTCCCGTTCCGCGCAGAAGTAGCCCTCCGGAGGGCCGTAAACCCCGGTGACGCCCTGCAGATAGCCGGGGATCAGCTCCCGGCAGAGAAAGAAGGAGTCGTCCGCTCCCGCCGGCAGATCATGATAGCGTATGCCGAATTCCCGGGCGTAGGTGAAGCCGCTCTTTCCGTAGAAGAGGATGTTCCCTTCGAAGCACAGGGCGCCGCAGCCCAGCGCTGCGGCCCGCTCCAGGGAATCGTCCAGCAGCCGCTTGCCGTAGCCCCGGCGCTTGAGCTCCGGCGCGATGCAGATCGGCCCCATGGTCATGATGGGGATCCTCCGGCCGTCGTCGGCGCGGATCTCCGCCCGCATGAACATATTCTGCCCGATGATGCGCCCGTCCCCCTCCATGACCAGATCCAGCTCCGGAACGAAGGCGGGATCCTCCCGGAGCCGGTGGATCACATAGTGCTCCAGGCAGCCCGGGCGGTAGACGTTCCAGAAGGATTCCCGGATGAGGGCTTCCACAGTCCGATGGTCCTGCTCCGTCTCCCGGCGGATGATGATGCTTGTCGGCTCCATGAAATCCTTGCCTCCGTCCGTCAATCGCTCTCCGGAAGCCGTTCAAAGGTCAGCTCCCTGCCGGATTCAGACTGGTCCTCGTGCCAGATGAACGTGCCCTCCTCCGTAAAGACGATGGTACCGGTGCCGTTTTCATATTCCAGATCTGCGCTCTGCACCTCGCCCTTGTCGTCATAGACGACGAGGGTTTTGGTGCAGCCGGAGTACCGGATGGTCTTCGTATCCGCATCGAGCCGGCCGGTGATGTTCCAATAGGCGAACTCCGTTTTGCTGCTGCCCTGCTCGATGGCTATCTGCGCAGAATCATCGCCATAGGCCTCCACCAGTGCCAGGACCTGGCCGCACTGATACCTGCCGGCATAATGTGCAGCGGGATTCTGCCAATCGGGATCCTCGTCAAACACGGCGACATACTCCGCGTTCTCCTCCAGCAGCACGGTGATCTGCGCATCCGTGGAGTAGTCTTCGCCGTTCTTCGTCCATTTCACGAACCAGCTGCCCGCGTTCGGCCAGGCGACGCAGGTATAGGTCTCCGGCGCGGCCAGACTGATCTGGGCGGACTGGTACGCATACTCCGGTTCAAGCTCCGGGGCCTTCTCCCCCTGGGCGGAATTGATGTTTCCCCGGCCTTCCACCCGGAACGTGATCAGAATGGCCTCTTCCAATGTGCGATAGGGGACGAAGTGATAGGTCTCCCCGCCCTCCACCGTGAGCAGCAGGCCGTCCGCGCCTTCCTCCGCGATGGTGACGGTGAGGGCTTCCTTTTCGCCGAAGGAGGGCAGAGTTCCCTGCAGGCGGTTCCCCTCCAGGGAAAGCATTCCGCTCCATACGTCCTCGGACTTATCCTCCCCCAGGAGGCAGCCGACATACCAGCCGGGCTCATCCACGTCGTCCAGCCAGGCAATGGAGAGCATGTTCGCCGCCTTATCCGTAAAATAGCCTGTGCGGGGCCAGAGCGTCGCCTCCTTCGTGGGGGCCGAGGTCTCCGACGCATCCGTCGCCTCGGGTCCGCTTATCGGCTTCTCTCCGCTGCAGGCCGTCAGGGCGAAAACCAGACAGACGGCAAGCAGCATATAGAATATCTTTTTCATGATTGTTCTCCTTCTTGGCGTTTGAGCCAGGCGTTCCGTATTCAAAACCGTTTCCGGTCCGCTTTTCTTTTTCCGCAGCCCCGGCAGCCTGCCTTCAGTCATTGGACGAAAACGGGAACGCTTTGTTCCTTCCGAAGGCGGCGCCGGAGCACGGGGAGCTCCGGCGCCGGCAGCGGGCAGGTCCGGCCGCCCATTCCCGGCATCCGCATTCAATGAGCCGATTATACAATATGCCGCCGGGGCAGACAAGCCCTTCCCGGGCTTTCTGCTTCGATTGGCATTGACCTTCCGGCTGCAGGCGCCGTATACTGGGATCATAACGCTGCCGGAGGAGAGAATCAAGACAGCTTCGGCGGAACTTGGACATGCTTCAGCGCAGAGGAAACGGCAAAAGCGGGCGGCGGACCGCCGCCCGGGCTGCCCCGGGAGCTTCCCCGGCGGCCCATGGCCGGGAAGGAGCGAAGATGAGAACGGATTATATGGATCTGACCGCGCCGGTCTTCAACATCCAGAGCTATTCCATCCATGATGGACCGGGGATCCGGGTGACGGTGTTCCTGAAGGGCTGCCCCCTCCGCTGCCTCTGGTGCGCCAATCCCGAGAGCAGCCTTCCCCGTCCCCAGCTCATGACCTATTCGAGCCGATGCGTCGGCTGCGGGGCCTGCGCCGCCGTCTGTCCCCGGGGGGCGGTGACGCTGCTGCAGCGGGATGGGAGGCTCCTGGAGCATACTGACCGGAAAAGGTGTACGGACTGCGCTTTCTGCGTCTCCGCATGCCGCCATGGGGCGCGGGAGCTCGCCGGTATGGAGCAGAGCGTCCGGGAGGTGCTGGACCAGGTGCTGAAGGATCGGCTGTTTCTGGAATCCTCCGGCGGCGGGATCACGGTCAGCGGGGGAGAGTGCCTGATGCATCCGGATTTCACCGAAGCGCTGCTGTATGCGGCGCATGGGGAGGGGCTGCATACCGCGGTGGAATCCTGCGCCTTCGGGTCCCGGGCGGCGGTGGACCGGGTATTCGGGCAGGTGGATCTGGGCCTCCTGGACGTCAAGCATATGGACAGCGCCAGGCACAGGGAATATACCGGCGTCCCCAACGAGACGATCCTGGCGAATATCCGCCATATCCGACGGGAGCTGAATGTCCCTGTGATCGTGCGGGTGCCCGTCATCCCCGGCTATAACGATGATGAGGAGAATATCGCCGCCACGGCGCGCTTTGCCGGGGAGCTGGATGCGCCGGTCCACCTCCTGCCCTATCATCGCCTGGGGGAGAGCAAGCTGGAGAGCCTGGGGCAGGAGGTAAAGCTGCATCTGGAGGTACCGGATCAGGCGCATATGGAGCGCCTGAAGGCCGTGGCCGAGGCCCAGGGAGTGCAGGCGCAGATCGGCGGCTGAACGCCGGGGGTCTGCGCGGGAGACGGAAAGACGCACAGGAGGCCCCGGTTTTGCCGGGACCTCCTGTTTTTTCCGCCGGTGGCGGGGTCTTCCTTCGGGATCAAGCCTTCCATCCGGCCTTCAAGGCCGCAGCAGCCGGCCTTCCGCCAGGTCCCGCGCCGCCTGCTCCCGGAGCTGAACATGCAGCTTCTTCCCGGTGGCGTTCCGGGGCAGCTGGGAGACGAAGGCATAGTACCGGGGACACATGTAGGAGGCCAGCTCATCGGAGGAGGTGCAGAGCCGGTTCAGCTCCTGTACCGTGGGGGCAGGGTCCTCCGGCACGATGTAGGCGGCTGCGCTCTGGCCCCGGGAGGGATCCGGGACCCCCACCACCATGCAGTCCCGCACGCCGGGAAAGGTGCCGATGATCTCCTCCAGCCGGGCGGGGTAGATGTTTTCCCCCATGCTGATGATCATGTCGTCCTTTCGGCCCAGAAGGGTGATGTACCTGTCCTCGTCCCAGGTGCCCACGTCCTTGGTATAGAACCACCCGTCCCGGAAGCGCGCCTTGGTCTGGGCGTCGTCCCCCACATAGCAGAGGGCGGATTTCTCCGGGGCATAGATGATGATCTCTCCCTGGGTCGCTCCGTCCGCGGGGATCATATCCCCGGGATCGGCCCCCTCTTCCCGGAGCGAGACCAGGCGCACCTCGTCCCCGGTGCAGCTCCGCCCGGCGCTGCCCGCCCGCTCCGGCAGATCGAAGGGCCGCAGGAAGCTGTTCCAGAAGGTCTCGGTGGTGCCGTAGCCGTTGAAGATGTTGGGGGTCAGCAGCTGCTGGAAGCGGATGCAGTCCGCCTTCTCCAGGGGGCTGCCCATGGTGACGATGCCCTTCAGCTTACCCAGGTCCGCCGGGTGCTTCTCCTGCCGCTGGGCCAGCTGCCGGAGGGCGGAGGGCACGCCGATGAGGAAGGTGACGCCGTATTTCTCCACGCAGTCCATACAGGTCTTGGCGCTGAACATCCGGAGGATCACCAGGGCCGCCCCGGCATAGAGGGTGGGGGTTATGCCTCCGGAGTGGAGGCCGCCCCGGTGGAACCAGGGGGTCATGTTCATGGTCACATCCAGGGGGGAGAGGGGGAAATGCATGATGGTATCGTGGGCGGAGAGCACCTCGTTTACGTTGCACAGGGGCACGCCCTTGGGGGTGCCGGTGGTGCCGGAGGTGCCCAGCCGGGTCACCTCCGCATACATATCCGGGGTGAAGTCCTCCTCCGGCGCCTCGTCGCCGTATTCCGCCAGCAGGGCGGAAAAATCCCGGTGACCCTCCGGCAGAAGGGGGTGCAGACGCCGGTAGTCCACCGCCGCGATCAGGGCGGGCTTATGCCGGCAGAGGGCCAGGGCCTTGTGGGCCGTGTCCTTGATATCCCAGTCGTAGATATAGGCCTTGGGCTTGTCCCGGTCGATGAGCCGGGCGGTCTCCCCGGGGGAGAGGTTGAAATTGGCGGGCTCATTCACCGCCCCCAGCTTCTGGGGGGCGATATAGCAGCAGACGAACTGGGGGGAGTTGTAGAGCTGATAGAGCACCACGTCCCCGGCGCCCACGCCCCGGTCCCTGAGGGCGTTGGCCAGGCGGTTCGTCTCCCGGTCCAGGCGTTCGTAACTCCATGCTTCATCCCGCATGGGGTCGATCATGGCGGTTTTGCGGGGGCTTCGGCTCACGTTCCGCCGGAAGCCGGCCAGCCAGGTAAAGCTCCGCTCAAAAACCCGGCGGAAGTTCTCCGCATCGTAGGTGTAGTCCATCAGGCCTGCCCCACGATCAGGGAGGAGTTCTGCCCCCCGAAGCCGAAGGCGTTGGACATGGCGGCTGTGATCCGCTCCCTCCGCCCGACCTCCGTCACCAGGGGAAGGGGACAGGCCGCGTCCGCCGCCGTGAAGCCCAGGTTGGGCGGCAGAAGCCCGGTCTCCAGGACCTTGATGCAGGCGATCAGCTCCGTGACGCCCCCGGCTCCCATCATGTGGCCGGTGGCCCCCTTGGTGGAGCTGACCGGGGGGATATCCGCCCCGAAGACGGTGCGGATGGCGGCGGCCTCCGCCACGTCCCCCTTGAGCGTGGCGGTGCCGTGGGCGTTGATATAACCGATCTCCCCCGGGCTCAGGCCCGCTTCCCGCAGGGCCAGGTCCATACAGACGGCAGCCTGCGCGCCGTCCTGCCGGGGGGTGACGGGATGATAGGCGTCGGTGTTGTTCCCCCAACCCAGAAGCCGGGCCAGCGGCCGCGCATCCCGCGCCTTCGCATGGGCTTCCGTCTCCAGGATCAAGGCGCCGCCCCCCTCTCCCAGCACAAAGCCGGAGCGGTCCGCGCTGAAGGGTCGGCTCTCCCCCAGGGGGGAGAGGGCCCTGCTCTTGTGGAGGCTCAGGATGGCGGCGGGGCAGATGGCCCCTTCTCCCGCCATGACCACCACGGCGTCAGCCATGCCGGACCTCAGGAGCATCGCCCCCAGGGTCACCGCGTCCCCACCGGAGGAGCAGGCGGTGCCCACCGTGAGGCTGGGCCCGCGGATGCCCCGGCGGATGGCGAACTGGGCGGCGGCCATGTTGCCCATGTATTTCGTCATGAGCTTCGGGTCAGCTCCCCGGCCCCCTTCGTCCAGCTGCTGCTGGGTATAGGCCAGGTAATCCATGCCGTGGAGGGCGGTGCCCATGACGACCGCCACCCGGTCAGAATCCGTATCCAGGCCGCTCTCCTCCACCGCCATGGCCGCCGCGGCGATGGCATAGCGGGCGAAGGGCGCGGTATCCAGCACCAGCGGATTGGGCATGTATGCCTTGGGATCGAAGTCCCGCACCTCCCCGGCCCAGCGGATGGGCAGGGCGGATGCGTCGAATTTCCGGATCTCTCCGATGCCGCAGCGGCCGGAGACAAGGCCGTCCCAGAAGACCTCCGTGCCGCAGCCCAGGGGGGTGACCGCCCCGGTGCCGGTAATGACGATGCTTTTCTCTCCCATGTCCTCAGCCCTCCGCTTTCCGAAATGCCAGGCAGGCGTTGTGACCGCCGAAGCCCAGGGAGGTGGAGACCGCCGCGTCGAAGACGGCCCTCCGCGCCTTCAGGGGAACATAGTCCAGGTCGCAGTCCGGGTCCGGCTCCGTGAGCCCGATGGTGGGGGGCGCGACGCCTTCCCCCAGGGCCAGCACGGAGACGATGGCCTCCGCCGCCCCGGCTGCGCCCAGCATATGGCCGGTCATGGATTTGGTGGAGCTGATGAGCAGCTTCCTCGCCCGCTCCTCCCCGAAGGCCTTCTTGAGGGCCAATGTTTCCGCCTTATCGTTCATGGGAGTGCCGGTGCCGTGGGCGTTCACATAGATGCGGTCCGTATCCAGCCCCGTTTCCGCCCAGGCGTCGGCAATGGCCCGGGCTCCGCCCTCCGCCTCCGGGTGGGGGGCGGTCATATGGTAGGCGTCGCAGGTGGAGCCGTAGCCCGCCAGCTCGGCATAGATCTTCGCCCCCCGGGCCTTTGCCCGCCCGTATTCCTCCAGCACCAGCACGCCGGCGCCTTCCCCCATGACGAAGCCGGTCCTGCGCCTGTCGAAGGGCAGGGAGGCAGCCAGAGGATCTTCGGAAAGGCTGAGGGCCTGCATGCTGCTGAAGCCTGCCGCCGCCAGGGCGTTCACCGTGGCCTCCGCCCCCCCGGCGAGCATGGCGTCGGCGTAGCCATGGCGGATGAGGCGCAGGGCTTCTCCGATGGCGTTGGAGCCGGAGGCGCAGGCGGTCACCGCCGGCATGGCGGGCCCCTTGCAGGCAAAGCGCATGGCGATCATGCCGGAGGCCATATTGGCGATCATCATGGGGATGAAATAGGGACTCACCCGTTTGGGGCCCCGCTCAAGCAGCTTCTGATGCTCGCTCATGAAGGTGGCGATGCCGCCGATCCCCGTGCCGATGTATACGCCCACGCGCTCCGGGGCGACGGTGCCAAGCAGGCCGCTGTCCTCCATGGCCTGGCAGGCGGCGCCCATGGCGAACTGGGTGTAGATATCGCTGTGGAGCACATCCAGCTTTTCCATGTACTGCCGGGGGTCATAGTCCCGTACCTCGGCGGCCACCTTCACCTTGTAGTCGGCCGTATCGAAGCGGGTGATGGGGCCGATGCCGCAGACCCCTGCCTTGATGTTCTCCCAAAAGACCGGCACCGTGTTTCCCAGGGGGCTGACGACGCCCATCCCGGTGACGACGACTCGATTCATGCTTCCCGCTCCTTTCCGATGCGCCGGAAACGCCGGTAGCGCGCCTCCAGCAGGGCATGGGTATCCATGGTCAGCAGCTCCGCCAGCTCGGCGCTCAGGGTCTGCCGCAGGCCTTCGTAGAATTCCGGCCTGCCCAGTCCCGCTTCGGGAATGATCCGCTCGATCATTCCTCCCGCCAGGGCGTCCCGGGCGGTGAGCTTCAGCTGCTGGGCCGCCTCCGGAGCCCGCTTGGAATCCTTCCAGAGGATGCTGGCGCAACCCTCGGGGGAGATGACGCTGTAGATGGCGTTTTCCAGCATCCAGACCCTGTCCGCCGCCGCCAGGGCCAGGGCCCCGCCGCTGCCCCCCTCCCCGATCAGCAGGGAGATCACCGGGGTGCGCAGGGTCATCATCTCCATCAGGTTCTCCGCAATGGCCTGTCCCTGCCCCCGCTCCTCCGCGCCGATGCCGCAGTAGGCCCCGGAGGTGTCGATGAGGCAGATCACCGGGCGGCGGAATTTCTCCGCCTGCTTCATGAGGCGGAGGGCCTTGCGGTAGCCCTCGGGCTGGGGCGCGCCGAAGCTGCGGAGCATCCGCTCCCGGATGCTGTGGCCCTTTTCGATGGCGATCACCGTGACGTTCTTTCCCTCCAGCTCCGCCAGGCCGCCCACCACCGCGGCGTCGTCCCCGTAGCGGCGGTCTCCGTGCAGCTCGAAGAAATCCGTGAAAACCCCCTGGATGAAATCCAGGCCGGTGGGCCGCCGGTTGGAGCGGGCCAGCCTCACCGTTTCATAGGCGCTGCGGCTCATGCGCTCTCCCCTCCCTCCGCAGCATGCATCTCCAGAAGACGGGCGATCAGTGCCCGCTGCCCGCTTCTGGGCACGATGGCGTCCACAAAGCCGTGCTCCAGCAGGAATTCTGCCGTCTGGAAGCCCTTGGGCAGGGCTTTCCGGGTGGTCTGCTCAATGACCCTGGCTCCGGCGAAGCCCACCGTAGCCCCCGGCTCGGCCAGGATGATGTCCCCCTCCATGGCGAAGCTGGCGGTGACCCCGCCGGTGGTGGGATCCGTCAGCACGGTGAGGTAAAAGAGGCCGGCGTCGGAATGGCGCTTCACCGCGCCGCTGGTCTTCGCCATCTGCATGAGGGAATAAAGCCCCTCCTGCATCCGGGCCCCGCCGGAGACGGTGAAGCCCACCACGCTGAGACGATGCTCCAGGGCGTACTCAAAGAGGCGGGTGATCCGCTCTCCCACGGCGGAGCCCATGCTGCCCATCATGAAATAGGGCTCCATGAGGAAGAGACAGCAGGGCTGGGCGCAGATCTGCGCCGTGCCGCAGAGGACCGCTTCCTCCTCCCGGCTGGAGATGCGGGTGGTCTCCAGCTTGTCGGCATAGCCGGGGAAGCCCAGGGGGTCACCGCTGACCACATCATTGAACAGCTCCGTGAAGCTGCCCTTGTCCGTCAGGTAGCGGAGGCGGGCCCTGACCCCCATGCGGAAATGGTAGCCGCAGGAGCAGACGTTCCGGTTCGCCCAAAGGCGGCTCAGGGGAATGGCCTTATGGCAGTTGGGACAGGTCTTTTCCGGTTCCCGCTCGTCGCTCTGCACCGGGGCCGCGCTGCGGCCGCCCTGCTCCAGCTCGTTTTTCGGCTGAAAGAGAAATTTCGGAAAGGGCATTTTTATCGTCCCTCCATCAGGGTCAGGTCATAGCTGCCGCTCATGAACGGTTCTCCGGAGATGATGCGCAGCTGTTCTTCTATGTTGGTGGGGATCCCTTCGATCACCAGCTCGCAGAGGGCGGCCCTCAGCTTGCGCACCGCCTCCTCCCGGGAGCGGGCGTAGACGATCAGCTTGCCGATCAGGGGGTCATAGTACGGGCTGACCTCCACCCCCGGCACCAGGTAGGTGTCGAAACGGACAAAGTGGCCGCCGGGCACATGGAGCATGCCCAGCCTGCCGGGGGCCAGGGCGTTGATGCGGCATTCCATGGCGCTGCCCTCCATGACGATCTGCTCCTGTCCGAAGCGGAGGGGTACCCCCGCGGCGGTGCGGATCTGCCATTTCACCAGGTCCAGCATGGTGAGCATTTCCGTCACCGGGTGCTCCACCTGCAGGCGCACGTTCATCTCCATGAACCAGAAGCTGCCCGCCTTATCCAGGAGAAATTCCATGGTGCCCGCACCGGTGTAGCCGAGCTTCTTCACCGCCTCCGTCACCCCCCGGATGAGGGCGGCCCGCTGCTCCGGACTGACGCCGGGGGAGGGGGATTCCTCGATCAGCTTCTGGTGCCGCCGCTGCACGGAGCAGTCCCGTTCCCCCAGGCATACCACGCCGCCCTGTTCGTCCGCCAGGACCTGCACCTCGATATGCCGGGCGGGCCAGATGTATTTTTCCAGGTACAGGGCCCCGTCTCCGAAGGCGGAGGCGCATTCGGCCACCGCCAGCGGCCAGGCCTGGCGAAGATCCTCCGGGCTTTGCAGGAGGCGAATGCCCCGTCCGCCGCCGCCGGAGCGGGCCTTGAGCATCAGGGGGTAACCCAGCGCTTCTCCCCGGGCCAGGGCGTCGCCCATGTCCCGCAGGACGCCGGTGCCGGGAATGGGGCGCAGGGAAGTGCCCTCCACCAGCTTTTTCATCTCCGTCTTGTCCCCGAGACGCTCCATCAGCTCCGGCTCCGGCCCGATGAAGACGATGCCGTTCCGGCGGCATTCCCGGGCGAAGCGGGCGTTTTCCGAAAGAAAGCCGTAACCCGGGTGGATCGCCTGGGCTCCGGAGATCAGGGCGGCGGAAAGGATGCGTTTGGTATTCAGATAGCTGTCCTCCGCGGCGGCAGGGCCGATGCAGTAGCCCTCGTCCGCCAGGGCGGCATGGAGGGCGTCCCGGTCCGCTTCGCTGTACACGGCCACCGTGGCGATGCCCATCTCCTTGCAGGCTCGGATAATGCGTACCGCGATCTCCCCGCGGTTGGCGATCAGGATCTTAGAAAACATTTCCGCTTACTCCGACTGTTGATCATCCATGTTCATACGATGGCGAAGGAAAACTCCGCCTTCACGCAGAGCTTGCCTTCCACGTATCCCTCGCCTTCGGCGAAGTAAAAAGGCTTCTTGACCTTGGTGACCCGGCAGCGGGTCTCGAACAGGTCGCCCGGACGCACCGGGCTCTTGAAGCGCGCCTTGTCCAGCCCCGTATACAGGGGGGTCCTGCCCGGCTCCATCTCCCCGGAGAGCAGCACGCATACGCTCTGGGCCAGGATCTCGCATAGGATCACCCCGGGCACCACGGGATTGCCGGGGAAATGGCCCTGCAGGAACCATTCGTCCCCCCGGATGCGCAGTCTGCCCCGAGCCTCTTCCCCCGCCTTTTCCGCCTCGTCCAGCAGCAGCATCCCCTCCCGGTGGGGAAGGATACCCATCAGTTCGCTCCGGTCCATCCTAGCCCTCCATGCGGAAAAGAACGGTGCCGTATTCCACCACCTGCCCGTTTCCGGCGCAGACCTCGGCAATGACTCCGTCCCTCTCGGCGGTTATCTCGTTCATCAGCTTCATGGCCTCGATGATGCACAGGGTGTCTCCCACCTTCACCCGGTCCCCCACGGCCACGTAGGGGGCGGCGTTCTCGGCGGGGGCGGCGTAGAAGACGCCCACCATGGGGGAGCGGATCAGGCTGTCCCCGCCCTCCTCCGCCTTTTTCTCCGGCAGGGGGATCACCTGGGCGGGAGCAGCCGCCGGGGCGCCGCCCCGTTCCAGACGGACCACGGTATTGCCCTCGGTGATCTCCAGTCCCGTCAGCTCCAGCTCCCGCATCAGCTCCGCGTATTTGCGGATATTCGCTTCATCCATCGCATTTTCTCCTCACATCGCCATGCCGCCGTCAACCCGCAGGACCGCGCCGGTGATATAGTCGGCCTGCAGCAGGAAGGCCACGGCCTCGGCCACTTCCTCCGCCTTGCCCGCGCGCCCCAGGGGGATGGCCGCCCGAAGAGCGTCCTCCGCCAGGCCCAGGGAGCGGGTCATGTCCGTGTCGATCAGCCCGGGCGCCACCGCGTTTACGGTGATGCCCCGGGAAGCCAGCTCCTTGGCGGCGGTTTTGGTCAGGCCGATGAGCCCCGCCTTGGCGGCGGCATAGTTGGCCTGGCCCGGGTTGCCCATGAGTCCCGCCACGGAGCTGATGTTCACGATCCGCCCGTATCTGGCCCGGAGCATGAGCCCGCTGCAATAGCGGATCATGTGGAACGCGCCCTTGAGGTTGGTGTCCAGCACCGCGTCGAAATCCTCTTCCTTCATGGCGGCAACCAGCCCGTCCCGGGTGATGCCCGCGTTGTTCACCAGGAGCTGGACGCCTCCCAGCTCCGCCTTGATCTTTCCCACGGCGGCCTTGACGGCTTCTCCGTCTGCCACGTCGCAGAGATAGGTCTCCGCCCGGACGCCCAGGGCGCGGCAGCTCTCCGCAACGGCCTCCGCCTTCGCCCCGTTCCCGGCATAGATGAGGGCCAGATCTGCCCCCAGGGAGGCCAGCTTTACGGCAATGGCGGCCCCGATGCCCCGGGAACCGCCGGTGACGACGGCCACTTTTCCCTTCAGCATAGCCCAAGCTCCTTTCTCAGCGCATCGATGTCCTTCATCTCCGAGAGGGGGAAGCAGCGGACGGAGGGATCCGTTTTGCCGATGAGGCCGCAGAGGGTTTTTCCCGGCCCCAACTCGACGAAGGTATCCGCTCCGGCGGCGATCATGCCCCGGACGGAGGCCTCCCAGCGCACGGGGCTGGTCATCTGCCGTCCCAGGGTGGCGGCTGCGTCTTCCCCGTAGGGTTCCCCGGTGAGGTTCGCGTACACGGGGATGCGGGGGGCGCGCAGGGGCGCCGCATCCAGCTCCGCCTGAAACGCTTTTGCCGCCTCCGCCATGAAGGGGGAATGGAAAGCGCCGCGGACCTTCAGGGGAATGGCCCTGCCCCCCGCCGCCTTCACCGCCGCGGCGAAATCGGCCATCTCCTCCTCCGCGCCGGATACCGTCACCTGCCCGGGGCAGTTGTAGTTCACGGGCCAGACCTGACGAAACCCGGCGCAGAGCCGTTCCACTTCCGCGTTCGTCAGCTTCACCACGGCGGCCATGCCGGTCCGGTGGGCTTCCGCCGCCTGCTGCATCAGCTCCCCCCGGCGGCAGGTGAGGCGAAAGGCGGTCTCCGCCTCCATGACCCCGGCGCAGCTCAGGGCGCTGAGCTCCCCCAGGGAAAAGCCCGCAGCCATATCCGGCTCCAGCCCGGCCTCCCGAGCCGCCGCCAGGGCAGCCAGCTCCATGGCCACCATGCAGGGCTGGGTGACGGCGGTCTCCCTCAGGGCTTCCTCGCTGCCCCGGAAGCACTGCTCCAGGGTGCCGGGACGGATGGCCTCGCAGCGGCGGAAGACGTCCTTCGCCGCCGGGCTGCATTCATAGAGATCCAGCCCCATGCCCGGGGCCTGCGCCCCCTGGCCGGAAAACACAAAGGCTAATTTACCCATTTCGACGCGCTCCTGAGAATGGGCTCCGCCCCCTGGCAGACCTCCCGCACGATCTCCGCGGCAGGCTGCACCTTGTTTACCATGGCGGCGATCTGGCCGGAGAGGAAGCAGCCTCGCTCCATATCGCCCTCCTGCACCGCCAGGCGCAGGGCGCCGGTGCCCATTTTATCCAGCTCCTCGTCGGAGGCGCCGCCATATTCGGCCTTCAGGTACTCCCGGGGGAAATTGGTGCGCAGCGCCCGCACGGGATGACCTGTGCGCCTGCCGGTCACCATGGTGCAGAGATCCTTGGCCTTCAGGATCTTCTCTTTATAGGTGGGGTGGATGGCGCATTCCTCCGCGGAAAGGAAGCGGGTGCCCATCTGCACGCCGCAGGCCCCCAGCATGAAGGCCGCCGCCATGCCCCGCCCGTCGGCAATGCCGCCCGCGGCGATCACCGGCAGGGAAACGGCGTCGCAGACCTGGGGCACCAGCACCATGGTGGTCAGCTCTCCCACGTGTCCGCCGCTCTCGCCGCCCTCGGCGATGAGGGCGCAGGCCCCGGCGCGGGCCATGAGCCTGGCCATGGCGACGGAGGCCACCACGGGGATGACCCGGATCCCGGCGGCGCGCCACAGCTCCATGTACCGGGAGGGATTGCCCGCCCCGGTGGTGACTACCGCTACCTTCTCCTCGGCGGCCAGCTCGGCGACCTCGGAGGCGAAGGGGCTCATGAGCATGATGTTCAGGCCGAAGGGCTTTTTCGTCAGGCCTTTGGCGATCCGGATCTGATTCCGGACATAGTCCGCCGGAGCGTTTCCCGCGGCAACGATGCCCAGGCCGCCCCCTTCGCTCACCGCCGCGGCCAGCCTGCCGTCGGCGATCCAGGCCATGCCTCCCTGGAAAACGGGGTATTCGATCCCCAGGAGATCGTTCAGAACGGTATGCAGCATCGCTCAGCCCATCTTCGCTTCGATGAAAGCCGCCAGCTCGCCTACGGTCTCCACCTTCTGGTCCAGCTCTACCTCGAAGCCGATCTTGTCCTCCAGGTCCATGAGCATCTCCACCGTGTCCAGGGAATCGATGCCCAGATCCTCGAAGCGGCTCTCCGGGGTGATCTCAGAAATATCGCAGTCGTTGCGGTCGGCGATCAGTTCAGCAATAGCGTTGAAAACCATGGTGTTCCCTCCATTAATCAGCACAATATAAAGTGGACGCACAGGCGACCTGATGTAATTATACCAGAAACTTGATATTAGTCAATACGTAATCTAGTGTAAAAAACAAGATGCAGCTAAGCAGAAAACTAGCTGACTTGCCCATGCCCTTATCCTCCGCCGGGAGCGGGGAGGGGAAGGCCCCGCGGCGCCTGCACGCGGGCATAGATATGGCGGGGATACCGGAGCGGTGATCCCGGTATCCCCGCCGATCGGCGGTTCCCCATTTTCAATTGGCGATCATGGAAGGGGCGACGGCCGGATATTCTGCCGTATGGTTTTTCGAATGCCTCGGCGGAGGTCAGGGGCGGCTGAGCCCCGCGGCAGCGGGACCGGGGACAGGGACGGAAAACCGAGCGCCGCCCTCACTGGTAGGTCCGGATGATGCTCTCGGCGATCTCCCGCTTCGTACTGCGCTGCTCCATGGCCTGGCGGGTGATATAGCGGTGGGCATCCTCCTCCGTCATGTGGAGGCACTGGATCAGCAGCCACTTGGCCCGGTTCACCAGCCGCAGCTCCTCGATCTTTTCCTCCACCGTGGCCTGGCGCCGCCGCATCCTCCGCAGCCGCTCCCGGATGGCGCACAGCACCCGCAGGCTCTGGGTCATGGACTGAAGGCTCACGGGCTTGGCCAGGGTGACGGCCCCGGCGGGCAGGAGCCGGGAATAGGTTTCCTCATACAGCTCCCCCCGCACCAGGAGAAGGACGCCGGCGTCGCTCTCCCCGCAGATCTCGGCGGCGAATTCGAGTCCCGCGTCATCCGGCAGGGGGGAATTGATCAGGATCAGGTCAAAGGTCCCGTCCACCAGCCTGCGCCGGGCTTCGCTGACGCTCCCCACGGCGGTGACCGGCCAGTAATCCGTAACGGGCAGCAGGGAAAGGGCCGCGGAATTGAATTTTTCAGAAGCGGAAACCAGCAGGACGCTGTAGGTATCTTCCCGGAAAACCGTGGCGCTTCCCTCCCTTCTCCGTATGCTTCCGCGCCGGGTCAGGGCGCGAGCCCGTATCCCGCCAGGATCTGGCCCGGGATCCGCTCCCGGATGAAAGCGCTCCTTCCGGCCTCGGCCACGGCCTCCTCCAGCGTGCGGGGGAGCCGCTCCAGCCCTTCCAGCGCCTTGCTCTCCGCCCGGTAGAGGTTGAAATCTGCCGCCGGGGGCAGGGGATAATCCAGCTCCAGGCCCTCCGTACAGGCGGCGATGATCAGGGCGAAGGCCAGATAGGGATTCGCCTCCGCATCGGGGGACCGGAGCTCCAGCCGCCGGTACTCTCCCTCCGCCGCGGGCACGCGCAGGAGCTGCGAGCGGTTCTCCTCCGACCAGGAGACGTATGCCGGGGCCTTGTCCTGCCCCAGCCGGGCATAGGAACCGTCGGTGGGGTTCAGGAACAGGGTCATCTCCCGGATGCGGCGCATCAGCCCCGGCACCAGCCGCAGGGGGGACAGCGCCTCCTGGCCCCGCCTTGCGGAGATGTTGATATGGAGGCCGTTCCCATCGTGATCGGGAAGGGGACGGGGAGAAAAATCGGCCCAGAGGCCGTTCTGGGCGGCAATGGTCCTGACCACGCTGCGGAACATCACCGCGTTGTCCGCCGCGGTCACCGGATCGGCGTAGCGAAAATCGATCTCGTTCTGGCCCGGGCCGCTCTCATGATGGGAGCTCTCGGGATAGATGCCCATGCGCTCTAGAGTCAGGCAGATCTCCCTGCGCACGTTCTCCCCCTTGTCCTCCGGCGCCACGCCCATATACCCCGCACGGTCGAAGGGCTGCTTCGTCCGGTTGCCCTCCTCATCCAGCCTGAAGAGGTAAAACTCCATCTCCGTGCCGAAGCGGAAGGCATAGCCCAGCTGGGTAGCCTTTTCCACCTCCCGGCGGAGAAGACCGCGGGCGTCCCCGGCGAAGGGCCTGCCGTCGGGATGGACGATATCGCAGAACATATGGGCCACCCGCCCGTGCTGGGGACGCCAGGGCAGCTCCTTCAGGGTGGAGGCGTCCGGCCGCAGGAAAAGATCGGAGCGCACGACCATATCGAAGCCGCTGACCGCAGAGGCGTCGAAGGCGATGCCATGGGCAAAAGCCCGGGGCAGCTCCCCGGCCATGATGGCGGCGTTCCGCTGGTTCCCGTAAATATCGCAGAAGGCCATGCGGATGAACTTCACATCCTCCTCCGCGATATACTGCATGACTTCATCCGGCGTATAGTTCATGGGATGATTGCTCCTTCCCAAAGGTCTCGTTTTCCCTGGTATTCTATCTGCTGCCGCAGGTTTCCGCAAGAGAATTTGCGAAAATGAAGCTCTGCGGATTGACTTTTCCCTCCGGGGGGCGTAAACTGATTCTCGTTGAGAGACAACGGCGTCTCGCAGGTGGTCCTGCGCGCCGCTGTCTCTTTTTTTGTTTCCAGGAAAGGGTGGTTTTTATGGCAAAATACATATTCGTGACCGGCGGAGTGGTCTCCGGCCTGGGCAAGGGCATCACCGCCGCCTCCCTGGGGCGCCTGCTGAAGGCGAGGGGCCTGAAGGTGGCGGCCCAGAAGCTGGACCCCTATATCAACGTGGATCCCGGCACCATGAGCCCCTATCAGCATGGGGAGGTCTATGTGACCGAGGATGGGGCGGAAACGGACCTGGACCTGGGCCACTATGAGCGGTTCATCGACGAGGATCTGAACAAATACTCCAACCTCACCACCGGCAAGGTCTACTGGAACGTGCTGAACAAGGAACGGCGGGGGGAATACCTGGGGGAGACGGTGCAGGTGATCCCCCATATCACCGGAGAGATCAAGGACTTCATCTATGCCATGGGGAATAAAACGGGGGCCGACGTGGTCATCACGGAGATCGGCGGCACCACCGGCGATATCGAGAGTCAGCCCTTTCTGGAGGCGATCCGCCAGGTGGGCCTGGAGCAGGGCAGGGGAAACAGCCTCTATATCCATGTGACCCTGGTGCCCTATCTCCAGGGCAGCGGAGAGCATAAATCCAAGCCCACCCAGCATTCGGTGAAGGAGCTGCAGGGCATGGGCATCCACCCGGATATCATTGTGCTGCGCTGCAACGAGCCGCTGGAGGAGGCCCTGATGCGGAAGATCGCCATGTTCTGCAACGTATCCCCGGACTGCGTGATCGAAAACCGCACCCTGCCCTTCCTCTATGAAGCGCCCCTGATGCTGGAGCGCCAGGGACTTGGCCGCATCGTCTGCCGGGCTCTGGGCCTGGAGGCGGCGGAGCCGGAGCTGGAGGAATGGGCGGCCATGGTCCGGCGGGTCAAGGCCGCGGACCGGCGTGTGACCATCGGCCTGGTGGGGAAGTATGTTCAGCTCCATGACGCCTATCTCTCCGTGGCGGAGGCCCTGCGCCATGCCGCCTACGCCGCCGGGGCGGAGGCGGAGATCCGCTGGATCGACAGCGCCGAGGTGACGGAGGAGACCGTGGACGACCTCTTGGGGGACTGCGCCGGGATCCTGGTCCCCGGAGGCTTCGGCAGCCGGGGGATCGAAGGGATGATCCTGGCCGCCCGGTACGCTCGGGAGCGGAAGGTCCCCTACCTGGGCCTGTGCCTGGGGATGCAGATCGCGGTGATCGAATTCGCCCGGCATGTCTGCGGCTGGGCGGACGCCAGCTCCGGGGAGTTCGACCCGGACTCCCGGCACAAGGTCATCGACTTCCTTCCCGACCAGAACGACCGGGTAGACAAGGGCGGCACCCTCCGCCTGGGGGCTTATCCCTGCAGGATCGTCCCGGGCACCCGGATGGCGGAATGCTACGGCAGCGCGCTGATCCGGGAGCGGCACCGCCACCGCTACGAGTTCAACAACGATTTCCGGCAGGCGCTGGCCGAGGCGGGGCTTGCGCTCAGCGGCACCAGCCCGGACGGGAGCATCGTGGAAACGGTGGAGATTCCCGGACATCCCTTCTACCTGGGGGTGCAGTTCCATCCGGAATTCAAAAGCCGTCCCAACCGGCCCCATCCCCTGTTCCGGGGCTTTGTCGGCGCCGCCCTGGGCCAAGGATGACCGGAGCGTTTACCGCCCGCGGCGAAACGCGGGCGGTTTCTTTTGCTTTTGCGCGGCGATCATTGAAGCAGCCCTTCCAGTCTCCCCATGGCCTCCCGGGTATCCTCCGGGCTGCCGAAGGCGGAGAAGCGGAAGTAGCCCTCCCCGCAGGCGCCGAAGCCCTCCCCGGGGGTGCCGACCACCTGGATCTCCTTCAGGAGCCGGTCGAAGAAGCTCCAGCTGTCGGCTTCGCCGGGGCACTGCATCCAGATATAGGGGGCGTTCCTTCCCCCCGTGTACCAGATCCCCAGCCGGTCCAGGGTCCTCCCCATGATCCGGGCGTTTTCCCGATAAATGCGCAGGGTATCCTGCACCTGCCGCTGTCCTTCCTCCGTGAATACGGCGGCTCCCCCCCGCTGGAGGATATAGGATACGCCGTTGGACTTGGTGGTGCGGTTGCGCACCCACATGGCGCTGAGGCTCATGCCGCCGCGCCTGAGCTCCCGGGGAATGATCGTGTAGCCCAGGCGGGTGCCGGTGAAGCCCGCGGTCTTGGAAAGGGAGCAGATCTCGATGGCGCAGGTCCGGGCCCCCTCGATCTCAAAAATGCTGTGGGGCAGCGCCGGATCCTGAATGAAGGCCTCATAGGCGGCGTCGAAGAGGATCACCGCCCCCCGCCGATCGGCCCAGTCCACCCAGGCCTTGAGCCGCTCCCGGTCCAGCACCGCCCCGGTGGGGTTGTTGGGGGAGCAGAGGTAGATGAGGTCGGCCTCCCCCTTCTCCGGCGGCTCCGGCAAAAACCCTCCTTCCCGGCCTGTGGGCAGGTGGAGGATCCTCCGGCCTGCCAGCACGCTGGCGTCCACATAGGCGGGATAGGCGGGTTCCGGGATCAGGGCGGGACTGGAGGGATCGAACAGATCCAGGATATGCCCCAGCTCATCGCTGGCTCCGGAGGATACGAACACCTCCTCCGGGGAAAGCTCCACGCCCCGGCGGGCATAGTGGCGGGCGATGGCCTCCCGCAGGAAGGGCGCGCCGCATTCCGGCAGATACCCCCGGAAGGTCTCGCCTCGGGCCTGATCCTCCACCGCCTCATGGAGCGCCCGGATGACCGCGGGACACAGGGGCTGGGACACGTCCCCGATCCCCATGCGCAGAAGCCTCTCCCCGGGATGGTCCCGGAGCCAGGCGGCGGTCTTTTCCGCGATGCGGGCGAACAGATACGAGTCCTGGAGCTCCCCGTAATGGGGATTCGGCGTCAGCATAGGATTTCCCCCTCATAGACGAATTCCGCGGGGCCGGTCATGTGTACCTGGCCGTCCGCTTCCACCCGGACCTGCAGCTCCCCGCCGTCCAGCCGGACGGAGACGGTCTCTCCCGCTCCGCAGAGCCCCATGGATACCGCCGCCGCAGCGCTGGCGCAGGCGCCGGTACCGCAGGCCAGGGTCACCCCGCTGCCCCGCTCCCACACCCGCATGCGCAGGCGGTCGGGGGCGAGGACCTGTACGAATTCCACGTTCACCCCTCCGGGGAAAGCCGGATGCCCCTCGATCGCCGGACCCAGGGTGAGGAGGGGCGCCTTCTCCGCGTCCTCCGTGAAGATCACCGCGTGGGGATTGCCCATGTCCACAGGGATGCAGGTCACGGCCGCGCCCTCTGCCTCGATCACCATCGGCGCGGATACGGCTGCCCGGCCCATATCCACCCCCACGGTCCTCACCCGGCCCCCCGCCAGGTTCAGGTCCAGGGTCTTGATCCCGGAGAGGGTCTCGATGCGCAGGCGCGTCTTATCCGTATGGCCCTTGTCATAGACGTATTTGCCCACGCAGCGGATGCCGTTGCCGCACATCCGGGCCTCCGACCCGTCGGCATTGAAAATGCGCATGCGGAAGTCCGCGGAGGCGGAGGGGGAGATCCAGATCATTCCGTCCGCTCCCGGACCGAAATGCCGGTCGGAAAGGCGGCGGGACAGCGCCTCCGGGTCCTTCGGCTCCCCGTAGACATAGAGATAGTCGTTGCCCAGCCCCTGCATTTTTGTAAAGTGCATCCGGAGTCCTCCTATTCGTATTCCACCGTTGCCGGCGGTTTGGATGTGATATCGTAGAGCACCCGGTTGACCCCGGGCACCTCGTTTACGATGCGGACGCTCACCCGGTCCAACAGCGCATAGGGAAGCCTGGCCCAGTCCGCGGTCATGAAATCCTCCGTCTCCACCGCCCGGAGGGCCACGGCCCGGTCATAGCTCCGCCCGTCCCCCATGACGCCGACGCTGCGCAGGTTCGTCAGCACCGCGAAGTATTGGGCGACGGAGGCCCCCAGCCCGGCCTTTTCCAGCTCCTCGCGGAAAATGGCGTCCGCCTCCCGCAGAGCTTTCAGCTTCTCCCGGGTCACCGGGCCGATGATCCGGATGGCGAGGCCGGGGCCGGGGAAGGGCTGGCGGCTGACCAGGCTTTCCGGCAGACCCAGCTCCCGCCCCAGGGCGCGCACCTCGTCCTTGAACAGCAGCCGCAGAGGCTCCAGGATCTCCCGGAAATCCACCACGGAGGGCAGGCCCCCCACATTATGGTGGCTTTTGATCACCGCCGCGCTCCCGCCCCCGGATTCGATCACATCCGGGTATATGGTGCCCTGGGCCAGGTAATCCACTTTTCCCAGCCTGCGGCTCTCCTCCTCAAATACCCGGATGAATTCCTCCCCGATGCGTCTGCGCTTCTCCTCCGGCTGACGCACGCCGGAAAGGCGCTTCAGGAAGCGGTCCGCCGCGTTCACCCGCAGGAAGCGGGCCCCTCTTCCGGCGAAGGCCGCCTCCACCTGGTCCCCCTCGTCCTTTCGCAGGAGGCCATGGTCCACAAAGACGCAGGTGAGCCGATTCCCGGCCGCCTCGGCCAGCAGCGCCGCGCAGACGGAGGAATCCACCCCGCCGGACAGGGCCAGCAGCACCCGCCCGGCTCCGATCCTCTCCCGCAGCTCCGAAACGGCCCGGGTCCGGTAGTCTTCCATGGTCCAGGTCCCCTGAAAGCCGCAGACCGTATAGAGGAAGTTCTGCAGGATCTCCCGGCCCTGCTCCGTATGCCGCACCTCCGGGTGGAACTGCACCCCGTAGAAGCGGCGGCTGTCGTCCCCGATGGCGGCGTTGGGGCAGGCCTGGCTCCGGGCGAGGACGGTGAAGCCCTCCGGCACTCTGGCCATGTAGTCCCCATGGCTCATCCAGACAGCGCTTTTGGCCCGCAGCCCCCGGAACAGCGGGGAGTCCGGCTCGAATTCCGTCTCCGTTCTGCCGTATTCCCGGGCGGCGTCCTCCCGGGCGGGGATCACCTCGCCCCCCAGGCGGGCGGCCATGAGCTGGCACCCGTAGCAGATCCCCAGGATGGGCACCCCCAGCCGGAACACCTCCGGATCCGCGTCCGGCGCGCCGGGGGCGTAGACGCTGTGAGGCCCGCCGGTGAAGATGATCGCCCCGGGGTTGAAGGCGCGGATCTCCCGGATAGGCGTCTGCCAGGGCATCACTTCGCAGTAGACCCGGCATTCCCGCACCCGCCGGGCGATAAGCTGGTCGTACTGACCGCCGAAATCCAGGATCAGGACCCGTTCGTTTTCCATCCGTTATTCCTCTCAGTTCGCCACATACATCTGCCGGTAAGGATTCTTGCTGTCCGGCGTGACCACCGTGAAGGGGACCGCGGTCACCTCATCATAGTCCAGGCTGAAAATGGCGCAGTATTCCCGAAGGCCGGCCTCGATCACCGCCATATCCGCCCCCTCGGCCCGCCGGGCGGTCACCTGCTCCGGGAAACGCACGTCCCGGCAGTCGGAGCGCAGGAAGAGCCTCCCCCCGTGCATGCCGGTGCAGGGGAAGTTGGAAACGATGGGGCCTTCCCCCTCCAGGCCCAGGACGACGATGCTGCCTCCCGCCTGGTACTCCCCCAGGAAGGAGCCGGCCTTGCCCCCGATGATGAGCATGGGCACATGCTCCCGGTATTCCTTCATGTGGATGCCCGCCCGGTATCCCGCGCTGCCCCGGACGTAGATCTTCCCGCCCCGCATGGCATAGCCCGCCGTATCCCCGATGCTCCCGTGCACCAGGATGGTCCCGGCGTTCATGGTGTCTCCCACCGCGTCCTGGGCGTTGCCGAAGACCTCCAGCTCCGCCCCGTTGAGATACGCCCCCAGGGCGTTGCCCGGAATGCCGTGGATGAGGAGCTTCCGGGCTCCCATCCCCGCGCCGATGAAGCGCTGGCCCAGGCAGCCCAGGATCTCCGTATCCTCCGAATCCTGCCGCAGCAGCTCGTTCAGGGCCTGAAAATCCAGCCCCGCCGCGTCGATCCGCCTCATTATACCACACCTCCCAGCTTCTCTGCCCGGTATTCCCGCCCGAAGGGGAGCAGGGAAGGCTCCCGCATCACCGCTTCAAAGTCGATGGTTTCCAGGGGCGTCCTCTCCCGGATCATGGCGGTATAGATCCCCGCCCGGTTGACGTCCCCGATCAGGATGAAGCCCGTCAGGACCCCGTCCCTGGCAAAGAGCTTCTTGCAGCTCGTCTCTGTGATCTCCGTGAATACCGGCTCCGTGCAGGTGCCGGCGCTCATGATATGGAGGCCATAGAAGCCGATGGAATTCAGCCGGATCCCCTTGTCGAACTTCTCCCCGCCGCCTGCCATGTTCACCCCGGCGCAGTATCCCTGGAGGGAGGCGTTGGGCAGCACCGCCAGCACCCCGGGGGTCCCGGAGCTCACGTCCATGGTCTCCGTGCAGTCCCCGGCGGCCCAGATATCCGGCAGAGAGGTCTCCATCCCCTCTCCCGTCAGGATCCCCCGGTTCACGCTGCCCCCGGCCTCCGCCAGAAGCGCCGTGTTCGGCCGCACCCCGATGGCGGTCACCAGCACGTCGAAGGACAGGGCCTTTCCGCTTTTCATGTAAGCGGTATGGCCGTCGAAGCGCGCCACCGTATCCCCCAGCATGAGGCGTATGCCGTTCCTCTCCAGATGCCGCTCCAGGATGGGAGAGCAGTCCGCGTCCAGGCTTGCGCTCATGGCCCGGTCCGCCAGGTCGCAGACCGTAATGCGCCCGGCCCGGTCCCGAAGCCCCTCGGCGCATTTCAGGCCGATGAAGCCGGCGCCCACGATGAGCACCCGACTCTCCCGGGTGACCGCCTGCTCCAGAGCCAGAGCGTCCGCCAGGGTGGTGAAGGAAAACCGCTTGTCCACGATCTCCGCCCCCTCGAAGCGGGGAGAGAAGGGAGAGGAGCCGACGCAGAGGCAGAGGGCGTCATATTCCAGGTATTCTCCGGTGGAGAGGCGCACCCGGTGCTCCAGGGGCTCCAGCTTCTCCGCGGTCACGGCGCAGCGGAGTTCCGCCCGGTTCCGGTCAAAGAAGTCAGGCCCCCGCCAGCTCATGCGCTCCAGGTCCGTTTTTCCCTCCAGGTAGTAGGAGATGAGGGGCCGCCCGTAGTTGGCCACGGGTTCCCCGGAAAGGACGGTGATCTCTCCCTCGGGATCCCGGCTGCGGATGCCCTCCACGCAGCTCACCCCGGCGATGCTCCCGCCTATGATGACATATCGCCGCTTCATGTCCCCGCCTCCTCTCGCTCCTCATATACGATAGCCCGGTTGGGACAGCCTGCGGCGCAGGCGGGTTCTCCGCCGGGATTCTTCAGGCAGAGCTCGCATTTCATGGCCGCCCCGTCCGGACCCGGCTGCACCGCCCCGTAGGGGCACACCAGCACGCAGGTCAGGCAGCCCACGCATTTTTCCCGGTCGATGCACACGGCCCCGTCCTCCCGGTGCAGAGCTCCGGAGATGCAGCTGCGGATGCACAGGGGGTCCTGGCAATGGCGGCAGGATACCGCGTAGGTGATCCGGTCGTCCCCCTCCACCCGGATCCTGGGCCGGATGGGCCTTCCCCTCAGGGCCTTCGCCATATCCCGTTCCCCGGAGTTGGCAAAGGCGCAGTTATACTCGCACAGATGGCAGCCCAGGCACCATTCTTCGTTCACATATACCCGTTTCATCTTTATTCTCCTGCATGGGATATTCCCAGGATCCTTAGCTCCGTTTCGTTCAGCCCCACGCCCCGGAGCATGAGCCGGTTGCCCCGGAGGGCTTCGATGGAGTTGATCCCCATGCCCCCCATGAGCTCCATGATCTCCCGTTTCCAGGCGGTGAGCAGATTTACCAGCCGCTGGGCGCCGATATCCGGATTCAGCCGCTTCACCAGCTCCGGCTGCTGGGTGGCGATGCCCCAGTTGCATTTTCCCGTATGGCAGGTGCGGCACAGGTGGCAGCCCAGGGCCAGCACAGCGGCGGTGGCGATGTATACCGCGTCCGCGCCCAGGGCAACGGCCTTCACCACGTCGGCGGAGGAGCGGATGGAGCCGCCCGCCACCAGACTGACGGTATTTCGGATGCCCTCGTCCCGGAGCCGCTGATCCACGGAGGCCAGGGCCAGCTCGATGGGGATGCCCACGTTGTCCCGGATGCGGGTCGGGGCTGCTCCCGTGCCCCCCCGGAACCCGTCGATGGCGATGATGTCCGCCCCGCTTCGGGCGATCCCGCTGGCGATGGCGGCGATGTTGTGCACCGCAGCCACCTTGACGATCACCGGCTTCCGGTGGCCGGTGGCCTCCTTCAGGGACCAGACCAGCTGCCGCAGGTCCTCGATGGAATAGATATCGTGGTGGGGAGCGGGGGAGATGGCGTCGGAGCCCTCGGGGATCATGCGGGTGCGGCTTACATCCGGCCCCACCTTTGCCCCCGGGAGATGGCCGCCGATGCCTGGCTTGGCCCCCTGGCCCATCTTGATCTCGATGGCCGCCCCCGCCTCCAGGTAATCCTCGTGGACGCCGAAGCGGCCGGAGGCCACCTGGACGATGGTGTTGGGACCGTACCGGTAGAAGTCCTCGTGAAGACCGCCCTCGCCGGTGTTGTAGCAGACGCCCATTTCCGTAGCCGCCCGGGCCAGGGAGGCATGGGCGTTATAGCTGATGGAGCCGTAGCTCATGGCGGAGAACATCACCGGCATGCTGAGCTCCAACTGGGGGGTCAGGGCGGTGATCAGTCTGCCGTCCGCGTCCCGGGCCATCCGCTCCGGCTTTTTCCCCAGGAATACCTTTGTCTCCATGGGCTCCCGCAGGGGATCGATGGAGGGATTCGTCACCTGGGAGGCGTTCAGCAGGAGCTTGTCCCAGTACACCGGCAGAGGCTTGGGGTTCCCCATGGAGGAGAGGAGCACGCCTCCGGACCCTGCCTGCTTGTACACCTCCCGGATGGTATCCCCGTCCCAGTTGGCGTTCTCCCGCAGGCGGCAGTCTGACCGCACGATCTTCAGCGCCCGGGTGGGGCAGAGGGAGACGCAGCGCTGGCAGTTGACGCATTTGGCCTCATCGGAGACCATCAGATCCCGGTCCGGGTCGTACAGGTGCACCTCGTTTGCGCATTGCCGCTCACAGACCCGGCAGCGGATGCACCGGTCGTCCCGGCGGACCACCTCAAATTCCGGATAGAAGAAATCGACCCCAGGCATATCAGCAGCACCCCTCTTTCACCCGGATGATCACCGGCTCCCCGCCGGCAGGGGAACGGAAGTTTTCCGCCTCCGGCTCCATGGCCCGGATGGCGGCCTCCTCGGAGGCTATGTATACCCGGTCCCCCTTCTCCGCCGTCACCATGCTCCGGAGCTTCAGGCGGTCGTTCAGCGCCATCAGGCCTCCCCGGAAGCCCAGGATGATGGAAAAGGGACCCGTGACCAGCAGGCTGGGGAACACGGTGCGGAGGTACCGGAGCTCTTCCCCCTTCTCCGGGGGCATGCGCTCGATGGTGCTCCAGAAGGGCGCGGCGATGACCCCGGCCATTTCCTCCAGGGTGAGTCCCTGCCGCCGGAGGAGATAATCCGCGATATAGGTGATGACCTCCGTATCCGTCTGGAGGGTGCATTTGTAGCCGTACATCTCCATGCACCGGCGGTTCGCGTCATAGGAGGAGATCTCTCCGTTATGTACCACGGTCCAGTCCAGCAGGGCGAAGGGATGGGCCCCGCCCCACCAGCCGGGGGTATTGGTGGGGTACCGCCCGTGAGCGGTCCAGGAATAGGCGCCGTATTCCTCCAGCCGGTAGAACACCCCCACGTCCTCCGGGAAGCCCACGGCCTTGAATACCCCCATGTTTTTCCCGCTGGAAAAGACGTAGGCGCCGGGGATCAGGGTATTGATATGCATCACCACCCGGGCCATGTATTCGTTCTCGTCCATCTGCATCCCCGCCAGCACGCTGCGCAGGGGGGTGACGAAGTACCGCCAGATGAGGGGCTCGTCCGTGATGCCGGGGATGGTGCGGGTGGGAATGACCTCTCCCTTCACCACCTCCAGCTCTCCCCGGAGATAGGTTTCCGTCTCATGCCGGGCGGGTTTGCCTGTGAAGAACAGGTGCAGGGCGAAAAGCTCCTTATATTCCGGATAGATGCCGTACCCCGCGAATCCGCCCCCCAGGCCGTTAGACCGCTCATGCATGGGCTTCATGCTCTCGATGATCGCTTCGCCGCTCATCCGCTCTCCGCTGCGGGAGATCACCGCCGAAATGGCGCAGCCGGACGGGTTGCGAAAGCTTCCCTCCAATGCCCGCATAATGCTCAACTCCTTCAGAAATGAAACGAAAAAAGAGCAGAGGCGCTCCGGGGACACAGTTCCCCTGGAGAGCGCCTTTGCTCTTCGAAACAAAGGATACTCCCCCGCGGCCGGTTTGTCAATCCGTGGGCGGATAAAAATTCACCGGGCTCCGGAACGCCATTTTTTTGCAAATTGACGGTTGACAAGCCGCCTTCCGGGTGCTAATATGCGGCCATCGAGAGACAACGGCGTCTCGCGGACCTTTCGTCCGCCGCGCCGGGGTCTCTTTTTTGTTTCCCGCGAATATTACGAAAAGGAGAGATTCCCATGTCCGCTGTTCCGGAGTTTTTTGCCAGTCGGGTCTTCGACGATAAAGTCATGCGCTCCCGCCTGCCCGAGAAGGTATATCAGTCCCTGCGCCGGACCATCGATAACGGCGCAGCCCTGGATCCCGAGCTTGCCAACGCCGTGGCGGAGGCCATGTGCGCCTGGGCGGTGGAAAACGGCGCCACCCACTTCACCCATTGGTTCCAGCCCCTCACCGGCATCACCGCGGAGAAGCACGACAGCTTTATCAACCCCGCCCCGGATGGACGGGTCATCATGGAATTCTCCGGCAAGGAGCTCATCAAGGGCGAGCCGGACGCCTCCAGCTTCCCCTCCGGGGGACTGCGGGCCACCTTCGAGGCCAGAGGCTATACCGCCTGGGACCCTTCCAGCTACGCCTTTATCAAGGAAAACACCCTCTGCATCCCCACCGCCTTCTGCTCCTATGGCGGGGAAGCCCTGGATAAGAAGACGCCGCTCCTCCGCAGCATGGACGCCCTCAACCGCCAGGCCCTGCGGATCCTGCGCCTCTTCGGGAACACGGAGGTCAAGCGGGTAGTCACCAACGTCGGCCCAGAGCAGGAATACTTCCTGGTGGACCGGGAGATGTACCTGAAGCGGAAGGACCTGATCTATACGGGCCGCACCCTCTTCGGCGCCAAGCCCCCCAAGGGACAGGAGCTGGAGGACCATTATTTCGGGGCCATCAAGCCCCGGGTCCAGGCCTACATGGAGGAGCTGAACGAGGAGCTCTGGAAGCTGGGGGTCCTGGCCAAGACCGAGCATAACGAGGTGGCCCCCGCCCAGCATGAGCTGGCCCCCATCTACGCCACCACCAACGTGGCCACGGATCACAACCAGCTCACCATGGAGATCATGAAGAAGGTCGCCCGGAAGCATGGCCTGGTGTGCCTGCTCCATGAAAAGCCCTTCGCCGGGGTCAACGGCAGCGGCAAGCACAACAACTGGTCCATGTCCACGGATACGGGGGAAAACCTCCTGTCCCCCGGGGAGACCCCCTATGAGAACGCCCGCTTCCTGCTGTTCCTGGTGGCGGTGATGAAGGCCGTGGACGACTATCAGGATCTGCTGCGCCTGGCGGTGGCCACGGCGGGGAACGATCACCGCCTTGGGGCGAACGAAGCGCCTCCCGCCGTGATTTCCATGTTCCTGGGGGACGAGCTCAGCGCGGTGCTGGACGCCATCGAAACGGACAGCCCCTATGCCGGAGCCGAGAAGAAAAAGCTGAAGCTGGGGGTGGATATCCTGCCCCGCTTCACCCGGGATACCACGGACCGGAACCGCACCAGCCCCTTCGCCTTTACCGGGAACAAGTTTGAATTCCGCATGGTGGGCTCCAGCGATTCCATCGCCTGCGCCAACATCATGATCAACGCCGCCGTGGCGGAATCCCTCCGCCGGTTCGCCGATGATCTGGAGAGCGCCGCGGACTTCGATGAGCGGCTCCACGCCCTGATCAAGGAGACCTACGTCGCCCACAAGCGCATCATTTTCAACGGAAACGGCTATGACGACGCCTGGATCCGGGAGGCGACGGAGCGGCGGGGCCTGCTGAATCTCCGCACCACCGCCGACGCGATGCCGAAGCTCCTGGACCGGAAGAACGTGGAGATGCTCACCGGCCACGGGATCTTCTCCGAAACGGAGCTGCGCTCCCGGTACGAGATCCAGCTGGAAAACTATGTGCGCACGGTGCGCATCGAGGCCCTGACCATGGCGGATATGGCCCGGAAGGAGATCATGCCCGCCGTCGCCTCCTTTGCCGCCGCCCTGGCAGAGGGCGCGGCCAGGAAGCAGGCCGCCGCCCCCGGCCTAGCCTGCGGATATGAGACGAAGCTGGTGAAGAAGCTTTCCTGCCTCACGGACGCCGCGGACGGCGCGGCGGAAGCGGTGGAGAAGGCCGTCACCGCCCTGGATGCCCTGGGGGACGTGACGGAGGAGGCGGATTTCGTGCGGGATACGGTGCTTCCCGCCATGGCGGGGCTTCGGGCCGTCTGCGACGAGGCCGAGACCCTGACGGCGGCGGAATACTGGCCCTTCCCGACCTACGGGGATCTGCTGTTCGGCGTATAGCCGTCAACGCGAGCAGGCTCGCGTTGAGAAGGACCTCACTCCGCTCCCCGCACTCGCCTCGCTCGCACAGTCCGCTCCGTGAGAGGTATTTTTCGCGAGGCACATGTCCCCGCGAAAAATGATTCCGACTTTCTTCGCATCTGCGGATGCGAACTCTGCGAGGCTGAGAAGCAAAAAGAATAGGAGATAGACCTATGTCTGTAGAATTTTGGTTTTTGATCGGCGCGGCGCTGGTGTTCTGGATGCAGGCGGGCTTCGCCATGGTGGAGACGGGCTTCACCCGGGCGAAGAACGCGGGCAATATCATCATGAAGAACCTGATGGACTTCTGCATCGGCACCGTGGTCTTTTCCCTTCTGGGCTATACCCTCATGATGGGGGAGGACGCCCTGTTCGGGCTCATCGGCAAGCCCAACCTGGACCTTTTCACCAAATTCAAGGCGTTTATCGCCTCCCCGGCGGAGGGCTTCACCGAGGCCAGCACCTTCGTATTCAACCTGGTCTTCTGCGCCACCACCGCCACCATCGTCTCCGGGGCCATGGCGGAGCGGACGAAATTCTCCGCCTACTGCGTGTATTCCGGCGTCATCAGCCTCCTCATTTACCCCATCGAAGCCCACTGGATCTGGGGCGGCGGCTGGCTGAGCGCCCTGGGCTTCCATGACTATGCGGGCTCCACCGCCATCCACATGGTGGGCGGCATCGCCGCCCTCATCGGGGCCATCGTGCTGGGTCCCCGGATCGGCAAATATGTCCGGGACAGGAGCGGAAGGGTCACCAAGGTCAACGCCATTCCCGGCCACTCCATCCCCCTGGGGGCCCTGGGGGTGTTCATCCTCTGGCTGGGCTGGTACGGCTTCAACGGCGCGGCAGCGACCACGCCCTCGGAGCTCTCCGCCATCTTCCTCACCACCACCATCGCCCCCAGCATAGCCACCTGCACCACCATGATCTATACCTGGTGCAAAAACGGCAAGCCGGATGTCTCCATGTGCCTCAACGCCTCCCTGGCGGGACTGGTGGGGATCACCGCGGGCTGCGACGCCCTGGACGCCCTGGGCGCGGGGATCGTGGGGATCGTCTCCGGCATCCTGGTGGTGGTCGTGGTGGAGGTGCTGGACCTGAAGCTTCATATCGATGATCCCGTGGGCGCCGTGGGGGTCCACTGCGCAAACGGCGTCTGGGGCACCCTGGCCGTGGGCCTGCTGGCAAACCCCGATGCCCCCGCCGGACTCCGGGGCCTTCTGTACACCGGAGAATTCCGGCAGCTGGGGCTCCAGCTCCTGGGCTTCCTCGCCGTTGCGGCCTGGGCCGCCGTCACCATGACCCTGTTTTTCCTGCTCCTCCGAAGGGTGAACTTCCTGCGGGCTGACGCCGCGGATGAGCTGGCGGGTCTGGACGTCAGCGAGCACGGCCTTCCCAGCGCCTATGCGGACTTCATGCCCGCCGTGGATAAATACGCGGAATTCGGCGCCGGGGATCAGATCGTGGCCGTCACGGGGACCGCGCCGCCGGCGGAGGCGGTGCCCGTGCTTCGGCAGCCCTCCTCCGGCGAGCACAAGTTCACCAAGGTGGAGATCGTCTTCAAGGAGGAGCGGCTCTATGCCCTGAAGGACGCCATGAGCAAGCTGGGCATCACGGGCATGACCGTCTCCCATGTCATGGGCTACGGCATGCAGAAGGGCCATACGGAGTTTTACCGCGGCGTCGCCGTGGAGACGGATCTGCGGCCCAAGGTGCAGGTGGATATCGTGGTCTCCGCCATCCCCGTGCGGGACGTGATCGAAACGGCCAAGAAGGTGCTCTATACCGGCCATATCGGGGACGGAAAGATCTTCGTCTACGATGTGGAGAACGTGGTGAAGGTCCGTACCGGCGAGGAGGGCTACGACGCACTGCAGGACGTGGAATAAACGCTGAGTAAAGCGCAACAATTCATCCCTACGCGGTCTTTGGGGCGGCGTAGGGATGGCGTTTGGGAGGTACCGAATCATGCAGAAGCTTGAACAGCTCTATGAGGGCAAGGCCAAAAAGGTATTCGCCACGGAGGACCCGGACCTGCTCATCGTAGCCTATAAGGATGACGCCACCGCCTTCAACGGGAAGAAGAAGGGGACCATCGCGGGAAAGGGCGTCATCAATAACCGCATGTCCAACCGTCTCATGGGCCGCCTGGAGAGGGAGGGGGTCCCCACCCACCTGGTGAAGGAGCTTTCCGATCGGGAAACCCTGGTGAAGCGGGTGCGGATCGTCCCCCTGGAGGTCATCGTCCGGAATCTCTCCGCCGGTTCCTTCTGCAGGCGCTACGGCTTCCCGGAGGGGGTCGCCTTCGACGAGCCCACCGTAGAGTTTTCCTATAAAAACGACGAGCTGAACGACCCCCTCGTCTGCCTGCCCCATATCCTGGCCATGAAGCTGGCCTCCCGGGAGGAGATGGCGGCCATCCGGGCGTACGCCCTGAAGATCAACGCCGTGCTGAAGGCCTTCTGGAGGGGCTGCGGGGTGACCCTGGTGGATTTCAAGCTGGAATTCGGGCGGCTGCCGGATGGAACGATCATCCTGGCGGACGAGATCAGCCCGGATACCTGCCGCCTGTGGGACGCGCAGACGGGGAAAAAGCTGGATAAGGACCGCTTCCGCCAGGACCTGGGGGGCGTGGAGGAGGCCTATGGGGAAATCATGGCCCGGCTGGAGGCGGCGGACGCCGATGACCGGGGATAAGCCCCGGGAGGAATGCGGGGTCTTCGGCCTCTGGTCCCCGCAGCGCCGCCCCCTGGGGCAGCTGGTCTACTATGGCCTGTATGCCCTGCAGCATCGGGGGCAGGAGAGCGCCGGGATCGCCCTGAATGACGACGGGGTCTTCCGCGCCCACCGGGACGCGGGCCTGGTGGGGGAGGTCTTCGACCGCGGGCAGGCGGAGGCCCTGGGGGAGGGGAACATCGCCGTGGGTCATGTGCGCTACGCCACCACCGGCTCCGATCCCCGTCTCAATGCCCAGCCCCTGCTCATCAACCACCGGAAGGGGACCATGGCCCTGGCCCATAACGGAAACCTCACCAATTCCGCGGAGCTGCGGGAACAGCTGGAGCTGCGGGGCAGCATCTTCCACACCGCCACGGATTCCGAGGTGATCGCCTACATGATCGTGCAGGAGCGTCTGCGCCTGGGCAGCATCGAGGAGGCCGTCTCCGCCGCCATGGATGTGCTGGAGGGGGCCTGGTGCCTGGTGATCGCCTCTCCCGCCAAGCTCATCGCCGCCCGGGATCCCCATGGCTTCCGCCCGCTCTGCATGGGGAAGCGGGAAGACGGCACGGTGGTTTTCGCCTCCGAGACCTGCGCCCTGGAGGCGGTGGACGCGGCCTTCATCCGGGATATCGAGCCCGGGGAGGTGGTGACGGTGAGCGCCGGGGAGATCCGCTCCGATCGGCGGCACTGCGGCCTGGTCCCCCGGCGGCTCTGCGTTTTCGAGTACATCTATTTTGCCCGGTCGGACTCCGTCATCGACGGGGCCAGCGTATGCCTGGCCCGGCAGCGGGCCGGGGCCTTTCTGGCCGGGGAGCATCCCGTGGAGGCGGACGTGGTGGTGGGGGTCCCGGATTCGGGGCTGGACGCCGCCATCGGCTATGCCAAGGCCTCCGGCATCCCCTACGAGATCGGCTTCACGAAAAACAAATATGTGGGCCGGACCTTCATCGCCCCCTCCCAGGGGGAGAGAGAATCCGGCGTGCGCATCAAGCTGAATCCCATCCGCGCCGTGGTGGAGGGAAAGCGGGTGGTGCTGGTGGATGATTCCATCGTCCGGGGCACCACCTGCCGCAAGACCATCCGCCAGCTCCGGGAAGCGGGGGCAAGGGAGATCCATATGCGGGTCAGCGCGCCGCCCTTTGTGGCGCCCTGCTGGTACGGCACGGATATCGACAGTCCGGAGAACCTGATCGCCAATCACCACAGCGTGGAGGAGATCGGCCGGATCATCGGCGTGGATTCCCTGGGGTATCTCAGCCTGGAGCACGCCGAGGCGCTGACGGGGAAGGCATCCGGCTTCTGCACCGCCTGCTTCGGCGGAAAATACCCCACCGCCGTCCCCCTGCAGGGGGAGAAGAACCGCTTCGAACAGAAGATCCATTCCACTTGAAGGGAACGTGAACGAGATGTGTTCCATCATGGGCTTTACCCGCCAGACCCTTTCCGATAAGGAGCTGCGCCGGTATTTTGACCGTACGATTTCCCGGGGACCGGATATGTCCCGGGTGGAGAAGGCCGGGGAAGGCTGCCTTTGCTTCCACCGGCTCGCCATCATGGGCCTCCATGAGGAGGGGATGCAGCCCTTCCGCCTGGGGGAGGACCTGTGCGTCTGCAACGGGGAGCTGTATCTCTTCCGCCCGCTGAAAAAGGAGCTGGAGGACGACGGCTATACCTTCGTCAGCGGATCCGACTGCGAGATCATCCTGCCCCTGTACCGGGAATACGGCCTGGATATGTTTGCCAAGCTGGACGCGGAATTTGCCATGGTGATCTACGACGGGAAAAAGCGGCAGTTCATCGCCGCCCGGGACCCCATCGGCATCCGCCCCCTGTTCTACGGCTATGACCGGGAAGGCGCCATCGTCTTTGCCAGCGAGGCGAAGAACCTGGTGGGCCTCTGCCGGGAGATCCTGCCCTTTCCCCCCGGACACTACTATGCGGACGGAGTTTTCACCCGCTATGCGGATGTGACTTCGGTGGACCGGTACGTCGACGGGGACCTGGACGCCATCTGCGCCGGAATCCGGGAAAAGCTGATCCTGGGCATCGACAAGCGCCTGGATGCGGACGCACCTCTGGGCTTCCTGCTCTCCGGCGGGCTGGATTCCAGCCTGGTCTGCGCCGTCTCCGCCCGGGTGCTGGGCAAGCATGTGCGCACCTTCGCCATCGGGATGGATACGGACGCTATCGACCTGAAATATGCCCGCAGGGCGGCGGACTACATCGGCGCGGAGCACACGGAGGTGTACATGACCCGGGAGCAGGTGCTGGACAGTCTGGAGGAGGTCGTCGCCCTTCTGGGCACCTGGGATATCACCACCATCCGGGCCAGCATGGGCATGTACCTGTGCTGCAAGGCCATCCATGAGCAGACGGATATCCGGGTGCTGCTCACCGGGGAGATCAGCGACGAGCTCTTCGGCTATAAGTACACGGATTACGCCCCCTCCCCGGAGGCCTTCCAGGCGGAGGCCAGGAAGCGGGTGGATGAGCTGTATATGTACGATGTGCTGCGGGCGGACCGGTGCATCTCCGTCAATTCTCTGGAGGCCCGGGTGCCCTTCGGGGACCTGGACTTCGTGCGGTATGTCATGTCCATCGACCCAAAGCTGAAAATGAACACCTACGGCATGGGAAAATACCTCTTGCGCAGAGCCTTTGAAAAGGATAAACTGCTCCCGGATGACATTTTGTGGCGGCAGAAGGCGGCCTTTTCCGACGCGGTGGGCCACAGCATGGTGGACGACCTGAAGGAATACGCGGAGAAACGCTACACCGACGCCGAATTTGCCGAGAAGAGACGGCAGTACGACTACTGCCCGCCCTTCACCAAGGAGAGTCTGCTCTATCGGGAGCTTTTCGAGAAGCATTATCCGGGCCAGGCCCGGATGATCAGGGATTTCTGGATGCCCAACAGGACCTGGCCCGGCTGCGACGTGAATGATCCGTCGGCACGCGTGCTTGCCAACTACGGAGAAAGCGGGAAATAGAATGAAAAACTGCGCGATCGTGGGAATCAACTGGGGCGACGAGGGGAAGGGCCGGATGGTGGACCTGCTCACGGAGGACTATGACGTCGTGGTGCGCTACCAGGGCGGCGGCAACGCCGGGCATACGGTGGTGAACGAGAAGGGGAAATTCGCCCTGCATCTTCTCCCCTCCGGCATCCTGCGGTCCGGGGTGGTGAACATCCTGGGCAACGGGGTGGCCCTGGACCCGGAAAACCTCTGGGCGGAGATCGGGGATGTGCGCCGGAAGGGCGTGGAGATCACGCCGGAGAACCTGAAGATCAGCGACCGGGCCTCCCTTCTGCTTCCCTGGCACCGGGATCTGGACGCCCTGGAGGAGCAGCGCCTGGGGGACAAGAAATACGGCTCAACCAAGCAGGGGATCGCCCCCTTTTATTCGGATAAATATCAGAAGAAGACCGTCCTGGCGGGGGAGCTGTTCTATCCCCATGAGCTCCGGGCCCACCTGGAGGACCTGCTGGAGTGGAAGGACCTGACCCTCACCCGGGTCTACGGCTCGAAACCCTATACGGCGGAGGAGTTGACCGCCTGGCTCCTGGAGTACGGGGAGGCGATCAAGCCCTTCGTGTGCGATACGGGGGAATACCTGAAGGAGGCCCAGGCGGCGGGGAAAAACATCCTCTTTGAAGCCCAGCTGGGGGCCCTGCGGGATCTGGACTACGGCATCTATCCCTATACCACCTCCTCCAATACCCTGGCGGCCTACGCCCCCATCGGCGCGGGGCTGCCCTCCCTGAAGCTCACGGAGGTCATCGGCGTGGTGAAGGCCTATTCCACCTGCGTGGGGGAGGGGCCCTTCGTCAGCGAAATGTCCGGCGAAGAGGCGGACCGGCTCCGGGAAGCCGGAGCCGAATACGGGGCCAAGACGGGCCGGGCCCGCCGGGTGGGGGCCCTGGACCTGACGGCTACCCGCTACGGGGTGGAGACCCAGGGGGCCACGAAGCTCGCCCTCACCAAGCTGGATGTACTGAGTTATCTGGAGAGGATCCCCGTCTGCGTCCGCTACCGCGTCGGGGGCAGGGAGACGAGCCGTTTCCCCTTTCCCACGGAGCTGGCTTTTGCCGAGCCGGTGATCGAATACTGGGCGGGCTGGGGCTGCGATATCTCCGACGTCCGCCGCTGGGAGGATCTGCCGGAGGCGGCCCGGGCCTATGTTCGGCGCATCGAGGAGGCCGTGGGCTGTCCCATCGCCTATGTCTCCGTGGGTGCGGAGCGGGAAAGCATCATCCTTCGATGAAAGAGGTATTCAGCCATGACGGACAAGTATGAATCCCCCCTGGCCTCCCGCTATGCTTCGGACTATATGCTGGCCCTCTTCTCCGCGGATACCCGGTATCAGACCTGGCGGAAGCTTTGGGCCGCCCTGGCCGGGGAGGAAATGGCCCTGGGCCTGCCCATCACGGCGGAGCAGGTGAGGGAGCTGGAGGCGCATATCACGGATATCGACTATGCCTGCGTCCGGGCCCGGGAAAAGGAAGTGCGCCATGATGTGATGGCCCATGTGTATGCCTACGGCAAGGCGGCCCCCGCCGCCGCGGGGATCATCCACCTGGGGGCCACCAGCTGCTATGTCACCGACAATGCGGACCTGATCCTGTATCGGGACGGCCTGCGGTATCTCCGGGGAGAGCTGCTGGCGGTGCTGGCGAACCTGGCCGACTTTGCGGACAGGTACAAGGCCACGGCGACCCTGGGGTACACCCATTATCAGCCCGCCCAGCCCGTCACCGTGGGCAAGCGGGCGGCGCTGTGGATGCAGGATCTGGTCTCTGACCTGGGAGAGATCGACTTTGCCCTGGAGAATATCCGTTTCCTGGGCTGCCGGGGCACCACCGGCACGGAGGCCAGCTTCCTGGAGCTCTTCGACGGGGACGGGGAAAAGGTGGACGAGCTGAACCGCCGCCTGGCGGCGGATTTCGGCTTTGACAGCTGCTATGACGTGTGCGGCCAGACCTATCCCCGGAAGGTGGACAGCCGCATTCTGAACGTCCTGAGCGCCGTCGCCCAGAGCCTCTGCCGCATGGCAAACGATATCCGGCTCCTGCAGCATGACCGGCAGCTGGAGGAGCCCTTTGAGGACACCCAGATCGGCTCCTCCGCCATGGCCTACAAGCGCAACCCCATGCGCTGCGAGCGCATCTGCTCCCTGGCCCGATTTCTCATGGCGGACGCCCTGAACGCCCCCATGACCGCCTCCGTCCAGTGGCTGGAGCGGACCCTGGACGACAGCGCAGGCCGCCGCATCTCCCTGCCGGAGGGCTTCCTCTGCGCCGACGCCATCCTCCGCCTGGCCGAGAACGTGACCAAGGGGCTGCGGGTGAATGAAAAGGTGGTCGCCAGGGCGCTGAAGGAATACCTCCCCTTCATCGCCACGGAAAACCTGCTGATGGAGGCCGTCAAGCGGGGCGGGGACCGGCAGGCCCTCCACGAGATCATCCGGAGGGCGTCCATGGAGGCCACCGCCCGGATGAAGGAGGGGGAGCCCTGCGACCTGCTGGAGCGGCTGGGGGCAGAGAAGCGCTTCGGCCTGAGCGCCGGGGAGATGGAGGCCCTGCTGGACCCGCAGAGGTATATCGGGCGGTGTCCCGAGCAGGTGGAGGCGTTTCTTGCTAAGGTGCGTCCGCTCCTCCGGGATGCGCGGACCGGCGGCGCCGATATCGAGCTTTGAGGTTTCGTCCGCCTCCCCGGCGCCGCGCCGGGGAGGGCGAAAAATGAATAGAAAAAAGGCAGGCTGGCTCGGAATGAGGAGTCAGCCTGCCGTTATCTTGGGTGCATTCTGTTGTTTCCGGCTCTGCCGGTCCTGGTTCTCTTTTCTCGAAAGCGACCACTGACCACGCGACTGCTTGTGTCAAAGCAGGGGATGAGTGATATCTCTCGCTGCCGCTCGAAGTGAAATGTTTGCCTGGCGGAAAACGTGATATTTTGCGGCCATGCCGCAAAGAGATATTCTATTCGTTCCTCCGCTCGTCCGAAGGACGAATAGAGTTGAAAAGGACTTGCCGAAAAAGGCCCTTCTCGCTGTCAGAGAGGCCATTTCCCGCGCTTTTGGGGCATATTCCCTCGCCTGCATCGTCCTGTTTTCGCCCCGTTTTCCAATCCATACGCTCCTGACGTGCAGCGGGTCAGCGGGCGGGTCAGGAAATTCAGGCTTCCGAAGAACACCTTGTTTCCAGATAGCGCTGTATCTCGATCAAGAATTGCGACGCCCCGGAGATCAGCTCTTCCGTATCCGTAATGGAACAGAGATAAAAGTCCTCGTAATCACTGCGGTTGCGGATCAGGGAGGCATTGAAAATCAGCTTGCTGTAATCCCGTGGAAGGATTTCCGTTTTCAGGTAGTTTTGCGTAAAGCGGGCAATGACCGCCGAATGCTTTTTATAATCCTCACCATCCAGCGCCAAAACAGTACGCATCAAATGAAAAACGCAGTAATACGCCCGGTTGTTAGCCGTCGCATAATCCCCGGCGTCAAACTCCCTTTGGCAGACGCCAGGGCCTCCGACGCCTTTTGCAGCCGGTATTTGGACAGGTCCGCTCTTGTCTGGTCAGGCACGGAGATTCACGCCCTCTCTGCTGATATTTCCAAAGAACGGAAGAAGCTGAATGCGCTCCTGGTAGTATTGCCGATTCTCTACAATCGGGGAGACCACGATCCCGAAATCCATGAACAGGTCAGAGGCGATCTCGCCCACATGCCAGTTTTTCTCCGCGATCCTCTCCCGAGGCGAATCCACGAGGATGAAAAGATCCAGATCGGACCCCTCCTGCGCATCCCCGCGGGCATAAGAACCAAACAGGATCGCATCGACCTGTTCTCCGGGGAACAGCATCGCGATTCTGTCGCGGGCCTGCAGCGCAACACGTTCAATACCAGGCTCTTTTAGCATATGGAATCAACCTCCGAGAGCAGTTTACCATAAGAACAGGTGGTTTACAAGACATGCGAATGCGGATGACTCTCGCTGATACCCGTGATCTCAAAGCTTCGCTCTATGCAGCTCGTCCAGCATTGCGCTGCGCCGGGGATACTTTTCCCGCCAGGATCGAGCCAGTTCCGCAGCCTTTTTCCGGCCTTCGGGGTATCCATACAGGCGTTTGAGGGAATGAATGATTCCGGCATAGGCGTTCCGCGTTGAAGCGGAATGCATCTCCCGGTCCAGCAGCTTCAGCATCAGGTCGCGGACCCGCTGGGGATAAACCTTCCGCAGGGCCTTTTCAACCCGTTCCAGTTCATATCGGGACGTGCCCGCTTCCAGTTCCGCCATCATCTGCTCCAGCATCCCTTCGCTCAGCTGCAGCTCCCGGCGAAGGCTTTGGGTATTTCTGTTCGCGAACAGCCTGTCCAGCAGACCGGGCCAGGATTCCTCCGGCACGGCCTGTTTCAGCTCCGCCACATAGGTCATATCCTGCTGCGGAAAGCCAAACACATAGGATTCCAGCGCCTCCAAAAAGGCCTTTTCCGGCCCGACCCGTCGCAGGATGCCGATCCGCCGGAGGCTGTACTTTGCCAGGAGATAGGGCTTGTCTTTATCCAACTCTTCACACTCCCGGAGGAGCGACAGCGCTTCTGTCCAGCATTCCTCTGCTTCCAGCAGGTCCAGCTTCTGTTTTCGGACTTCCGGGAGAGCCCAAAAATCCTTCCTGTATGCTTCGATCTCCTCCGGTGATTTCCCCATGCGCTCCATAAGGGCCAGGCGGTATTTGATCAACCCTGGTAGGTGGTATTCCCTTGCGGTTCTGATTCGTCCGTCCAGCAGGTCCAGGACCGTGGGCAGCAGCCTTTCGTCGGTGAAGCCCTCCAAAACCACCGGCCAGAGCCAGTCCTCGCCCACACTGTCCGAGTAATGCGAAAGCAGCGCTGCAAACCAGGCCAGCATTTTCTCCTGGTCCGCTTCCGGCGCCGGGATCAGCTCCCGCCAATAGGTCAGGCATTGATCGGCGACAAAAGAGAGCCCGCCGTCTGAATCATCCATCTCCTGGTCCAAGGCCTCTGTATATACCAGCCCCACCAGCGAAAAGGCGTCCATAATCAGGCGGTTTTCCAGCAGCGGCTCGATTTTGTCGTTCAGGTACTGCCAAAGCTCCTCCGTGTAATCCCCGGCGTGGTAATAATCGATGAACCCGCTCCTGTCCGATGCCTCTCGGGTGATTCTGGCCAGGTCTGCTTTCCAGCGCTTTTGCGCGGCGGGACCGGCCTCCGGCTTTTTCCGCATGGTGATCCGTTCACGGATATCCCGATGCTTCTTTGCAGCGTCCAGAAGCAGGGCGCGCAATTCCTCTTCCGGCATTACGGAAACTGCCTGCTTCAATGCGTGGTTGTCCTCCTGCAAACGCTCCTGTTCTTCCGCCAGAAAGTCCCCAAATGGATCTGCGGCCTCCGACGAATCTTCCACAGCGTACAGCACCGCGGCCATGTGCTTGCAGTTGTTGCCATCGGAAGCATAGGGGCAATCGCAGTTCATGTCCATGATCTGCCCTTCCCGAAGGGAAGTCTCCACGTGATAGCGCTCCGTTCCCTCCACGGCGGCCTCGATCCCGGTCTCCTCCGCCCGGCAGATGTTTACCAGTTCCGCCTCATAGTACTCCTGCCCCCGTGAAAGGATTTGCGGGGCAAAGAACCTGTGCCACGACTTGATCTTCATAAAGCATTCTCCTGCATCGAAACCGGATTGGTTTCCACCGAAGGTCTGCCCGCATTCTCGCCCTGAATAATATCTTCATCTTACCACGCGCAGGAACGCTGCACAACAGCCGGGCAGGGGACACTTCTCCATAGGCTTTTGAGACTCTCCTTCATATATTCACCAAACTGTATTATATCGGAAACTGTGTGAGCCGCAGCCATTATTCTTTCTTCAGTCTTAAGTCTTCAGTATTCAATTAGAAAATCCTGTCACGGATTAATGAATAATGAAAACTTAAAGCTTAAGAATGAAAAATACAAAGCGAAAATCCCGCCGACTATCGTCGACAGGATTTTTGCTTTTGGTGGGGGCGGGTGGATTCGAACCACCGTAGGCATAGCCAGCAGATTTACAGTCTGTCCCCTTTGGCCACTCGGGAACACCCCCGCGTCGTCGCCGCAAGCTTCGGATCGTCTCGC
>JAFWOX010000123.1 GCA_017545325.1 Oscillospiraceae bacterium | reverse complement strand
GCGGCGTACTGCGCCAGACGCCGGGCGTACTTTTCCTCTATCCGGCGGCGGACGCCCTCCGCTTCCCCCCGGTCCAGCCGATCCCCCAGGGTGCGGAGGGCGGCGTCCAGAGCCTCCAGGTCGTTGTACCGGCCGGAGAGGATCATTTCCCGCGCCAGGGCGGGGGGCACGGAGGGATCGTCCGGCGTCAGATCCGCCGCGGCGTAGCCGGTGCTCACCCGGGAAAAGCCGAAGCGCTCCATGGCGGCGGGCAGCTCCGCTTCGCTCATGGGATAGCGGCAGATCCCGTACTTTTCCATGCTGTCGTCCATGGCGGACACCTTTTCCCAGAATCGGCGCTCCGCTTCGTCCCCCGCCAGGCCGGGAGCGGCAGCGTGCAGCCCCTTCCGGGAGGAGAGCACCAGGCATACGCCTCCCGGCTTCAGCACCCGCAGCTGCTCCCCGAAGAAGGCCCCGGGTTCCACGTGCTCCTGCACGGTGTTGGAGATCACGGCGTCGAAGCTCCCCTCCGGAAAGGGCAGGGCCGCGGCGTCCCCCTCCAGGAAGACCGCCCCGGGCACGTGCTCCCGGGCGAAGTCCAGAAACGCCCGGTCCCGGTCGAGGCCGGTGATCTCCGCCTTCGGATACCAGCGGCCCAGGGCCTCCGCCAGTGCGCCGGGGCCGCAGCCCACCTCCAGGATGCGCAGGGGGCGGTCCTCCAGGCCGAAGAGGGGCAGATACCGGTCCCGGAAGCGGTCGTCAAAGCGGAGCTTCCGGGAGGAATAGAGGGTCATGCAGCCCTGGATATATTGGGACCAGACGTTGTCCATGGGGTTTCCTCCTCAAGTGCGGTATTTTTCGGGAGACGCCCCCGCGGGGGGGCGAGGGGTGTCGTGGATCATACGGCTCAAAAGCGGGGACGGGAAAACGCCGCGGCGGGACGGGGGCCCCTCATCCGCCCCAGTGTGCGCACGGGGGCACCTTCCCCCAGGGGAAGGCAGGGTGCCTGCCGCTCTGTGGTCCCGTTCATCGCGGCGCGGTCCCTCGGCCCTCGTCCTTTTTTACCCCTCCACGGCCTGCTTCAGCTTTGCGTAGACCTCCGGCGGGCCCTGCTCGATGTCATAGGAGCGGTTGTCCGGCCCCGTCCAGATGTGGAAGGATCGGGCCGTGCCCGCCACGGTCCCGTCGGCCCGGCGGAGCTCGTAGGTCAGGGCCAGCTTCTTCGGGGCCAGGAGCTCCGGCGTCACCCGGACGGTGACGGTCTCCGGATAGCCCAGGGCGGCCTTGTACTGCAGGTGCAGGTCCACCATGGCGGGGTTCACGTGCTTCTCCCGGCTGAGGGCAAAGGGGAAGCCCGCCTTCTCCAGCCAGTCGATCCGCGCAGCCTCGTACCAGACGGGCCATACCGCGTGGTGGACGACGCCCATGGCGTCGCAGTCCGGGTAGCGGGTCTCCACCGGATATTCCGTGATCAGCATTCCGACAGCCTCCTTCCCATGAGCACTCCCATGGCGGAGGCCATCATGAGCCCCCGGGTCCAGCCGCTGGAATCCCCCAGGCAGTGGAGGCGCTTCACGCTGGTATTCAGTTCCTCATCCATCTTCACCCGGTTGGAATAGAATTTCAGCTCCGGGGCGTAGAGCAGGGTCTCGTTGGCGGCGAAGCCGGGCACCACCTGATCCATGGCCTGGATGAAGCCGATGATGTTGGCCATGGCCCGGTAGGGCATGGCGGCTGTGATGTCCCCGGCCACGGCGTCCGGGATGGTGGGGCGGACGTTAGAGCGGACAAGTTCCTTCTCCCAGGTGCGCTTCCCATCCAGGATGTCCCCGTAGCGCTGCACCAGCAGCCGTCCGTCGGCCAGCATATTGGTGAGCTCCCCCACCTTCCGGGCGTATTCGATGGGCTGGTTGAAAGGGACGCTGAAATTGTGGGAGCAGAGGATGGCCACGTTGGTGTTTTCGGATTTCTTCACCTTGTAGCTGTGGCCGTTGACCACCGCCAGTCCCCCGTCGTAATTCTCCTGGCTGACGAAGCCGCCGGGGTTCTGGCAGAAGGTGCGCACCTTGTTTTTATAGGGCTTGGGATAGCCGATGAGCTTTCCCTCGTAGAGCACCCGGTTGATGGTCTC
>JAFWOX010000122.1 GCA_017545325.1 Oscillospiraceae bacterium | reverse complement strand
TCATTGATGTAGAGGTTTATGTTGTTCAAAACAACTTCACCGTCATACGCCATGCTCACGTTGGCAAGGCGAATGAGCTCTTTGGACATTTATCCTCCCCCATTCCCGTTTGGATTTGCGCCGACAAAGTTTGACAGTTTACGGTACTGTATTGTGCATCTTATCATATATTCCGGAAATGTCAATGCCGGGAAAGTACTTCTCCGCAAATTCCACCCGATCCACGGCAAATTCCCGGCCCCGGAGGTAATTCAGGCATCCCGCATCTGTGGGCAGGGTGAAGCGGAGTCGGTAGGAGTACAGGTTCTGCTTCGTTTCCCCCCCGGCCTGCACCTCCCGGCCGCCGTATTTCCCATCCCCCAGCAGCGGCCAGCCCGCCGCCGCCATCTGGGCCCGGATCTGGTGGGTCCGCCCCGTAAGCAGGCGGCATTCCACCAGGGACAGGCCGTTCTGCGAAGCCAGGGTGCGGTATTCCGTGGCGGCGGTGAGGGCGCCGGGCTCCGGCTTCTTCCGCACGTAGACGCGGTTTTTTACCGCGTCCTTGAACAGAAAGCCCTCCAGCCTGCCCTCGGCGGGCTTCGGGGCGCCCTGCACCACGCAGAGATAGTATTTGTCCAGCTCCCGGTCCCGGATCTTCTGGTTCAGGATCCGCAGGGCCTCCGCGGTCTTGGCGGCGATGACGATGCCCCCGGTGTTCCGGTCGATGCGGTTGCACAGGGCGGGGGTGAAGGCGTTTTCCTCCCGGGGCCGCCATTCCCCCTTCTGATAGAGGTAGGCCTGGATGGCGGCGATGAGGGTGCGGCTGAGCTCCGTTCCCTGGCCGCCGTGGCAGAGCATGCCGGGCTTCTTGTCCGCCAGGAGGAGGTTTTCGTCCTCATATACCAGCTTGAAATGGGGGGTGCTCACCTTCAGATAGGCGTTCTCCTCGCTGGGCTTCTGGAAAAATTCGTCCCCGATATACAGCTGCAGCAGGTCCCCCTCCCGCAGGCGCAGGTCCCCCTTGGCCGCCTTGCCGTTCACCTTGAAGCGCTTCAGGCGCAGGTATTTCTGGCAGAGGGAGGCGGGGAGGAGGGGGACCGCCTTATCCAGGAAGCGGTCCAGCCGCTGATTCGCGTCGTTTTTTCCGATGGTCAGTTCTTTCATGTCGCCTCCGAAGGGGGAACCGCAGCCTCCCAAAAAAAAGCTTGCAATTTGTTCGCCCTTCTGGTATTATCTCTATTGCTGTTTTGAATACTACGCCCAAGGAGGTGTGGCAGTTGGCAAAATGTGATTTCTGCGATAAGGGCGTTTCTTACGGCATCAAGGTCAGCCACTCTCATCGGCGTTCCAACCGCATGTGGAAGCCCAATGTGAAGCGGGTCAAGGCGATCGTTGATGGCAAGCCGGTGCATGTGTATGCCTGCACCCGGTGCCTTCGCAGCGGAAAGGTCACCCGCGCGGTGTGAACCGACCCCGTATGGAAATGAATGCGCAGGCAGAGGAAAACTGCCGGAAATGACGAGCGTAAGCTGGTTGTTTCCGGCAGTTTACTTTATCAGTTTTTAGATTTCCTCGTCTCCGCCCTTTTTCTTCTTCAGACCGGAGAAGTAGCGCCGGAGATTGCCCCAGTAGGGCAGGACCAGCGCAGCCGCGGCAAGGATAGCCAGGATCAGCTTGACTCCCCAGAGCCACGTCCCCAGGATCAGAGAGAAGAGGATGAAGCTCACCGCCGCAGCCAGGGTGCTGACAGAGATCCGCTTGGTAAGGATGTACACAGCCAGGAACACCACCAGAGCGATGAGGAAGAGGCGCCAGTCTGTCCACAGGAGCAGCAGGGCGGGGAACACCAGCCCATGGCGGGCGCGCATGGCGTTGGTGATGGGCAGGGACTGCCCCACGATGCCGAAGAGCAGAGCGGTGCGCCGGCCGATCCCGGGGTAATCCCTCAGCAGGAGTCCGCCCAGCAGGATGATCACCAGGGCGCGGATCAGATCCCCCGCCAGCACCAGGCCGACGCCCAGCCAGCCATGCCGCCGCATCACTTGGGGATAGGTGTTTGCCACGGGGGCCTGATCGTCCTTGATCGGCAGCCTGGAGCAGATCAGCGCAGGGAGGGGGATACAGCCCAGGGCATAGGCGAGGATGATGATCAGCAGGATCTTGATTACCATGGGAAGACCTCCTTTTCGGCGTCTGTGCCGTTATGCTTCAACTGTTTCGCCCCGTTCCCGGATCAGCAGTCGGATGGGCGTTCCCTCCAGCCCGAAAACGCTCCGGAGCTGGTTTTCCACGTAGCGCTGGTAGGAGAAATGGAACAGGGTGCGGTCATTGCAGAAGATGGCGAAGGTAGGGGGACGGACCCCGGTCTGGGTCATATACAGCAGCTTCAGGCGTTTGCCCTTGTCCGTGGGGGGCTGCACCCGGGCGGTGGCGTCCGCCAGGACGTTGTTCAGCATGCCGGTGGAAATGCGCATGGCGTTCTGCTCGTAAACATAGCGGACCAGCTCGAAAATGCGGCTGACGCGCTGGCCGGTAAGGGCGGAGATGAACAGAACGGGGGCGTAGCTCATAAAGCTCAGGTCCCGGCGGATGTCCTCCCGCATCTTATCCATGGTGCGGGTCTCCTTGTCGATCAGGTCCCATTTGTTGACGATAATGACGCTGGCCTTGCCGCTCTCGTGGGCCAGCCCGGCGACCTTGGTATCCTGCTCCGTGACCCCCTCCCGGGCGTCCAGCAGGATCAGGCAGACCTGGGCCCGCTCCACCGCGGCCTCCGCCCGCATGACGCTGAATTTTTCGATCCGGTCCTCCACCTTGGATTTCCGCCGGATCCCGGCGGTATCGATGAAGAGGTATTTGCCGCTCTCGTCCTCATAGGGGCTGTCCACCGCGTCCCGGGTGGTGCCCGCCACCTCGCTCACCACCATCCGGGTCTCGCCCAGAATGCGATTGGTGAGGGAGCTCTTGCCCACATTGGGGCGACCGATGATGGCCACCCGGATGCGGTCGTCCTCCTCTTCCTCCTCCTGCTCGGGGGGAAAGTAGGCCAGGCAGGCATCCAGCAGGTCCCCGGTGCCGTGCCCATGGACGGCGGAAACGGGGATAGGCTCTCCCAGACCCAGGTTGTAGAACTCGTATACATCCGGATCCACGGGGCCGGTGGAATCTACCTTGTTCACCGCCAGGACCACAGGCCGGCGGGAGCGGAGGAGCATATCCGCGATCTCCTGGTCTGCGGCGGTGACGCCGGTACGCAGATCCGTCACCAGGACGATCACGTCCGCCGTATCCATGGCGATCTGGGCCTGTTCCCGCATGAACTGCAGGAGCTCGCTGTCCGCCCGGGGCTCCAGGCCGCCGGTATCCACCAGGGTGAAGCTCCGGCCGTTCCAGTCCGTATCCGCATAGAGGCGGTCTCTGGTGACGCCGGGCGTATCCTCCACGATGGAGATCCGCTTGCCCACCAGTTTGTTGAAGAGCATGCTTTTTCCCACATTGGGCCGCCCCACCAGGGCGATCAGGGGTTTACCAGCCATGGGTCGAACCTCGCTTATCCTTCCGTATCCAAAAATGCCCGGAGCAAAGCGGCCCCGTCGTTCCGCACCGGGATCACCGGTATGCCCAGGGCCTGGGAGAGGGCGTCCAGGGTCATGTCATCCAAAAACATGTCTCCGCCGTGGCGCAGCATGGAGGCGCTGATGAGCAGCCGGCTGCCCAGATCCCGGTCCCGGAGCTGCGCCAGCAGATCCTGCCCGGTGAGGAGACCGGCCACGTTTACCATCTCCCCGAAGAAGCGGTTTTGGATGGGAATCACCTGCCCTTGTACAGCATAGCACGAATCCCGGAAAATTTGAAGTAGTTTCGTTAAAAGAGGCGCCGCCGCCGCCCCGGTGGCCACGGTGAAGGGGGAGACGGCCTCCGGCCGGGTCTCCAGCTCCTCCAGCGCCTCCCGGAATTCATCCTCCAGGGAACGGAGCATACCCACCCCGTTTTCAAACTGGGGGAAGCCCTCGTACCAGTCCCAATCCGGCACCGGTCTCCCGGCCTTGCAGTAAAGCTCATCCCCGCAGCAGAAGATCCGGGCGCCGTACCGCTGCAGACAGATCTCTCCCATCCGGTCCGCCTGATCCAGCACGGTCCCGGCCATGGCGGAGTCCATGGGGCGCAGGGGAGGCAGACCCTCCCGGTACCGGGTGAGGCCCACGGGAACGATGCTGACGCTGGTGACGGCGGGGTACAGGGAGGCCAGGTCCTCCATGGTGCGGTCCAGCACCGCCCCGTCGTTATACCCCGGAACCACAACGATCTGGCAGTCCATGTGGATGTGGGCGTCCGCGAAACGGCGCATGATCTCCATCACGTTCCCCGCCCGGGGGTTGCCCAGAAGGCGGCAGCGGGCCTCCGGGTCGGTGGCCTGCACAGAGACGTTGATGGGGCTGATGCGCAGGGCCATGATCCGCTCCAGCTCCCGGGGGGAAAGATTCGTCAGGGTGATATAATTCCCCTGAAGGAAGCTGAGGCGGGCGTCGTCATCCTTGAAATACAGGGTCTCCCGCATTCCACGGGGCAGCTGGTCGATGAAGCAGAACACGCATTTGTTCACGCAGGCCCTGGGCCGGTCCATCAGATAGGTTTCGAAGTTCAGGCCCAGCGGCTCGCTCTCCTCCTTGCGGATCCGAAGCGTTTTCCGCTTGCCCTGCCGGTCCACCTCCAGGCGGAGCCGGGTTTCTTCACTGTGGTACCGATAATCCAGCACGTCCAGGATGGTATGGCCGTTGATGGTCAGAAGCGTATCCCCGGGCCGGAGACCGGCCCGGTCCCCCGGGCTCCCCGGGTCTACGCTGAATATGCGCTGGGGCATAAAAGGCCTCCTTAACGGGTCAATTCCGACGAAAAGCGGAGGGGGACAAATACCCCCTCCGCCCTTTGGATCGAATGTGCTTACTTCGTTTCCTCGACCTTGAGGACCGTCTTGCCGTCATAGGTACCGCACTTCCGGCAGGCCCTGTGGGGCAGATGATAGGCCCCGCACTTGGGGCAGGCCACCAGCGTGGGCGCTTCCAGCTTCCACACGGAGGAACGCCGCTTATCTCTCCTGGCCTTGGAGACCTTTCTCTTCGGAACAGCCATTATGACACCTCCTGTATTATTCTTGTTCTAATAGCTGTCCTAATACAGCTAATCGGGGATCGGTTTCAGCGGTACAGCCGCAGGGACCGTCGTTCAGGTTTTTGCCGCAGCGGTCGCAGAGGCCGCGGCAATCCGGCTTGCAGAGGAGCTTGGTTTCCAGACCCAGCACGAAGGCGGTGGAAGCGATCTCGTCCAGATCCACCCCGTCCTCCACGATGGGGTAGAGATCCGGATCCTCCGCATCCTGGGGATCCTCCGCCAGGGGAAGCTCCAGGGGAATGCGGAACTCCCGGGCAAACTCCCTTCCGCAGCGGTCGCAGAGGCAGAGGGCCTCGGCGGAAACCGTTCCGGTGAGGGTGAGGACCCCGGCGCCGGCGGTCACCCTGCCGCTGGCGGTCACCGGGGAAAGAAAGCGGGAGATGGCGGAAAAATGAAGATCGCTCAGGTCCGTCGTGCAGGAGAAGGGAATGGTCCCATCCTTTTGGAGTATTTCCTTCAGATCCAGGCGCATAGGCTCCTCCAGCTCATCCCGAGAGCCGTGTCATCGGGACGCGGCGGTACATACTTCTGCATAGCCCGATTATTATAGAGGATTCCCTCCTCTTTGTCAAATGGTTTTCATCGATCCGACACAGAATTTTTGCTTGCAAATGCCTATGATCTTGTATAAAATTTGTCCAGAAGTCTGGTCCTGCGTCCGGGGACCGAGAGGAGCGGAGGAAATGGAGCAGAGATACAGCGTCAAGCTCTCCACATTGGTGGATGAATTCGGCCTGACCAAGGTGTATACGCCGCCGAATTACGACCAGGTCAAGGTGGTCACCCCTGACCTGAACCGTCCGGGCATGCAGCTGGTGGGCTTTTTCAGCCATTTTGATAATGAGCGCCTTCAGCTGATGGGCACGGTGGAGATCATGTATCTCAAGACCCTGCCCCCGGTGGAGCGGCGGAAGATCTTTGAGGAGCTGATGAAGCGGCATATCCCTGCCCTGATCATCTGCCACAGCATGGAGGTCTACCCCGAATGCCTGGAGATGGCGAAGAAGCATCAGGTCACCCTGCTGAGCACGGAGCTGGATACCTCCGTTTTCGAAGCGGAGCTCATCACCACCCTGAACGTGCATCTTGGCCCCAGGATCACCCGCCACGGCACCATGATGGAGGTCTACGGCGAGGGCATCATGATCATGGGGGAAAGCGGCGTGGGGAAGAGCGAATGCGCCATCGAGCTGGTGAAGCGGGGCCACCGCCTCATTGCGGACGACGCGGTGGAGCTGAAGAAGATCTCCTACCGCACCCTCTTTGCCCAGGCGCCTCCCCTGATCCAGCATTATATCGAGATCCGGGGCATCGGCGTGGTGGACGTGATGCGCCTCTTCGGCATGGGCGCCATCAAGACCTACCAGGAGCTGGATCTGATCATCAATATCGAGACCTGGCAGGATGGGATGTCCTATGACCGTCTGGGGCTGGAAACCCAGTATACCACCCTCATGGGGGTGAAGATCCCCACGGTGACCATCCCGGTGAAGCCCGGGCGGAACCTGGCGGTGATCATCGAGGTGGCCGCCATGAACAACCGGCAGAAGAAGCTGGGATACAATACCGCGCAGGAATTCACCGAGCGGATCAACAAGCATTTTGCCCAAAGCATGCTGAACGGAGGGGAAAATGGCTGACGCCCTGGCGGCCCGCATCCGGGCCGCGCTCCCGGAGCTGGAGCTTCGGGAGGAGGAACCCCTGAGCCTCCATACCAGCTTCCGCATCGGCGGCCCCGCCCGCCTTCTGGCCCTGCCGGGGAGCGGGGAGGAGCTTGCCGCCCTTTGCCGTCTGCTGAAAGGCCTGGGGGAAAAGCCCCTGATCCTGGGCAACGGTACCAACGTCCTGGCCCCGGATGAGGGACTGGACCGGTGCGTCGCGGCCACCGCCCGGGCGGAGGCCTCCCGGATCGCGGGGGAAGCGGTGGAGGCGGAATGCGGCGTCTCCCTCACCGCCCTGGCGGCGAAGGCGGCGAAGGCCGGCCTCGCCGGGATGGTCTTTGCCTACGGCATCCCCGGGACCCTGGGCGGCGCCCTGGTGATGAACGCCGGCGCCTATGGGGGAGAGATGAAGGATGTGGCGGAGGAGACGCGCTTCCTGGATGAGGACCTGAACGAGCGGGTGTTCCGGGGCCCTGAGCAGGGCTTTGGCTACCGGCGCAGCGCCTTCACCGGGGACATGGTCCTCCTGAGCGCCCGGCTCCGCCTGCGTCCCGGAGATCCGGAGACCCTGCGGGAGGAATGCCGGCAGCTGCTGGAGCGGCGGCGGAGCAGCCAGCCCCTGGAGCTGCCCAGCGCGGGCAGCGCCTTCAAGCGGCCGGAGGGGGCGTATGCCGCCGCCCTCATCGATCAGGCGGGACTCAAGGGCTTCCGCATCGGCGGAGCCATGGTGAGCGAGAAACACGCGGGCTTCATCGTGAACGCCGGCGGCGCCACCGCGTCGGACGTCCGGCGGCTGCTGGACGCGGTACGGGAACGGGTGCTGCGGAATTCGGGCGTTGCCCTGGAGCCGGAGATAAGGGTGCTTTAGGAATGGAATTCGTATTGGTCACGGGCCTTTCCGGCGGCGGAAAGAGCCAGGCAGCCTCCATTCTGGAGGATTTGGGCTATTACTGCGTGGATAATCTCCCGGCGGAGCTGATCCCCCGCTTCGTAGACCTGTGTATGGCGGCGGAGGAGAAGTACGACCGGGTAGCCCTGGTGAGTGATATCCGGGGTATGGACGGGAGCGGCAGGCTGCGGGAGGCCATTCAGGATCTGCAGGGCCGGGCTCCCCTCCGGATCCTGTTCCTTGAGGCCGGGACGGAGGCCATCCTCCTGCGGTATAAGGAGACCCGCCACCGGCATCCGCTGGATCCCGAGGGAAGAGACCTCCGGGGCGCCGTGACCCTGGAGCGGGGGCGCATGGCCTGGCTGAAGGATCTGGCAGACGTGGTGGTGGATACCACGGATTATCCCCTTTCCAGGCTGCGCCAGCGCCTGGTGGAGGAGTTCAGCCGGGACAGCGCCCGGAGCGGGATGAATCTGCATGTGCGTTCCTTCGGCTATAAATACGGCATACCGGAGGATGCGGACCTGGTGCTGGATGTCCGCTTTTTGCCCAATCCCTTCTATGTGCCGGAGCTGAAGGAGCATACGGGGCTGGAATCCCCCGTGCGGGATTACGTCCTCTCCTACGCCGTCACCGGCGCCTTTCTGAATAAGCTCATGGATCTGCTGAGCTTCCTCATTCCCTGCTATGAGGAGGAGGGGAAGCCCTCTCTGATGCTCTGCGTGGGCTGCACCGGCGGAAAGCACCGGAGCGTGGTCCTGGCGGAGCGGATCACGGAGCTGCTCCATGACTGCGGCTATCGGGCGGACTGCGCCCACCGGGACCTGAAATAGGCGGGGATCGGATATGTCTTTTTCCTCTGAAACGAAAGCGGAGCTCTGCCGCGCCCCCATGACCAAGCCCTGCTGCGTGCAGGCGGAGCTGTACGGGGCGATGCTGTACTGCAACACCTTCACCCATCGGGAACTGCGGGTGGTAACGGAGCATGCCTCCTTCGCCCAGCGGCTGGAGCGCCTTCTTCACCGGGCCGCGGGAGTCAGCCCGGAGCGGCGCAGCGGGGAGGAGGGCTCGGGGAAGATCATCCTGAGCCTCCGGGACCCGGCGGCGCTGGAGAAGCTCTGCGCCCTGTACGGGATGGAGCTGGAGCGCAGCCCCTCCCACCATATCAACCTGGGGGTGCTGGAGGAGGACTGCTGCCGCATATCCTTCCTCCGGGGAGCGTTTCTGGCGGGAGGCTCCATCACAGACCCGGGGAAGGGCTACCATATGGAGTTCATCACCAGCCATTACAGCGTCTCCCGGGAGGCCGCCACGATCCTCCGGGAGCTGGGCTTCAAGCCCGGTGAGCTCGCCCGGAACGGGAACTATGTGATCTATTTCAAGCAGAGCGAGATCATCGAGGATCTGCTCACCACCCTCGGCGCCCCCCTGGCGGCCATGGAGATCATGAGCACCAAGGTGGAGAAGGAGATCACCAATAAGGTGAACCGCCGCATGAACTGCGACCAGGCCAACCTGGATAAGGTGGTGAACGCCGCCCAGGAGCAGCTCAGGGCCATCCGGTCCCTGGAGGCCCGGGGAAAGCTGCGGGAGCTGAGCCCCAAGCTGCGGGAGACCGCCCGGCTCCGGCTGGAGAATCCGGAGCTGAGCCTGAGCCAGCTGGCGGATATCGCCTCTCCCCCCCTCACCAAATCCAGCCTGCACCACAGACTAAAAAAACTCATGGAGATGGCAGAAGAACATGAAGAATAAGTGGAAACAAGCCCCCTGGTACGGATATGTGATCGTCGGCCTGCTGTGTCTGGGCATATTCCTGCCCAACTTTGCCCAGTATCAGGTCACCAGCCTGGCGGACCGGCTGAGGACGGAAATGGGACTCAGCCAGGGGCAGTACGGCAGCATCGCCACCGCCCCCCTGCTGGCGGGGATCATCCTCAGCTTCCTTTCCGGCCTGCTCATGGACCGCTTCGGCCACAAGGTGCTGCTCGCGGCGGTCTTCCTCACCGTCGGCGGCGTCGTTCTGCGCGCTTTTACCTCCGGATACTGGTTTATGTACATCTCCATGCTTCTCATGGGCTTCAGCGCATCCTTTGTCAATTCCACTACTCCCAAGGTGGCGGGAGCCTGGTTCCCCGCCTCGAAGGTAACGGCCATGATGGGGCTGGTGCTGGCCTTTTCCAACCTGGGTATGGCCCTGGGCAGCGGCACCGCGCCCCAGTTTCCCACCACCCAGGCCGCGTTTCGGTTCGCCGCCGTGCTGGCCGTCGCGGTCCTGGTCCTGTGGCTCCTGCTGAACGCGGAGAAGAAGGGCGGCGCCGAAGCTGCCCCGGCGGGGGAGGAGGCGGAGGAGGAGCGGGCCTCCTTCCGGGAAAGCGTGACCACCGTCCTGCGGAACAAAGGCCTCTGGTTCGTGGCCCTGTGCAATATCGGCATGATGCTGGGCATGCTGAGCAATACCATCTTCATGCCTCAGGCCCTGATGAGCCGGGGGCTGACGGAGGGAGAGGCGGGCTGGTACGCCGTCGCCCTGACCATGGGCAATATGATCACCAGCATCGTTTCCCCCGCCATCGTCCGGCGCATCGGCACCACCGGGAACAGGGTCAGGTGGATCATGCGCATCTGCGGCATGCTGGGCGGCGTCCTGGAGGCTACGGCCTGGCTCCTGCCCAAGGGCCCGGCTCTGGCGGCGGGCCTGTTTGCCACGGGCTTCATCGCCGTGGTGTTCCTGCCCTTCCTCCAGTCCATGCCGGCCTATCTGGAGGGCATCGGCCGGAAGTATGCCGCCACCGCCACCGGCACCGCCATGACCCTGCAGCTCCTTTGCTGCGTCATCATCCCCAGCTACATCGTCGCTCCCATCGCGGGGGACAACTACCTCCTCCTCTTCGGCCTTATGGCGGCCATGTGCATCCTGCCCATCCTCTTCTCCGGGCTGGTCCCCTTCGAGCGGCTCATGAATATCCCGAAAAACGGGGAGAAAAACTGAGCGGAAACGCCTGAGCCCGTAAACCGCGTCGAACATCCCTCCGGACCTGCCGCCGGAGGGATGTTTTTGACGGTTCCACCGCTTTGCTAAGACAGCGGTACAGAATCGCGTTTTTTGCTGATCCGGCATATTGTCCTTCTTATACAGGCTGGTCAGCTGACGATTATTGTTCATAAACACAAAATAAAGCAAATAAATTGACAAAAAATAATTGTAATTATGAAATAATAAGTTATAATTAAGGAACCGAACGACTACCCGTCTGACACTTGAAATGATTGGAGGATAATATCATGCGTCGTTTTCCCTGTATTCAGTTTGGCGTATGCCGGAAACGATTTTGGCGCAGTCCCCAGTTATGGAAAGGACGAATCAAAATCATTCCCATGGGCGCATAAGCCGGACTGTTGATCGTCGGCTTATGCGCTTTTTCACAAGAAATAGGATTGAAGGAGCTATGCACATGGAAAGGTCCTACAGGCATCTCGGAAGAACAATCCTGTTGTGCATTTTGGCGCTTCTCCTGCTCGCAGCGGTCTTGGCCATCGGCGTGCGATATGGCTGGATCCCCTGGTTCGGGGACGTGAATGGCAGCGCCGAGTTGTACACAAACGCCGATACGCAGACTTTCGGATGTGAGGGGCTGGGGCAGGGCAGATTGAACAGCGTCATTGCTTCGGATGGAAAACTGACCGTTTCCCTGTCAGGTGAATACACAGGCCGTGAGAGGACGGCGAACAGCGGCGGCGGCAGCGGAAAAACGGCGGTGGGCGTCAGTCTGCAGGTGGGAGACGCGCAATACCCGACCGTTTCATTCTCGAGCTACATCCGCCACAATATAGAATTTGGTATGACCTTTGTGTTCTCTGTGCCGACGAGCGAGCTGTCGGACGGCATGAAACTGACGCTGCTGCTTCCGGGCGGCTTTGGCAGTGTGAGCTTTACCTTGAAATCGGTGGATTTCATACCGGAGCTTCCGGAGCATGCGCAAATCGCATCGAACGATTACCTTGACGTCGCCGCCGAATTTTCGGTGAACGAGGATGAGATCGCCGTACAGCTGTACCATGTCAACCATACGGAATTGCAGTTTGTCTGTTATGGCTTTGGCGGCGGCTTCAGTACCGTTGTGCCCGGCGGAACGCTCTGCCTGAGGGCAGACGGTGAAACCCTGTATTGTCTTGATAATGACTCCCCAGTGTATTTCCCGACCGGTTTCCGCTTCCAAAATACCCATGCGGCAGAAACAAGCCTTGAGCTGCCCTGTGTGATCATGAAAAGCGATGAGACGGCGGTGCTGCACCGGCATTTTGCCAGCGCAGACGAGGCGCTGCAATACAGCGAGATTGTTGAGCTGGAGGGCTGCACGCTGCGCTTCGGCGTCGAAAGACTTGCGGATGGCAGCCTGACACTCTCCTGCGTGTTCTCGGACGACAAGGAAGAGCAGAGGGCCGTGGGATTAGAGAGCGACTTCGGCGATTTTCCATGGATGATAACACCCACGGGAAGAGCCGGTAGTAGGAAAATCCTCTCCGTTTTGCCGGATAACAGCGCTCTGACGGATTCCCTGACACTGGACTATAAACTGAGCGGTGTCTGCTACGCCGTAATGACGAACTTTCGTTTCGAGGTCAAATGAAACGGAAGAAGTAATATATGTTGAATACGCGCAGCAAAGGTGCGGTGACCACTTTTTTCTCAAAATTGGCATGGCTCCGGTGGCTGCGGCCCGCATCCTGCCCATCCTCTTCTCCGGGCTGGTCCCCTTCGAGCGGCTCATGAATATCCCCAGGACCGGGAAAAAGGACTGAGTGCTGCCGAGGCAAATCGAATACCGCCGATCCCAGCATTGGAGGCGCTGCTTTTCGCGGCGCCTCCGCTTGTTTTGCAGCATCTCCCGCCTCACCGTCTCCTCGCCAGGAACACCGGAGCGGATCGTCTCGTGTTCAGCCTCCCTCCCCGAGGGAGGTGGATTCGCCGCAAAGCGGCGAAGACGGAAGGAGCATGACGACAAGCAGCTCTGACGATAGAGCTTCAATGAAAAGCACTCCTTCAGGCGCTCCGCGCCAGCTCCCTCAGGGAGGGAGCCAGACCGCTGCGGGCGGGGAAGTGAAACAGGCATCCGCCCCCTTGTTGAAACAGCGGGATAATGGTATAATAACATACTCTGGTTGTGAAAGGATAACCGGCGGGGCCGCAGATCGCCGGAGTCCTCCCGGAGCGCCGGGAGGGAAGCCCTCATGGGAGAAGAGAGGAGCGCGGCAATGAGCAAAAAGAACAAGTCCGAGGAAGAACAGGCGCTTAAGGCCGAGATCAAGGCCCTGCGGGAGACCCTGGCCGGGCAGCAGATGGCGCTGCGGAGCGCGGGCCTGCCGGTGATCGTCCTGGTGGAGGGCTGGGCCGCCGCGGGCAAGGGCAGCCTCATCGGGGAGCTCATCTGCGAAATGGATCCCCGGTTCTACAATGTCGTCTCCCCCGGGGTGGGACCGGAGCGGGAGGATCGGTATCCCTTTCTCTGGCCCTATGCCAAAGAGATCCCGGAGGACGGGCAGCTCATGTTCTACGACTCCGGCTGGATGGAATCCGTGGTGCGCCGGTATCTCCGGCGGGAGATCACCGGGGAGCAGTACCGGGAGCGGATCCGCAGCGTGACGGAATTCGAGCGTCAGCTTCGGGACGGGGGCTATCTTCTGCTGAAGCTCTTCCTGCGCATCGACCGGGAGGAGCAGGGCAAGCGCCTCCGGGCTCTGCGGGAGGATTTTTCCACGGAATGGCGGGCGACGGAGGACGACCTGTGGCAGCACCGGGAATACAAGCGGTTCCGGGAGGCCTATGAGGACTTCATGGCAGCCACGGGGGAGACGGTCCCCTGGCATGTGCTGGAGGGGGACGACAGGCGCACCGCCGTCCGGGACGCGCTGAAGCTCCTGACCAAAACCATCCGCAGGGGATTGGAGGAGGGACGCTATATCGGCGAGCCCTTCAAGGCGGATTTCCCCCTGGTGAAGCTGCCCCGGCTCCGGGAGGTGGATCTGAGTCCCGCCCTGGAGGACGAGGAGTATAAACAAGAGCTGAAAAAGCTCCAGAAGCGGCTGGGGGAGCTGCATAACCTGGTGTACCGGAAGCGGATTCCCGTGGTGATCTGCTATGAGGGCTGGGACGCCGCAGGCAAGGGCGGGAACATCCGCCGCCTGGCCCGGAACCTGGATCCCCGGGGCTTCGACGTGATCCCCATCGCCTCCCCCGAGCCCCATGAGCTGCATCGCCAGTACCTGTGGCGCTTCTGGACCCAGCTGCCCCGGAGCGGACATATCGCCATCTTCGACCGCACCTGGTACGGCCGGGTGATGGTGGAACGGCTGGAGGGCTTCTGTACCGAAAAGGACTGGAAGCGGGCCTACAATGAGATCAACGAATTCGAGCGGCAGCTCACGGAATGGGGCGCCGTTGTGCTGAAATTCTGGATCCAGATCGATCCGGATACCCAGCTGGAGCGCTTCAACGCCCGGCAAAACACCCCGGAGAAGCAGTGGAAGCTCACGGAGGAGGACTGGCGGAACCGGGAGAAGTGGCCCCAGTACGAGGAGGCCATCGATGAGATGCTGGAGAAGACCGGCACCGAGTACGCCCCGTGGCACATCATCGAGTCCAACGATAAGAAGTATGCCCGGATCAAGACCCTGCGCCTGACCATTTCGGCGTTGGAGAAGGCCTGCGGGGAGAAGCTGTAGGAGAGAGATATGGCGGAAAAGCTGAAAAAGGGCGCATCCGAAGAGAGCTGCTTCCTGAACCGGGAGCTGAGCTGGCTCGCCTTCAACGAGCGGGTGCTGATGGAGGCGGCGGACAGCTCCGTGCCCCTGCTGGAGCGGCTGAAGTTCCTGTCCATCTATCAGTCCAACCTGGATGAATTCTATCGGGTGCGCATCGGCATCCTCACCCACCGGGTCATCCTGACTCCGGACAAGCGGGATGAGCTTTCCGGCCTCCTGCCGGAGGAGCAGATCCGGGAGGCCCTGCGGGTGACGGCGGAGCAGCAGGTGCTGGAGGAGAGCGTCTGGAAGGCCATAAAAGCGCAGCTCAGGGAAAACGGGATCGACCTGCTGGACTTCAAGAAGATCAGCAAGGTGGATGAGCTCATGAGCAAAAAGCTCTTCGGAGACCTGAAAGACCTGCTCTTCCCCAAGGTGATCGCCCAGGACCAGAGCCTGCCCTTCCTCTGGGGGGAGGAGGCCTATGTCATCGCCTTCCTGGGGCAGAACAAGCTGGCGGTCATCCCGCTGCACCGCATCCCCGCCTACCAGAGCTTTGAGATCGAGGGGCGGCAGAAGATCGTGCTCACCGCCCAGCTGGTGCGGCATTTCCTGCCGCTGCTGATGAAGAAGGAGACGATCCTTCAGTCCGCCGTCGTGAAGGTCACCCGGAACGCGGATGTGTTCCTGTCGGATATGGCCGCGGGGGGCAGCGAGGATCTGCGCATGAAGATGTCCTCCATGCTCACCAAGCGGAAGCGGGAGCAGCCCGTACGGGTGCAGATCTTCGGCAAGCTCACGGAGGCCGCCCGGGCCCAGCTGATCAAAAAGCTCCGGGTGCCGGAGCGGGTAGTGTTTAACGTCAGCGTACCCTTCGACCTCTCCTTCCGCTCCTGCATCTCCGGCTCCGCCGGCATGCGGTATCCGGAGCGGAAGCCGGTGCGGGAGATCGGCCTGAGGAAGGGGGAGTACTTCAGGTATATCGAGAAGCATGATCTGCTTCTCAGCTATCCCTTCCAGAGCATGCTGCCCTTCGTGGACCTGATCTACGAGGCGGCGGATGATCCGGAGGTCATTTCCATCAAGATCACGCTGTACCGCATGTCCGCAAGCAGCAAGATCGCCGCGGCCCTGGCTTACGCGGCGGACCGGGGGAAGGACGTGCTGTGCCTTCTGGAGCTCCGGGCCCGCTTCGATGAGCAGAACAATATCGACTACTCCGAGCTGCTGGAGGACGCCGGCTGCCGGGTGATCTATGGTCTGCCTCTGCATAAGGTCCACAGCAAGCTCTGCGTCATCACCCGGGAGCACGGAGGCAACCTGACCTATATCACCCAGGTGGGTACCGGGAACTACAATGAGGTGACGGGAGAGCAGTATACGGACCTGTCCCTCATCACGGCGGACGCCGCCGCCGGGCAGGATGGAGAGGCCGCCTTTGCCGCCATGATCGCGGGAAGGCTTCCCGAGACGGCCCAGACCCTTTGGATCGCCCCCCTGCATTTCAAGGACCGGGTCCTGGACCTGCTGGAGCGGGAGCGGGAGAAGGGCGGCGGCGGCCGGGTGGCTATCAAGGTCAACTCCCTGAATAATCCGGAGATCATGCAGGAGCTCATCCGCTGCTCCCAGGCGGGGGTGCGGGTGGAGCTGTTCGTCCGGGGCATCTGCTGTCTGCGTCCGGGGATCCCCGGGCAGACGGAGAACATCACCGTCAAAAGCGTGGTGGGCCGCTGGCTGGAGCATTCCCGCATCTACAGCTTCGGGGAAGGAGCGGAGGAACGCCTGTTCATCGGCTCCGGCGATCTGCTCACCCGGAATCTGGAGCACCGGGTGGAGGCCTTTATGGAGGTCCGCACCCCCGAGACCCGGGAGCAGGTGAACATGGTGCTGGAGTGCCTGCGCCGGGACCGGGAGAAGTCCCGCACCATGCAGGCGGACGGCCGGTATATCCGGGAGGAGGGCGGCGCGGGGACCTCTTCCCAGGAGGCTTTGTATCAGTATTTCAGCAAATATCGGGTATCCCTGGAACCGGAACCGCCTGCGGCGGAGAGCTTCAAGCCCGGGAAGCAGCCGCCGGCGAAGCAGGAGCCCTTCTGGAACCGGCTGCGCCGGGGATTCCGCACCCTGTCCGGGAATGGAAAAGAATAAAGGAGGTCCGCAATGGCAGAGACCTATCGCATCGGTCTGGACGTCGGCGGGACGAAGGTCCTGGGGGCGATTTTTGACCGGGAACGGAACGTGATATATCGGCTGAAGAAGAAGTCCACGGAGCAGGGCGCCGAGGCGGAGAACGTGGAGCAGGTGATCGTCAGCGTGGTGGAGGAGATGCTGGAGGCCTCCGGTATCCCCCTGGAGCAGATCGCCGCAATTGCCTCCAGCATCCCCGGGGTCATCGACCAGAAGGCCGGGGTGGTGCTTTTCACTCCCAACCTCCCCTGGCGGGACTACGATATCCGCAGCGCCATGGAAAGCCGCTTCGGGGTGCCCTTCTTCATCGGCAACGATGTGAACCTGGGGGTCCTGGGGGAATACCGCTACGGCGCGGCCCGGGGCTACCGGAACGTAGTGGGCCTGTTTGTGGGCACCGGGGTGGGAGGCGGTCTCATCCTGAACGGGGAGCTGTATACGGGGAACCGGTTCAAGGCGGCGGAGATGGGCCATATGGTCCTGGATCCGGAGGGTCCTCTCTGCGGCTGCGGCCAGCGGGGCTGCCTGGAGGCCTTCTCCAGCAAGCAGGGCATGAGCGCCTATATCCGGCAGCAGGCGGCCAGAGGCCGGGGCTGCCTTCTGGCGGAGGCTGCGCAGGCCGGGGTATTCAAGAGCAAGAAGCTGAAGAAGGCCCTGCAGGCGGGGGATCAGGTGGCCCGGGAAGCCGTGGACCGCTCCTGCCATTATCTGGCGGTGGCAACGGGCTCCCTCATCAATATCTTCAGCCCGGATCTGGTGCTTTATGGCGGCGGCGTCATCGAGGCGGTGGGGGACCTGTTCCTGGAGAAGATCCTCCGGGAGGTGGACAGGTACTGCATGCCGGAGATCCGCAGCACCGTGGAGCTGAAGAACGCCGCCCTGGGGGACGACAGCGTCCTGTACGGGGCGTTGGCCCTGATGGAGGAAAACGCGTAGGAGATGGTCTTCGGGATCGAAACCAGCCGGGACTGGAGAGCCGTCGCCCCGGTGGAGAAGGGCTGGTCGGAGGATCGAAAGTACCGGGTCGAAACGGAGGCGGGCGAGACCCTTCTTCTCCGGCTTTCCGATCCGGATAAGCGGGAAGCAAAACGGAAGGAATTCGAGATCATCACGAAATATGCCCGGACAAGCATAAAGCTGTCCGCCCCCGTGGAATTCGGCGTATGCCGCGGGAGCGGAGACGTCTATATGCTTCTGGAATGGGTGGAGGGACGCGACCTGGAGGAGGCGCTGCCGGAGCTTCCGGCAGAGAAGCAATATGCTCTGGGCCGGCAGGCCGGGGAGATTCTTCGCCGGATCCACGCCATTCCTCTCAGCCCGGAGGACGTGCCCCGGGAGACGAAAAAGGCCAAAAAGCTGCGGCAGCTGGCCCTGTATGAGGAATCGGCCGTGCGCATACCCGGGGATGAGATCGCCCTGCGGTATGTCAAGGAGAATATCGACAGGATCTGGCAGGAAAAGCCCGTATACCTCCATGGGGACTTTCACCCGGGGAATCTGATCTATACCCCGGAGGGCTCCATCGGGGTGATCGACTTCAACCGATGGGAGGCGGGCGATCCCTGGGAGGAATTCTATAAGCTGGAAAGCTTCGGACGGGAGGTCAGCGTCCCCTACTGCGTCGGCCAGATCGACGCCTACTTCAGGGACGTGGTTCCCGAGAGCTTCTGGACCGTCCTGGCGGTGTACGTCGCCCATGCCTCTCTCTACTCCATCAAGTGGGCGGAGAAATTCGGACAGGAGGATGTGGACGGCATGGTCCGCCGCTGCAGGACCGCCTTTGCGGATTACGACGGATTCCGGCTTACGGTTCCAAGGTGGTATAGGGAGGAGTATCGACAGATCGGACAATAAGGAGGAAATTCCATGATCGCTGCCTGCATCGTCTACGGGATCCTGATTCTGCTGTTCCTGGTCATGGGCGTTCTCTTTGCCAAGGGCAAGGGACAGAAGCTCATCGCCGGGTACAACACCATGTCGGAGAGGGAAAGAGAGAAGATCGACGAGACAAAGCTCCTGAGGATCATGCGCAACGGGATGTTTGTTTTCGCCGGGTGCGAGGTGCTTGCCCTCATCGGTACGCTGACCGGCGTCAGACCGCTGATAGAGACAGGAATCCTCCTGCTGATCATCGCCGCGGTGGCCATGGTCATATTGGCGAATACAAAAGCGAAGCGGTAAACGGAAAAGAATACGGGAAGCGGGTCACGGGCCTGCTTCCCTTTTTGTACCGAATTGGGAAAAACGGGAATACGAGAAACGGCCCGTCCCCTGGAGGCCTGTTTGCATCGGACCCAAGGGATCAGCCGTCTGCCTTTACAAATCGTCTTTTTTCCCCGCTGCCTCCGGCGGCCCGGTTTCTCCTGCGCGGGAGAAACCGGGGAAAGAGCGCGGCAGGGGCGTTCCCCTGCACCCCCGGTGCGGCGGGCGCTGAAGCGAAGGGGACGTAGGTTCGACGATAAACAAGCGGGTGCGGAACGTCAGCTTGCCGACTTTGAATCTGCTTGGCAATAATCGTTTGCTTTTCAGGGTGCCCTTCGCCGCACCGGCGCAGGGAGATTACTGCCCTGGCTTCCCTTGGGGGAAGCTGGCGCGGAGCGCCTGATGAGGGAACACAACGAACAGATATGCAGTTATC
>JAFWOX010000012.1 GCA_017545325.1 Oscillospiraceae bacterium | reverse complement strand
GGACGCAAGCAGCTCAGCAGGTATAACCGCATCTCCAACACGATCCCAAAGGTATGTTTGGACTATAAATCACCCGTTGAGGTGCTTGCAGAGTACCGGAGCAAGACCATCTGAACCGCGCCGAATTTGAGGAAGAAGGCGTCGCCTCCGGCTCCTCCTTCTTCCTCAAATTCAATCCCATAATCTACGTCTTATTCTTTTCGAGGAATGTGTCACCCATCATTGACGACTCTACAAACCCCACAGGGGGAGAGGGAAGAGAAGGATTGCCAATTCCCTTCCCCTGTGATAAAGTTAATCATAGTGCAAAAACAGGAGGCGGGAGCATGGAGCTGCGTCCCATTGCCCGGGTCCATTCGGATTTCGGCAGCAAATTCGGCGTGCCGAGGCAGAGCGGCCTGGTGCCGGAGCTGACGGCCGAGCTGGAGTTTGAGCCGGAGTTCCGCAGTCCGGAGGCGGTCAGGGGCCTGGAAGCCTTCAGCCATATCTGGCTCATCTGGCAGTTCTCCGAAAATGCGGACCGGGGATGGAGTCCTACGGTACGTCCTCCCCGGCTGGGGGGGAACAGGCGGGTAGGCGTCTTTGCCAGCCGCTCTCCCTTCCGGCCCAATCCGCTGGGGCTGAGCTGCGTCCGGCTCCTGGAGGTGAGGCAGGATCAAGCTCGCGGACCGCTCCTCCTGCTGGGCGGTGCGGATCTGGTGGATGGCACGCCGGTATACGACATCAAGCCCTATGTGCCCTATGCGGACTGTCATCCGGAGGCTGCGGGCGGCTTCGCGGAGGAAGTGGCCTGGCGCCCGCTGGAGGTGGATTTCCCTCCGGAGCTCCTGGAACGGGTGCCGGAGGAGAAACGCGCCGCTCTCCGGGGGATCCTGGCCATGGATCCCCGCCCTGCCTATCAGAAGGACCCGGGACGGGTATACGGTTTTGCCTTTGCCGGACTGGAGCTGCGCTTTTCCGTTGGAGAGGGACGGCTCCGGGTGCTGACGGCGGAACCGGAAAACGGGAAGAATAACGAATAAACATACACAGGAGGAAGAAACATGCGGGCGAAACTCTTTGCAAACCGGGTTTTTCCCATCGGAGAGGTCGACCCCAGGCTGTACGGCTCCTTCATCGAGCACCTGGGCAGGGCGGTTTACGGCGGGATCTATGAGCCGGGCCATCCCACGGCGGACGAGGAGGGCTTCCGGCAGGATGTGCTGATGCTGGTAAAAAAGCTGGGCGTACCCATCGTGCGGTACCCCGGGGGCAACTTCGTCTCCGGCTATCGCTGGGAGGACGGCACCGGGGACAAGACCAGGCGTCCCAGGCGGGCGGAGCTGGCCTGGAACAGCATTGAAACGAACCAGGTGGGCATCGATGAATTCCAATCCTGGGCGAAGAAGGCGGACAGCCAGGTGATGATGGCGGTGAACCTGGGTACCGGCACCCCCCGGGAGGCGGGGGACCTGGTGGAATACTGCAATTTTCCCGGGGGCACGGAGCTCAGCGACCGGCGACGGAAAAACGGCTTTGAAAAACCCTTCGGCATCCGGACCTGGTGCCTGGGCAATGAGATGGACGGTCCCTGGCAGATCGGCCATAAGACTGCGGAGGAGTATGGCCGGGCAGCCTGCGAGGCGGCGAAGATCATGAAGCTGGTGGACCCGGGGATCGAGGTCATCGCCTGCGGCAGCTCCAATTCCGGGATGGACACCTTCGGCACCTGGGAGACGGAGGTGCTCAGCCGCTGTTATGAGCAGGTGGACTATCTCTCCCTCCACAGCTATTACGGCAACCGGTCCGACGATACGGCGGAGTATCTGGGCTGCTGCCGGGATATAGACGAATTTATCCGCAGCGTGGAGGCCATCTGCGATGCGGTGAAGGCCATTAAGCGGTCGGATAAGACCATGTACCTGAGCTTCGACGAGTGGAACGTGTGGTTCCATTCCAACGATGCGGATAAGCAGATCGCCCCCTGGCAGGTGGCGCCGCCGCTCCTGGAGGATATCTATACCTTTGAGGATGCCCTGGTGGTGGGCTGCCTGCTCATCACCCTTCTGCGGCATTGCGACCGGGTGAAGATCGCCTGCCTGGCCCAGCTGGTGAACGTCATCGCGCCCATCATGACGGAGAACGGCGGCAAGGCCTGGGCCCAGACCATCTTCTGGCCCTTCCTGCAGGCTTCGGCCCATGCCCGGGGCAGGGCCATGCTCACCCGGGTGGACTGCCCCTCCTGCAGCGCCGGGAAATATGGGGAGATGCCCGCCATCGAGGCCATCGCCGTGGAGAACGGAGATGAGCTCACAGTGCTGGCGGTGAACCGCAGCCTGGAGGAGGATGCGGAGCTGGAGCCGGATCTCCAGGGCTGGGAAAACCTGACCCTTCTGGAGCACAGCCGACTGTACTGCGAGGATCTGAAGGCGGTGAACACCGCCGCCGATCCGGAGCGGGTGAAGCCCGAGGCCGGAGACGGGAAGACCCTGCGGCGCCATTCCTGGAACCTGCTGCGTTATCGGTTTGCATGATCTGAATGACTCAACGTGGAGGAAAGAGAATGTCGAAGAATTATGAGGCGCTGTTTACCCCGCTGAAGGTGGGCGGCGTCACCCTGAAAAACCGGATCGTCCTCTGCGCCATGGGCGGCACCAACCCCATCGGCTTTGAAGGCCAGTTCAGCGAGGGCCATCGGGATTACTATATCGCCCGGGCCAAGGCCAACGTGGGCCTCATGATCCCCGGTGTGGCGAACGTGGGCACCGCGTCCAAGGGTCACCGCTGGCTGTATGAGGAGCGGGAGCTGTTCCTGGGTCCCATGAAGCAGCTTATGGACGAGATCCATGCCTACGGCTCCATGTTCTTTTTCCAGCTGGGCACCAGCTTTGGCCGCTCCCAGATGGTGTTCCCGGGCATGGATAAGATGCCCCGGGATATGGTGAACAAAATGCTCGTCGCCCCCAGCGATGGGATGCCCAATGTCTGGGCCCCGGAGCTGAAGCACAGGGCATTGACCATTGAGGAGATCAAGGAGACCATCCAGGCCTATGCCCGTACCGCCGCCCTGTGCAAGGAGGCCGGAATCGACGGGGTGGAGATCCATGCCGTGCACGAGGGCTATCTTCTGGACCAGTTCTCCATGGCCAACATGAACCACCGCACCGATGAATACGGCGGCAGCCTGGAAAACCGGCTCCGCTTCGCCACGGATATCATCAGGGCCATCAAGGCGCTCTGCGGCAAGGACTATCCCGTTTCCGTGCGGTACAGCGTTGCCAGCAAGATCCGGGGCTTCAACCAGGCCGCCCTGCCCGGCGAGGCCTATACGGAGTTCGGCCGCAGCATGGAGGAGAGCCCCGCCGCCGCCAGGATCCTGCAGGAAGCCGGTGCGGATATGCTGAATGCGGATAACGGCTCCTACGACTCCTGGTTCTGGGCCCATCCCCCCATGTATATGCCCATGGCCTGCAACCTGCCGGAGGTCTCCTATCTGAAGCAGTTTGTGGATATCCCCGTGATCTGCGCGGGCAGGATGAACGACCCGGATATCGCGGCGGACGCGGTGCGAAGCGGCAAGGTGGACGGCGTGGGCATCGCCCGGCAGCTCCTGTGCGATCCGGACTGGTGCGATAAGGTCCGGGATGGGGAGCTGGAGGATATCCGCCCCTGCATCGCCTGCCATAACGGCTGTTTCCCCGTCACCCGGTATAAGGGCCTCTCCTGCGGCATGGTGGGGCACATGGGCCGCTGCGCCCTGAACCCCGTGACCTTCCGGGAGAAGGAGCTGGAGCTGAAGCGCGCAGAGCGGAAAAAGAAGGTCGCTGTTGTCGGCGGCGGCATCGGCGGCATGGAGGCCGCCCGGCTCCTGGCTCTCCGGGGCCATACCGTCACCCTTTATGAGAAGGGCGGCGAGCTCGGGGGCGTGTTCCGGGCTGCAGCCGCGCCGGAATTCAAGGAGCAGGATAAAAAGCTCATCGCCTGGTATATCCGCCAGTTGAAGAAGCTGCCGGTTGAGCTCCGGTTGAATACGACCGTGACCGCGGAAGACCTGAAGGCCATGGATGCGGAGGAGATCATCGTTGCCACCGGCTCCAAGCCCAGGAAGCTCCCCATACCCGGCTTCGACGGGCCAAACGCCGTGGAGGCGGTGGATTATCTCCTGGGAAACAAGCCTGTGGGGGAGAAGGTGGTCATCATCGGCGGCGGCCTTACTGGCTGCGAGATCGCTTACGATCTGGCGCTGAATGGGAAGAAGCCCGTCATCGTGGAGATGCAGGACGATATCCTGAAGATCATGGGCCTCAGCGCCGCAAACTCCAATATGCTCCGGGAGATCATCCGGTATTATGAGATCCCCGTCCATGTCTCCACCGCCCTCCGGGAGATCCGGGAGGGGGAGGTCCTGGCGAAGGACGAGAACGGGGAAGTGCTCCATATCCCGGCGGACAGCGTCATCCTCTCCGTGGGCTATGTGCCCGACGGGGACCTGGGAGATGGAGACCCCCGGGTGCATGTGCTGGGAGACGCCCACAAGGTGGGGAACCTCATGAGCGTCATCTGGGAAGCCTACGATATCGCCTATCAGATCTGAACGAACCTGACAGCCGCCCTCCTCAGTTTCTGAGGGGGGCGGCCCTTTGTATACCGGGAGTGGTCGGTACGGCAAAATTTTCTTCGGGAACCTGTTAAAAAACGGCCTTCTCATGCAACTAATAAAGCAGAGGGGTGAGAACGCCTTGTTCAAGGAAGCGGATATGCGGGATATGCAGGATACCGGCCTGCTCCGACTGGGAAATGCGGAGCGGGAGTTTATCCATGCCCTGTATCTGGAACACTCCCCGGTCCTGCGGCGATGCGCCGTAAGACTGGGCTTCCCGAAGGACACGGCGGACGATCTTCTGCAGGATACCTTTCTGACAGCCATCCGGCGCGTGGACACCCTCCGGGAATGTCAGAATCAGCGGGCTTATCTCTTCCAGATCCTGCGGAACGTGATCGGCTATCGGCTCCGAAGCGCGAAATACGCTGCGGAGATCCTGGAGAAGCTGCGGAAGGACAGAGAGAAGGGGGCAGATCCGGCGGGGTATTGGGATGAGCTGTCTCCGGAGCTCCTGTATCGCGGCCTCATCGAAGAAGAGGAGCTGCGGCTGCTGCTGCGGGTCTATCTGGAGGGATGGCCGGTCAAGGAAGCGGCCCGGGAGCTGGGGATCGACCCCGGGGCATGCTACATGCGCCTGAAACGGGCCAGGGAGCATCTGCGCGCGGCTATGGAAAAGGACGGTTTGCGATGACGCGGGAGGTGAGAGCATTGGCGGACAGAGATCGGAAGGTTCCGGAGGAGATAGCGGCAGAGGAATGGGAGCGGAGGCTGAAGGATACCTTCTTCTGCCCGGATCAGATCGATGATACGGTGTCCCAGGAGCTGGAGGCGATCCTAGAGGCGCTGGAGGAATTGCAGCCTTCGCTGAATGAGCCGGACCCGGAGGAGAGCTGGCAGCAGTTTTTGTCGGACAGAGCCGCGGAACTGGACGAGACCTTTGCTGCGGAGATCCGGCGTGACGAGAAGCCCTGCACACCGCCCGCGCGGACTCAAACTGCGCCGAGGCTGTTCCGGCGTGTGCTCATCGCGGCGGTGGTGGTCGTGCTCCTGGCCGGGGCGGCTCTGGCGGCGGACTCCCTGGGTTTATGGGCCTGGGTTCCCCGGTGGAACGCTGCGGCGGGGCGGTATGAACCCTCAGGGCAGGAGGCCTCCGGTGAAAGCCCCATTCCGGCAGCTCTGGCGGAGCTGGGGATCACGGAGCCGGTGTATCCGGCGAAGCTGCCGGAGGGTTTCGTTATCACCGAAAGTCATATCAGCAAGGAACCGCTCCTCATGGTGGAGCAATACGCACGGGGAAATGAACGCCTTTCTATCACTGTCGCTCCCGTAAAGGGCGTGAAATCCGCAGTATATCAGAAGAGCGGTATGGCTGTGAGAGAGCTGCGAAACGGGCTCAAGTCGCACTTCGTCTTTGAAAATGAAGGGACCGTCACCGCAATTTGCTTCACCAAGAACTACGCCACGTATATCAGCGGAGACCTGGCGGTTGAGGAGATCACCGGGATCCTTCTCAGCATCGACACTACATCGGAGGAAGGTGACCTGTCATGAAGCTGAGCACACATCTGAAAAGCCTGTACCGCAGCCCCCTGCGGTCTCTCTTGTCCCTGCTGCTCTTGGCGGCGGCAGCCTTCCTATTCCTGTACAATCTCTCCGAGTACAGCGTAGCCGAGAGGGAGTACGCGGAGGCAAAGGAACAATATGAGGGGGTTCTGACTGTAGAGGAGCAGCCGGTGCCGGATAACACCGATAACTTACGGGAATACTTTCTGCTTTCTGACGAAACCAATCCGGGAAACACCTATGGGATGCTGGAGTATTTGGACTATCACCAAAAGAGCCTGAACGATGACCTGATCAAGGCCCTCGCAGCCTTGCCGCACATTTCCCGGGTGGAGGAACGGTATCTCACCGCAGGAGTTTCTTCATCCTATGTGCGCTTGGATACGGATACGCATTATTTCCCCTTTTTTGCCCGTGCCGTCCTTACCGCCACGGTAAAATATCATATGTCAGAGTACACAACGGACAGCCGGACACAGGTAGCTTCCTGGGAGACCATTGTTCTGGAAGATGTGCAAGTGTTGGGGGGTGACCCGGCCTGGCTGAAGGGTCAGGAATTGCAAACCGTTAAGCTCCACACCTTTAAGGATGAATACCGCAATCAATTCTTTACCTGGGACGGGGAAGGAGACTATAGCACACGCTCCTGTATGTATTGCGTGGATAAACACCTGTTTGAGGGGGATGCGGATATACTCCAACCAGGTCGGCGGGTGCTTCTGGTCCTGCGGAACAACTGCGTGGATCAGAGGGTTGTGATTGCTGAGGGTTATCAGGATGCTTTTCCCAGCGCTTACCGCCATGTATTTCATGTGGGAGATGACAGCCTTGCGGATTGGTGGCCATACTTTACGGACATCACGGGCCTGCCGGAAAACTGGCTGGAGACGGATGAATTCGCTGATTTACGTGAGCTGATCCAAGTGACCAACGACGACATGCATACCTTCGACGTAGTGTACTGTGACGATATGGCTGCCCAGCGCCGGGCGGCGTCGGGGTTCATCGTCTGCGAAGAGGGCCGCTTCCTCACCCCGGAGGACGCGGGACAGCCGGTGTGCGTGGTAAATACGGACGTGCTGGATGCCTATGAATTGAAGGTCGGTGACAGCATCACCTTGGACCTGGGGAATTACCTCTCTGAGCAGTATGCCCCCCTGGGGGCGGTAGTCTCCAACAGGGGAAGGCAGAATACGGCATACATCACCCAGACCTTCACCATCGTCGGAGCCTGGCGGGACCTGAGCGAGGGGAATCATACCTTCCGGGACAGGTACTGGTGTTGGAGCAATAATGCTATCTTCGTCCCCACCGCCTTTCTGCCGGAGTGCCGGAATGCGGAAAACCATGAGTTTAAGCCCAGCGAGGTGAGCTTCGTGGTGGGGAACGCGGAGGAGATCACCGCCTTTGTGGAGGAGTGTTTGCCCCTGGTGGAGGCCATGGGCCTCACATACAACTTCAGTGACAGCGGCTGGCTCCTGGTGGCCAAGGACCTGATGCTGGCAAGGAGTTTGGCCAGAAGCAAGCTCCTGATCTTTGCCGGAGCAGCCCTCTTCGCCTTGGTGCTCACGGTCTGGCTCTTCATCGGACGAAAGAAACGGGAGTACGGTATCCTCCGGGCTCTGGGGATGGGGCAGAGGGAGGCATCATATCGCCTGTTTGTCCCCTTCTTTTTCCTGGGGACTCTGGCAACCGTCCTGGGATTGCTTGCCGCCCGGATCATCATTGCGAATCGTCTGGCGGCTTCTGATGCCGCCCACGTCACCACCTCCCCAGTGTTGTTCCTTCTGGGCGGACTGGGCTTCCTGGTCCTGCTGGCAGTAATGGCCTTTGTCGGTCTCCTCCTCATTCGGCGGGAGAGCATCCTTTCCCTCACACAGGAGAAGCAGAAATGACCTGGGACGGCAGATATCTGTGCCGCCTCCAGGGGCGGAACCTTGGCAAGTCCGTTATGAGCCTGTTGCTGGCGGCTCTTTTGGCCTTCGCCTTTGGTGTGCTCACGGTACTCCGGGGCGTCTACAGCGAATTGTATCGGAACGTGGAGGTCAAAGCGGATTTCTCCGGGGGTCTGAGTTATACCAGAGCGGTGAAGATTGCGGACTCCGGCTATGTGCGGGACCCCTACTATGAAATACTGGTTCCAGAGGGACAGTTGGAGATGTCCCTGGAGACTAATGTCATCCTGACCAACCGTCTGGATAAGCGGGTGTCGGAGCCGGTGGAATGGCTGGAAGGCTGGGACGTTGAGACCGCTATGAACACGGCAGAGAAGGTCATGGTGATCTATTTCTCCCAGGCAACGACCTTGGGTATCGTCCTAGGGGACATGGTGCGGTTCAATGAAACGGATTGGTGGCTGCAGGTCACCTCCCTGGGCTTGGACCCGCTAAAACCCGGGGAGACGGATATAGAGCGGCGTGACGCCCGCCGTCCCTTCTTCAAAGTGGTGGGAATCATCCGGTCAGAGTTTCGTAATGACACCGTGTACCTCCCTCTGGAAGCCCACCGGTCTGTTCTGTTTCTGGTACCCAAGGCGGAGCTGGACCTGGCGGAGTATACCTTGGCGGACTACCATCAGGCAGCGGAGTTTTCGGCATATGCCCAAAAGGAGATCGACAGGGATGCAAACCCGGTGCGTTTCCACATGGACACCTCCTACGCGGACCGGATATTCAAGATCCACCAACTCATTGAGACCCTCTACCCCCTCACCATCGCAGCTGCTCTTTTCCTTGGAGGTGTTCTGCCCGGGCTGACCGTACTTCATGCTTCCCGGCAGATCAGCGTCATCCGGGCCCTGGGGGCGAAGATCGGAAAGTGCGTGGGAATCTATACCCTTGCCCAATTATTGTGCGCCTTATTTGGCCTGATCCTGGGTTTCCTTATGGTGATCCTGACTCAACATCCGGACCTTTCAAGTGTGTTGAAACCGTTTGGCATCTACCTTGCCGCCCATCTTGCCGCCTGCGCCCTGGGGAGCGGGGTGTTTGCCTGGCTGTGCGCCAGGAAGCACGTTTTGGCCCAACTGCAGGCGAAAGAATAGGGATGAATGTCCCTCATCCATCTCCGGCTTCCGTGGGATGCCGGAGCCGCCTTCCCCCAGGGGAAGGCAGCCCGCGCGGCGGGGACGAGAGATGAGAGAAGGGTAATGAACAACCGGATGCAGTAACGATCCGCACTCTGGCTTCCCCTGGGGGAAGCTGTCAGCCGCCGCCCCCCGCAAGGCGGATGACTGATGAGGGACCTCCGTCCCGCCGCAGCAAAATCATAAATAGGGAGGTTTTGCCATGTATGCATTAACGTTACAAAACGTCAGCTACACCTACCCCGGGGGAACTTCCCCTGTGGTGAAAAACGCGAGCTATGAATTTGAAGCCGGGAAGCTGTACGCCGTCGTGGGCCCCAGCGGCAGCGGGAAAAGTACCCTCCTGAGCATGCTGGCGGGTCTGGACGCCCCCGGAGAGGGGGACGTGGTCCTGGGAGAGGACAATCTGAAATCCCTGGACCTGGACAAGTACCGCCGGGAGGGGGTCAGCATCATCTTCCAGGCATTCTGCCTCCTGCCCCTTCTGACAGTACGGGAAAATGTCTGCCTCCCCATGGAGATGCAGGGCATCCCGGAGAACCAGGCCCGTGTGAAGGCTTCGGAAGCCCTGGTGAAGGTGGGGATCGAGGAGAGCAAGCACAAGC
>JAFWOX010000121.1 GCA_017545325.1 Oscillospiraceae bacterium | reverse complement strand
GACCCCGTCGAAATCCCCCGCCAGGATCTCTTCCGCGGGGGAGGACGCCGGGAACACCGTGACGGCGCAGCCCCTGTTTCGCAGCTCCCGCAGGATGTTCTTCTTCATGCCGTAGTCCAGCAGGGCCACCCTGTATTTCTCCGCGCCCTCCGCCGGACAGACGCGCTTTTCTCCGCAGGTAACGGCTTCCACCGCCCCCGTCACCCGATAGCTTTTCAGGGCGGTCAGGTCCTCCGGGACCCGGTCGCAGATCACGGCGTTCATAACGCCCCGGGAGCGCAGGAGCCGGGTGATGTATCGGGTGTCCACCCCCATAAGGCCGGGGATGCTCTTCTCCTTCAGAAGGGCGTCCAGCGTCCCCTGCGCGCGGAAGTTGGAGGGGTCCCCGCAGGTCTCCCGGACCACATAGCCCCGGAGCCGGGGCTCCCCCTCGAAATCCTCGGGGATGACCCCGTAGTTCCCTATGAGGGGGAAGGTCTGCAGGACGATCTGGCCGCAGTAGCTGGGGTCCGTGAGGGTTTCCAGATAGCCCCCCATGCCGGTGGTGAACACCAGCTCCCCCAGGCAATCTTCCTCCGCGCCGAAGCGGAAGCCGGGAAAGACCTGCCCGTCCTCCAGCACGAGATAAGCCTTTTTCATGGCGCGCCGCCTTTCATTCGTATTCTACCGTGGCGGGGGGCTTGGAGGTGACGTCGTAGAACACCCGGTTCACGCCGGGGACCTCGTTGACGATGCGGGAGGAGACCCGGTCCAGCAGCTCCCAGGGGAGACGCGCCCAGTCGGCGGTCATGAAATCCTCCGTGCTGACGGCCCGGAGAGCCACCGCCCGCTCGTAGCTCCGCCCGTCCCCCTTGACGCCCACGCTGCGCAGGTTCGTGAGGGCGGCGAAGTATTGCCCCGCGGCCCCCGTCAGTCCCGCGGCGGCCATTTCCTCCCGGAAAACGGCGTCCGCCTCCCGGAGGATCGTCAGCTTTTCCGCCGTCACCGCGCCCAGGATGCGGATGGCGAGGCCCGGTCCCGGGAAGGGCTGGCGGCTCACCAGGCTTTCCGGCAGTCCCAGCTCCCGGCCCAGAAGCCGCACTTCATCCTTGAAGAGGCTCCGCAGGGGCTCCAGGATGCCCTTGAAGCCCACCTCCGCGGGCAGGCCTCCCACGTTGTGATGGCTCTTGATGACCGCGGCGGAACCCGCGCCGGACTCGATCACGTCCGGGTAGATGGTGCCCTGGGCCAGAAATTCGATCGTCCCCAGCTTCCGGCTCTCCTCCTCGAAGACCCGTATGAATTCCTCCCCGATGCGCTTCCGCTTTTCTTCCGGCTGACGCACGCCCTTCAGCCGCCGGAGGAAGCGTTCCCCGGCATCCACCCGGATGAAGTCCAGCTTTCGCCCGGCGAAAGCGGCTTCCACCTCGTCCCCCTCGTTTTTCCTGAGGAGGCCGTGGTCCACGAAGACGCAGGTGAGCTTCTCCCCCACTGCCTCGTCCAGCAGAGCCGCGCAGACGGAGGAATCCACGCCCCCGGACAGGGCCAGGAGCACCCGTCCTTCCCCGATCTGTTTCCGCAGGGCGGACACGGCGGACGCCCGGAAGCTCTCCATGCGCCAGTCCCCCCGGAGGGCGCAGACCTCAAAGAGGAAATTGCGGAGGACGGCCGTTCCCTCCTCCGTATGCCTCACCTCCGGGTGGAACTGCACGCCGTAGAAGCGCCGTTCTTCATCCCCCATGGCGGCGCAGGGGCAGGCTTCGCTCCTGGCAAGGGCCCGAAAACCTCCGGGGAGCCGGGAGATATAGTCCCCATGGCTCATCCAGACGACGCTCCGGGTCGGCAGTCCCCGAAAGAGGGGACTGCCGACCTGAAATTCCGTTTCCGTTTTTCCGTATTCCCTGGCCCCGTCCGACTGGGCGGGGACCACCTCTCCCCCCAGGAGCCGGGCCAGGAGCTGGCAGCCGTAGCAGATGCCCAGGATGGGCACCCCCAACTGGAAGACCTTCGGGTCGACGGTGGG
>JAFWOX010000120.1 GCA_017545325.1 Oscillospiraceae bacterium | reverse complement strand
GTACCAGACCAACGAAAATGGTCATTGCGAAACCGGTGACCGATGTCACCGGTTGTGGCAATCCGCAACTCCCGTCCTTATATTTTTAACCTGACCAAGGGGACGAGAGAACGGCTCGCCACGTTGCTTCGCTCCATTCCGCGCGCGAGGGCCCCTCGCATGGACGTGCGCGTACTCCTCGCGATGACAAAACGGGGTTTGTCGACACATTAACAGGGCCTGCCGAAATCCCGGCAGGCCCTGTTCCTATGCGTTTTTTCGGAGCGCTCAGCCCTCGTTGAGGATGATGCTTCCGGTGGAGAACAGCTCCTCATAGGTATCGTCATTCCTCACGGCAAAGACCAGCTCCACGGTTTCGGGACTCTCGATCTCATACTGCTCCAGATCGCTCTGGAAGAAGGTGCTGCCGTCCAGCGTCCGTTTTCCTGCGGGGACATAAGCATAGATCCAGGTGCTCAATTCGCATTCGTTGATGCTGAAGGTCTCGCATTCCACCCGCAGATCCGTATCGGTGTTGTTGATGAAGCAGAAGTTATACTGGTAGTAGTCCTCGATCCAGCTCTCCTGCAGCGCGGGATCCAGCAGCATGACGACCAGGCCGTTATCGTCGTAGATCACTTCGCCGTTGGGCATGGCCTGCCAATCCTGCTCGTAAGCCGAGGTGCGGATCTCCACCAGCTCGCCGGTGGCGATCCGGTCATAGGATTCGCTGTCAAAGGCGGCGATCCGGAGATCGATCTTGCCGATGCAGGTCACGCCGGCGGAATACAAATCGGAGACGGGCATGTACAGCTCGCCTTCGGCGGACTCACCGGCTTCAACGGTCGTATACAGGCTCGTGCTGCAATAATAATCGTTCACCAGCAGGGTATCGCAGTCCACCATCACGGATTTCTCCCCGCCGTTCTCGATGGATACCTGAAGCTTCGGCCCGAAATAATCCGACGTGATTCCGGTGAGGGTGACGACGACGCCCTCCTGATCCAGGAGCAGGGTTGGCTCGATCTCCGGCACGGGGATCAGGGGCTCCGCTTCGGTCTCCCAGTCATCTCCGCTGAAGAGCTCCTTGAACATATCCATCAGCTCCAGGTAGGTGGCGGAGGAATAGATCTCACCGGTTTCGGCGTCCTGCATTTTGATCGGCACGTCCACCAGGCCGTTTCCGGCGCAGGCCTGGTAATTGGCGCCGACCATGCCCAGAGCCAGGGCGTAAAAGATCTCAAAGCCCGAGGCGTTTTCCTGGTCGATCACCAGGACGAATTCGCTGAAGTCCTTGGCGTACTCGATCTTCTGAATGGCCGCATCGGCGTCTTCGCCCTCGGTCATCTCCCGTGCGCTCTCCTCGATGGCCTCGGCCATCTGGTCCAGGATCTCCTGCTGGGCCTCCCTGGTCATCACATAGGTCACGGAGCCGTCCTCATTCTTCGTCATGCTGAGGACGCCGTCTACCCCCTCTTGAAGACCATCCAGCATATTGGTGTCGGTCTCCTCATCTCCCATCAGCTCGGCGGGGATGGTGACGGTGACGGTCTCCGGCTCAGGTTCAGGCTCGGGCGTGGGCTCCGGAGTCGGTTCCGGAGTCGGTTCCGGAGTGGGTTCCGGGGTGGGTTCCGGGGTGGCTTCCGGCGCTTGAGTGGCTGCGGGGGCGGCTGTCCCCGGGGACTGTGTCGCGGCGTCGGCCTGGGGCGTCTTTTCTCCGCAGCCCATCAGGGAGAAGAGCAGCAGCAGGGCCAGGATCAATGCGAGCCATCTTTTCATGCTTCGTACCTCTTTTCCGCTGCCGTGATCGTCAGCCGGGGAAACGGAAGCTCCCGACAGGATCCGACAAAAATACCGGTGCATTATACCATATCTCTCCCGGGTTTACAATCGCCAAATCCCGGCCTCAGCGCGCAAGAAGCGCCCCGGCCTCCTTCGCGGTTTCCCGGGCAAACCGGAACAGCAGCTCCGGGGGAAACCGTTCCGACCGGCTTTCCGGCAGGCTCTCCTCATGCTTTCTGAACAGCGTCCGCCGGAATTCCTCCAGGGCGGAAGGGTCCGGCACCAGGGCGGTATTCAGTTCCTTCAGATCGACCTCCAGGATATCCTCCATTGCCCTTCGGCTCCAGGGCAGGCTGTGATACAGGGCGTACCCCGCCAGGTGACATTCCCTCCGGTACAGGGGGAACCAGTCCGACCCGGTCTCCAGGGATGCCCGGAAGGCGGGGATGATCTCCGTATCCCAGCGCAGGTCCGCCAGAAGATGAACCAGCCATCCCGCCTCGAAGGGATCCCCTCTGTCCAGCCCTTCCGCCAGCCGGAGCAGGGCCTGAGGACGATCCGGCTCCCGGCGGAGATGGACCGCATCCTTCTCCTCCCGATGGGTGAGATAATCCGGGGCCAGGCTTCCCAGGCGAAACAGGGGGGCGTCTCCCCCGGGGATCTCCCGGGCCACCAGCAGATGGATCATTGCGGAAGGCATTCTTCCTCCTCCTTTCGGATCTCCCTGAGCAGCTCCTCCTCCCGCCCGCTGCAGGTGAACATCAGGATCTGCCGGTCCCGGGACAGCTCCAGGAGCAGACGCAGGGCGCGTTTCGCCCGGGTATCGTCAAAGGTCAGCAGAACATCGTCCAGGATCAGGGGGCAGGGATCCTCCTCCCCCAGGGCCAGACGGCAGATGGCCAGCCTCACCGCCAGGTAGACCTGGTTCTTCGTCCCCTCGCTGAGGTATTCCAGGGACCGGGACTCCAGGTCGTCCGCGGGCTGTACGGAAAAGCGCATATCCCGATCAAAGTATATCCCGGTATACCGGCCGCCGGTGAGGGTCTTCAACAGCAGGCCGGCTTCCCGGCTGATCAGCGGGGCGAAACGGCTCTGCATCTGTCTGCCCGCCTCGGCCAGCGCCTGCTCGGCCAGGTCCAGGGCGGCGTACTCCCTCTCTCCGGCGGCGATGGTCTCCTGAAGGGCCTCCGCCTCGGAGGCCAGGACCAGAGGATCTCCCAGCAGGCCGAACATGGTCTCCTCCCGGGTCAGGGCCCGCTCCGTCTCCCGGAGGCCGTATTCCGTCTCCCCCAGTCGGCGCTCCGCCTCTGCCCGGCTCATGCTGGTCTCTCCCTCCAGCGCCTCCGGCTCCTCATCCATGGCGTCCGCCAGGGTCTCCGCCAGCCGGCGGGCGGCCTTCGCCCCGCTGCGGGCCTTCTCCAGCTCCGCCAGCAGGGCGTCCAGCCGGTCTGCCGCGGCCCTGGGTTCCTCCTCCCGGCCGCAGCGGGCGGCTTCCTTCGCCCGATCCAGCGCGGCGGCGCATTCCTCCGTCTCCTCCTCGTCCCCCCGGAGCTGCCGCTCCAGCTCCTGGACCCGGCCTCCGCCCGCTCCAGCTCCGTCTGCCGCTCCAGCCGGATGGCCGCTTCCCGGTTGGCGGCCTTCCGCAGCAGAAGGATGCCGGGGATCGCCAGCAGGAGAAACGCGGGCATCAGGTATCCCGCCCAGCCCGGCAGACCGAGCGCCGCCGGGCGCAGCAGGGCCAGAACGCCGAAGGCCGCGATCAGGACGCCCAGAAGGATCAGCAGGATCCCCGGGCCTCTGCCCGGCTGACGGGGAACCGAATCCGGGTCGGGGAGCCGCTCCCTTTCCTCCCGGGCGGAGCGCAGGGTATCCTCCATGGCAGCCCGGTCCTTCTCCGCCTCCTCCAGGCGCACCGCCGCCGCCCGGAGGGCGTCCGCCGTCTCCATCGTCCGGCCCGCCCGCTCCTCCTCCAGGCGTCCGGCCCTTTCCTCCAGTTCTCCGGCCTCCTCCTCCGCCGCAGCCAGTCTGCGCCGACGCTCCAGAAGGGCGTCCCGGCGGTGGAGCCGAAGCTCCAGGCTCAGGGTCTTCTGCAGCTCCTGCAGCCGATCCCGTTCCCCGCGGAGGCTTTCCAGGCGCCTTGTCCCTTCCTCCAGCCTTCCCAGGGCCTTGTTCTTTTCCTCCAGCGCCCGCTCCGCCTCGGAGATGGCGCCGCTCTGGCCCCGCCCGCGGCGTTTTCTCTGCCACCGGCGCAGCCGTTCCTCTGCCTCCCGGGCCGTGCTCAGGTCCTCCCCGGAGGTGACCAGGCGCATCAGCCGCTTCTCCAGCTCCCGGTCCGCATCCACCCGCAGCTCCGCGCCGGAGAGATAGGCGCTGCGCCGGAACACCGGCTCGGACACCCCCAGGAGCTTTTCCCCGATATCCGCCCCCTGGAGCTCCGGCACCTTCTCCCCGGTGCCGGTGAGCACCGCCGTGCAGGGCCCCATGGGCTTCCCCGCGCTGACGGTGCCCCGGGTGAGGGTGATCTCCTTCCCTTCCCAGACCAGGTCCATGCGTCCCTGCATGGCAGCGCCGTTCCAGGGGAGATACCGGGTCTTGTCCGGCAGACTGCCCTGCTTCGCCCGCTCAGCGGTGGATATCCCGTAAATCATCGCCCGGATGAACCGGCTCCAGGTGGATTTTCCCGTTTCGTTCCCGGAGCGCAGGATGTTCAGGCCTGGCTGCAGCTCCAGCTCCGCATCCTGCAGGCCGCCGAATACCGCACGCATTTTCCGGATCTGCATCTCACATATCCTCCCTGTCTTCCATGGCGGCCAGGCCGAAGCGGGCCGCCCGGGTGATGCGCTCCCGCTGTTCCCCTTCTCCCGCCGCCTCATACTGCTTCCGGAGGATCCGCAGGAAGGCCCCCCGGAGGGTATCCTCGTCCGCCATCTTCCAGATATCCCGGGTGAGCCGGGTCTCGTCCCGGAGGGTGAGGCTCCAGCAGCGATCCTCCAGGGCTTCCCTCAGGCTCTCTGTTCCCGGCTTCGTCTCCCATTCTCCCCGGAGGGTGATGCGCAGGATATCCTCCCGCCAATCCGGGGACAGGACGGCCAGGGCCGCCTGCTCCGGGCTCTCCGCTCCGGTGACGTCCACCTCCAAGTCCCGGTACCGCCGCCCGGACAGGGGGCGGAATTCCAGGGCGCAGTCCTCCCCCTCCAGGGTCCCCAGCAGCACGCCCTTCTCCCCGGTTTCGTCGAAGCCCCGGCCCAGGGTGCAGCCGGGGTAGGCCCACCAGGTTTTTCCCGCCCGCTGCAGCCCGCTGAAACCGTGTTTGTGCCCCAGTGCCAGGTAACTGAGGCCGGAGGCGGCGATATCCTCCTGGGTGATAGGCCCGTATTTGCTGTTTCCCTCTGTCACCTCCCCATGGACCACCATGAGCTGAAGGTTCCCGTCCTCCACCGCGCGAAAGCCCCGGAGAGGGGCCTCCGCCCGCTCGCTCCGGAAGGCTGCGCCCCATACGGTGCAGCCCAGCTCCGGCAGGGGGATACGCTCCGGCTTTGTCTGGGTGAAGATATGGACGTTCTCCGGCAGCTCCATACGGGTGTAGGGGCTCTGGGGGATATAGGAATCGTGGTTTCCCGGGGCGATGAACACAGGCATGGGGAGACAGCGGAAGAACTCCTGCAGGGCCTCCCGGGTCTCCCCGTAGGCCCTGACGCTGTCCAGCAGGTCCCCGGCCAGGAGCACCAGATCGGTCCCCTCCGCCAGGTCGGCCAGCTCCCGGAGCTGCCTCCGCTGCTCCTGCCGCCGGAGGGCGGCCTTCTCCCCGCCCAGGGCGGCGAAGGGGGAATCCAGATGAAAATCCGCGGCATGCAAAAAACGCAGCATAATCAGTCCTCCATGCGCAGGGGCCGCACCTCCAGGCAGCGGCCCTCCGCGGGATCAACGGTGAATACGGCGCCCTCCAGCTTGACGGGTCCCGGGGCGGCGGAATACCGCTCCCGGGGATAGCCCAGGAACATGCGGATGCTCTGCTCCGGGTCGATCCCCAGCACGGAATCCCGGGGACCGGTCATGCCCAGGTCCGTGATGTACCCGGTACCCCCGGGAAGGACCCGGTGGTCGGCGGTCTGCACATGGGTGTGGGTGCCCCAGACCGCGGAGACCCGCCCGTCCAGATACCAGCCCATGGCCAGCTTCTCCGAGGTGGCTTCCGCATGGAAATCCAGCAGCCGCACCTTCGCCCGGTCCCCCGCCTCCCGCAGGATGCGGTCCGCGGCGGCGAAGGGATTATCCGGCCCGAAGTCCATATTGCAGCGCCCGATGAGGTTCATGAGCAGAACGGGACCGAAGGGCGCCTCCAGGAGCCGCCATCCCACCCCGGGAGCCTGGGGGGCGTAATTATGGGGCCGGAGGAGGCGGGGATTATCGTCCAGCATATCCAGGATCTCCGTCTTCTGAAAGGCGTGGTTCCCCAGGGTGACAGCGTCCGCCCCCGCATCCAGCAGCTCTTCCGCCTGCCGGGGGGTGATCCCCACGCCGGAGGCGTTTTCCCCGTTCACCACGATAAAATCCGCCCCGGTGAGTTTTTTCACGCCCCGGAGCTTTCGGGAAACCAGCTCCAGACCGCTTTTCGCCACCACGTCCCCGATGGCGAGGATCCTGACCTCCATGACCGCAGCTCTCCTTTATTTCCGTCTTCTTACGGGCAGTATACCACAGGACCGCCGCAGGGGGTAGGGTTCTTCCTCCCTTCCCGGCCGTTTTTTTCTGAATTTTCTCCCCTTTCCCCTTTACAACCCAGGAAACCTGTGTTAGAATGACACGGTTTATTGAGCCCCTTTGCCGGGTGGTGGGATCCGTACCTTTCCCCCCACGACTCAGCTATGCGGGCAAAACAGGAAGAAAGGAAGTATACCCCCATGATGCTCAAGGACGAAAAAACCGCCATTATCGAAGGCAACCGCACCCATGAGACCGATACCGGCTCCCCCGAGGTCCAGATCGCCATCCTCACCGCCCGGATCAACAACCTCACGGAGCATCTGAAGGTCCATGCCAAGGACAACCATTCCCGCCGCGGCCTGTTCAAAATGATCGGCAAGCGCCGCAGCCTTCTGGATTACCTGGCCCGGAAGGATATTGAGCGTTACCGCGCCTGCATCGCCAAGCTGGGCATCCGCAAGTAAGTCCTTAGCGGGGGGCTGTTGCTTTCGCAACAGCCCCTGAGCGTGTCGACAAAGTCGACACGCTTCAACTCGGACCCGCTACGCTGGGCTCCGAGTTGAGAAGGATGACATCGCCGCTGCGCGCCTCGGTCGTACACTTCGACACTTGCGGCGATAGCAGTATTTTGGGGCAAAAATGAGTTTCGCCCCAAAATGATTCTCATCTCATTCGCGCCTGCGGGCGCGAACTCTGCGAGGCTTTTGTCCCTTTGTCTACAGTCTGGGGGGCTGTTGCTTTCGCAACAGCCCCTTTTTCCCAAACCGACGACTATATTTTACAGCAGTTCACCGGCTTTTTTAGCAGTTGAACGAAAGCGGAAACGGTGTTTTCGTTTTGGTTCAAGTGCTAAAGGGCACGGGTCTGCGGAAAGGAAACGAAATGATCATTACCCACAGAGAATTCCCCAACCAGAAAAAGTATGAAATGGAATACGCCGGCCGGCCCCTCTCCTTCGAGGTGGGCAAGCTGGCCGAGCTGTGCAACGCCGCCGTGCTCACCAAGTACGGCGAGACCACCGTTCTGGTGTGCTGCACCGCTTCCCCCCGGCCCAAGGAGGGCGTGGACTACTTCCCCCTGAACGTGGATTTCGAGGAAAAGCTCTATGCGGCCGGCCGCATCCCCGGCGGCTTCCTGCGCCGTGAGGGCCGCCCCTCCGAGAAGGGCACCCTGGCCTCCCGCATGATCGACCGCCCCATGCGCCCCCTCTTCCCCTCCGACCTGCGCAATGACGTGGTCATCACCTGCACCGTGCTCTCCGTGGATCCCGACTGCTCCCCGGAGATCACCGCCATGCTGGGCGCCAGCGCCGCCACCGCCATCTCCGACGTGCCCTGGAACGGGCCCATCGGCGGCGTGGTCCTGGGCTGGGATGGGGAGAAGTACCTCTTCAACCCCACCGCCGAGGAGAAGGAAACCTCCCGCATGACCGTCACCATCGCCGCAACCGCGAAGAAGATCGTCATGATCGAGGCCGAGGGCAGCGAGATCCCCGAGGACGTGATGTTCGACGGCATCATGAAGGCCCATGAGGTCATCAAGCCCGCCATCGCCCTGATCGACAGGATGGTGGAGGAGATCGGCAAGCCCAAGTTCACCTATGCACACACCTCCTTCAACGAGGAGCTATTCGCCAAGATCGTGGAGGAGTATTACGAGAAGACCAAGTACACCATGGATACGGACGACAAGAACATCCGGGAGGAACGGTGGAACGCCGTTGCGGAGGAAGTTTTCGCCGAGTTCGGCGAGGAGTATCCCGAGGTCACCGCCCAGTGGGAGGAGATCACCTACCGGATCCAGAAGAAGGTCGTGAAGGAATGGCTGCTCCAGGGCAAGCGGGTGGACGGCCGCGCCATGAACCAGATCCGCCCCCTGGCGGCGGAGGTCGGCCTCATCCCCCGGGTCCACGGCTCCGGCCTTTTCACCCGCGGCCAGACCCAGGTGCTCTCCATCTGCACCCTGGATACCCTGGAGGCTCAGCAGAAGCTGGACACCATCTGGCCCGAGACCACCAAGCGGTATATCCACCATTATAACTTCCCCGGCTTCTCCACCGGCGAAGCCAAGGGCTCCCGCAGCGCCAGCCGCCGGGAGATCGGCCATGGCGCCCTGGCGGAGAAGGCCCTGGCCGCCGTCATCCCCAGCCCCGAGGAATTCCCCTACACCATCCGCGTGGTGAGCGAGGTCCTTTCCTCCAACGGCTCCACCTCCCAGGGCAGCGTCTGCGGCTCCACCCTGGCGCTGATGGATGCGGGCGTACCCATCAAGGCTCCGGTTGCCGGCATCTCCTGCGGCCTCATCTCCGATGGGGATAAGTGGAACACCTTTATCGATATTCAGGGCGTGGAGGACTTCCACGGCGAGATGGACTTCAAGGTAGCAGGCACGAAGGCCGGCATCACCGCCATCCAGATGGACCTTAAGAACGACGGCCTCATCCCCGAGGTCATTCGCTCCGCTCTCGATATAACCCGCGAAGCCAGGATTCAGATTC
>JAFWOX010000119.1 GCA_017545325.1 Oscillospiraceae bacterium | reverse complement strand
GTCCTTATTCGCCGGAATACGGCGCAGTTCCCGTTGGTCGCTGCTTGAAGATTCCGGCGAAACGTCCTTTTCAAATCGAAACGAACCGTTTCGATTTGAAGAGGAGGAGCCAGGGGAATCTTGCCGGTATTCGGCCAAAAGCCGGATACCGGCCATTCACCCGTGCGACGACGCGGTTCCCTTTGGCGTGTCTTTGCCTACTTTCTCCACGGCGAGAAAGTAGGCCGCCGGAGGCGACGGAACGAGGGAAGAAAGAAGCAGAGACAAGCGGCGAATCCGCAGAGGCCCGGAGGATTGTCCGCTGCGGCGGGGATAACCTCTCAGTCATCCGGCTTCCGTGAGACGCCGGATGACAGCTCCCCTTTCCGGGGAGCCTTATTTCCTGCGCTGCGGCGGACGGGACGCCCGATTGCCGCATAACGATTGCGGAAACCGCTGCCTTATGATAAAATCCGGAATATAAACAAAGAATTCAAGGAGGACGACCCGCCGTGGAAAAGAAATACCTTGCCCCCATCCAGGTTCCCCCGGAGCAGTTCCCTGCCGACAGGGAGCTGCCGGAGGGCTGCCGGGAACTGAAACTCTCCGACGACCCCCTGGGCGTCGAATTTCTGAGCCGCGTGATCTACGCGGAGCGGGACGGCGTGGAGCTGAAGCTCCAGCTTTTCCTGCCCGTGAAGGGCCTGGTGCCGGACGGGACGCGATTTCCCCTGGTGGTGTTCATCCCCGGCAGCGCCTTCATGCAGCAGAACCTGGACCAGATGGTGCCGGAGCTCTGCGATTTCGCCCGGCGGGGCTGGGCCGTGGCCAACGTGGAATACCGGCACAGCGGCATCGCCCCCTTCCCGGCCCAGGCGGAGGACGCCAAGACCGCCATGCGCTTCCTGCGCCTCCACGCCGGGGAATACCGCATCGACCCGGAGAAGACCGCCTATTTCGGCACCTCCTCCGGGGCCCATACCGCCCTCATGGCGGGCATCACCGGGGACGGGGCGCCGGACACGCCCCTCTATGGGGAGATGAGCGCGGAGGCCTGCGCCATCGTGGACTGGTTCGGCCCCACGGACATCCAGTGGATGAGCTGCTATCCCTCCGCCATGGACCATGTGTCCCCGGAAAGCCCGGAGGGCCTGCTCATCGGCGGCGTGAACGTGTGGGAGCACCCGGAGAAGGCGGGACCCGTGGACCCGGCGGGGTATCTCCGGGCGGACAAGCCCACGCCCCCCATCCTCATCATGCACGGGGACCGGGATATCCTCGTCCCCTTCAACCAGAGCGTGCGCCTCTATGAGCGCCTGCGCGCCCTGGGGAAGACGGTGGAATTCTACAAGCTGCTGGACGCCTCCCATGGCTTCAACGGCTTCCGCTCGAAGGCCGCCTGGGACCTGGCGGACGAGTTCCTCCGCCGGAAGCTGGGCGTGGGCTGAGCCATGGGGAAGGGAAGCATCCTCCTCACCTGCTTCGAGCCCTTCGGCGGCCGGGAGGTGAATATGTCCTCCGCGGCGGCAGACGCCCTGCCGGAGGAGCTTTCGGGCCGGGAGCTCCATAAGCTCCGCCTGCCGGTGGTGTTCGGGGAAGCTGCGGAGATCGCGGCGGCGGAAGCGAAGAAGCTGGGCGTCTCCGCCATCCTCAGCGTGGGGGAGGCGGGCGGCCGGAAGGCCCTGACCCCGGAGCTTGTCGCCCTGAACCTCCGCTATGCCCGCATCCCGGATAACCTTGGGCAGACGCCCTTGGACGAGCCGGTGGTCCCCGGCGGGGAGAACGCCCTCTTTTCCACCCTCCCGGCCCGAAGCATGGCGGCGGCCGTCGCCGCGGCGGGCCTGCCGGGGGAAGTGTCCTATTCCGCCGGGGCCTATGTGTGCAACGACCTGTTCTACGGGCTGCTGCACGCCTTCCGGGGCACGGAAGTGCGCTGCGGCTTCCTCCACGTTCCGGCGGAGGGCTTTTCCCCGGCGAAGCTGGCCCGCGGCCTCAGCGCCGCCATCGGCGCCATCGACTGAAAGGAGCAACCATGCAATATCGCAAGGACAAATACGGTAATCCCATCTCCATCCTGGGCTACGGCTGCATGCGCTTCACCCGCACGGCGGGGGGCGTGGATATGAAAAAGACGGAAAAGGAGCTGCTTCAGGCCATCGAAGCGGGGGTCAACTACTTCGACACCGCCTACATCTACCCCGGCAGCGAAGCTGCCCTGGGGGAGATCCTGGAGCGTAACGGCCTGCGGGACAAGGTGAAGATCGCCACCAAGCTGCCCCACTATCTCATCAAGGACGCCGCGGGCCTGGAAAAGACCTTTCAGGAGGAACTCAGGCGCCTCCGGACGGACCATGTGGACTACTACCTCATGCACATGCTCACCGACGTGAAGACCTGGGAGCGGCTGAAGGGCCTGGGCATCGAGGACTGGCTCCGGCAGAAGCAGGAGGAGGGCTCCATCCGCCAGGTGGGCTTCAGCTACCACGGCAATTCGGATATGTTCCTCAGCCTCCTGGAGGCGCGGGACTGGGATTTCTGCCAGATCCAGTACAACTACCTGGACGAGAATTCCCAGGCGGGGGTCACGGGGCTGAAGGCCGCCGCGGCCAAGGGCATCCCCGTGGTCATCATGGAACCTCTCCGGGGCGGCAAGCTGGCCAACAAGCTGCCGAAGGAGGCGGAGGCCCTT
>JAFWOX010000118.1 GCA_017545325.1 Oscillospiraceae bacterium | reverse complement strand
GTGGACGGCGCCGCCCGTCGGCGGGAGGCCGAGGTGGAGCTCACCCGCATCGAGGGCGAGCTGCGGCAGAAGCTGCTGGATCTGAGCAAATAACGGAGGATACCCATGAAGATCAAAAAGACCCTGCTCAAGATCCTGGCCGTCATCGTCGCCCTGCTCATCCTGTTCCTCATCCTGCGGGGAGTCGTGGAAAGCACCCTGGGGAAAAAGATCGCGGACGCCTCCGCCCTGTTCGACAAGGGCACCGGGGGCCAGCCGGGGATCTCGGAGGAGCTGAGGGCCCGGCTCCAGGCGGCGGACGGTCTGCAGAATATCGCCGCCAAGTATGACCAGGTGTATGAGCAGTACTCCAAGCTGCGCAGTACGCACAACGAGCTGCGGGAGCTGCTGAACTCCGGCAGCCGCGACCTGGGCCGGATGTTCGACCTGAACCAGGCGCTGAGCGAAAGCTTCGCCGCCTGCCGGGAAGCCCTGGAGCCCCTGACGGAGGGGAAGGCCCATGCCGCCCTGGGAGAATACCAGAGCGCAATGGAGGAAGCCCAGAAGGTCATCGACAGGAGCGGGTACAACGATGCCATCCGGGAGTTCACCGACTCGGTGCTGAACCGTTTCCCCGCCAGCCTGCTGAAGGGACTGGTGAAGGAGGCCGTTCCCGCCCTGTGGGAGAGCGCGGGAGGCGCGGCATGAGCGGCATTCTCGCCGGCTTCGGCGATTGGTTCCTGGCTCTGCTCCCCGCAATGCTGGCGGTGTTCGCCGGCTGCGTGCTCTTCATTCTGCTCCTGGCCCTGCTGGGCTGCCGGATCCTGTCCGGGAAGGACCGGTCATAACCGATCCATACAGAAGTATAACCCGAGGCTGCTTTTTCGGAAGCGGCCTCGGGTTTCCGTTTTTTATTCCCCTTCCCTGCGCTGTGTCGCCAGCCGGTACAGGGCGTTTTTGTTCATCCCCGCTTCCTGGGCGGCCTGCCGTACCGCGTCCCGGAGGGAGACTCCCTCCTCCCGCAGGGCGCGGATCCGTTCCAGGGCGGCGGCCTCGTCCGGCTCGCAGCTTTCCTCCGGCGCGCCGGCGATCACCAGGACGAATTCCCCCCGGGGCTGCTCCTCCCGGTACCGGGCCAGGGCTTCCCCCAGGGTGGTGCGGACGACCTCCTCATGGAGCTTGGTGAGCTCCCGGCACAGGGCGACAGGCCGATCCGCCCCGAAATACGCCGCCAGATCCTCCAGGGCAGCTGCCAGCTTATGGGGCGCCTCATAGAAGATCATGGTGCGCTTCTCCCCCCTCAGGCTCTCCAGATGCTCCATGCGGCTCTTCCGGGTGACGGAAAGGAAGCCCTCGAAGGTGAAGCGCTGGGTGGGCAGGCCGGACAGGGCCAGGGCGGTGACGGCGGCGCAGGGACCGGGCACGGCGCGTACCTCCACCCCCGCCTCGGCGCACAGGCGCACCAGATCCTCCCCCGGGTCGCTGATGGCGGGCATCCCGGCGTCCGTCACCAGGGCGCAGGTCTCCCCCGCCCGGATGCGCTCCAGGATCCTGTCGCCGCTGCCCCGGGAATTATGGGCATAGTAGCTGACCAGGGGCTTATGCAGCTCCAGGTGGTTCAGCAGCTTCATCGTGACCCGGGTATCCTCCGCGGCGATGAAATCCGCTTCCTCCAGCACCTCCCGGCAGCGCAGGGAAATATCTCCCAGATTCCCGATGGGGGTGCCCACCAGATACAGTATTCCAGCCATGCTTCACTCCTCCCCCACCAGCAGGACGGGCTCGATCTCCAGCCCGGGCCCGGCTCCCTTGCGCCCCTCCAGCAGGACGGCGCAGGGGGGCCTCTCCCGCTTCTGCACCAGGCGCAGGCGCTTGGGCTCCAGCCCCGCTGCGCGCATCTCCGTCAGCAGGTCCGTCAGCCGCTCAGGCGGGTACACCAGCGCCAGACGTCCTCCTGTCCGCAATACCCGGGCCGCGGACCGGCACAGGACTCCCGGGGGACAGCTCTCCCTCCGGGCCAGGTCCCGTTCATGCTCCGGCGATCCGGGGGCGGAGGCGGGCCAGTAGGGCAGATTCCCCGCCGCCAGATCGAAGCTCTCCGCCGGGAACAGCCGATCCAGCTCCCGGATATCTCCGCACAGGGTCTCGATCTCCCAGCCGTTCAGCGCGCCGTTCAGCCGGGTGCGCTCCGCCGCCCGGGGCAGGATATCCACCCCGGTCACCCGGAGTCCGGGGCGGCGGCCCAGCATCTGCAGGGCCAGAGCCCCGCCGCCGCAGCCCAGATCCAGGGCCCGCTTCACGCCGCCGAAGCGCAGGAACGCCCCCAGCCAGGCGGTATCCGAGCTGAGGGGAAAAATTCCCGGCTCCTGTATATAACGGGGGCCGCCGGGCCACAATTCCTCTGCCCCCGGGAAACGATCATCCATATAAGCGGAAAACCCGGGGCCGAAGCCCCGGGCAGTTTCCATAGTCCGCTCAGGCAGGATCGATGGCATTCACGGGGCAGTTCGCCGCGCAGGTGCCACAGTCCACGCACTCATCAGGATTGATGACCATCTTGTCATCTTCCTGCTTGATGCACTCCACGGGGCAGTTCTCCTTGCATACGCCGCAGGAGACGCAGACATCGGGGTTGATTTTGTAGGCCATGACCGACACCTCCAATTTCAGAATACAGGCAAATTCCGCTCTCGGCGGTATCGCCGAGAACAATCTTACCATATCTTCCCGAAAAAGCAACCTTTATTTTTGAAAATTCCTTCGGGCAGCTTATCCGAAGGGGAAAGGCGGCATCCATGGGAAAGGAAGAAAAACTGGGCTGGGGCTCCCGGCAGGTCCTGAATCTGGCTGCCTCATCGGCGGCGGAGCTGGGGCACAGCTACGTGGGCACGGAGCATATCCTGCTGGGGCTTTCCAAAGGGGATACCGGCGCGGCCTCCGGCCTCCGCGGCTGCGGCTGCGCCTATCCCCGCCTGCGGCAGCTGGTGACCGAGGCGGTGGGAACGGGGGCCCCCGGCTCCTTCCCCGCCCAGGGCTTTACCCCGGAGGCGCGCCGGTGTATCCGACTGGCCGCCCTGGAAGCTATCCGACTGGGCCGGCGGGAGATCTCCCCCGAGCATCTTCTTCTGGGCCTCCTGCGGGACGAGGACAGCGCCGCCCTCCGGCTGCTGCGGAGCACCGGGGCGGATACGGACCGCCTCTTCACCCGGGTCCTGGAAAGCCTGAGCCGGGAGAACCCCGCTCCCTCTCCCCAGCCCGGATACCGGAGCCGCCGGGAGACCCGCACCCTGGAGCAATACGCCCGGGACCTGACGGAGGCGGCCCTCCGGGGCAATCTCGACCCGGTGATCGGCCGGGAAGCGGAGCTGGGGCGGGTGATCCGCATACTCTGCCGCCGAAGCAAAAACAATCCCCTGCTCATCGGGGAACCGGGGGTGGGCAAAACCGCCATTGCGGAGGGGCTGGCGCTTCGGATCGCCTCCGGCGAGGTCCCCGAGGAGCTGCGCGCCTGCAGGATCCTCTCCCTGGACCTGGGAAGCATGGTGGCGGGGACCAAATACCGGGGCGACTTCGAGGAACGGCTGAAGGGGGTACTGGAGGAGCTCCGGGGGACGAAAAACGTGATCCTCTTCATCGACGAGATCCATACCCTGCTGGGGGCGGGGGCGGCGGAGGGGGCCATCGACGCCGCCAACCTGCTGAAGCCCGCCCTGGGCCGGGGAGAGCTCCAGGTCCTGGGCGCCACCACGACGGAGGAATACCGCCGGCATGTGGAGAAGGACGCCGCCCTGGCCCGGCGGTTCCAGCCCGTGACCGTGGAGGAGCCGGGGCGGGAGGCGGCGGCGGAGGTCCTCCGGGGCCTGCGGGAGCGGTATGAGGCCCACCACCGGCTGAAGCTCACGGAGGACGCCCTGCTGGCTGCGGTGGACCTGAGCATCCGCTATCTGCCGGAGCGGTACCTTCCGGACAAGGCCATCGACCTCATGGACGAGGCCTGCGCCCGGGTCCGCATGGAGGATCCCCAAAAAAAGCAGGTGGACCGGGAGGACGTGGCGGCGGTGCTCGCCGCCTGGACGGGTATTCCCGTCCGCTCCCTGACGGAGGAGGAGAGCCTCCGATGCCTCCGGCTGGAGGAAGCCCTCCGGGAGCGGGTGATCGGCCAGGACGAGGCCGTGTCCGCCGTGGCCAGGGCTATCCGCCGGAGCCGTACCGGCCTCCGGGATCCCCGCCGGCCCCAGGGCGTCTTCCTCTTCCTGGGACCCACGGGGGTGGGGAAAACGGCGCTGTGCCGGGCTCTGGCAGAAACGGTGTTCGGGGAGGAGAAGGCCCTCTTCAAGCTGGATATGTCCGAGTACCGGGAGCAGCACCGGGTCAGCACCCTTCTGGGCTCCCCGCCGGGCTACGCGGGCTGCGAGGAGGGAGGCCGGCTCACGGACCGGGTACGGCAGCGCCCCTGGTCCCTCATCCTCTTCGACGAGCTGGAAAAGGCCCACGAGGACGTCTGGGACCTGCTGCTGCAGATCATGGAGGACGGCGTCCTCACGGATTCCCGCGGCCGCCGGGCGGACTTCCGGAACACCGTGGTCGTCATGACCTCCACCCTGGGCGCCCGGGAGCTGACGGCCGCCGGGCCCGGTCTCGGATTCGCTCCCCGGGAGACCGGGGACCGGAAGCGCCGGGAGGCGGAGGTGCTCCGGGTGCTCCGGCAAACCTTCCGCCCGGAATTCCTGAACCGGGTGGACGAGACCCTGGTCTTCCGCCCGCTGGGGCAGGAGGACATCCGAAGGATCGCAGCGCGGATGACCGCGGAGGTCGCCGGTCGGCTGAAGGCCCTGGGGGTTACCCTGGAGATCGAGGGAGGCGCCCTGGACATGCTGGCCCGGAAGGGCTGGGATCCCGCCTATGGGGCGAGGCCCCTGCGCCGGGCGGTGCAGGCCGCCCTGGAGGATCCGGCGGCTCAGCTGCTTCTGGAGGGCCGCCTCCGCAAGGGCGATACGGCGATCCTCCGGAGGGACGGGGATACGCTGACCCTGCTCCCCCAGGCAAACCCCGCCATTATCGCATAAGGATCCGGCCCGCCCGATCCCCGGGGGATCCCCGATCTGTCGTCTTTTTGTGATCCGTCAAGCTTCATCCTTCCCCGCAGACGGCTCATGCTCCGGGGGGATCTGCCGAACCGGAGCCCCGCTTTTTCCTTTGCCCGTGTCCGATGGCCGCCCGGGAGAGGGAGAGCTGGGATTTTCCTTGCAGGGGAGCCGAAAAAGCGGTATAATAGTCAGAACAAATGTTCCATTTTCGGAGGAGAACGCCATGGCCTTTGCCCATCTGCATGTGCACAGCGAATACAGCCTGCTGGACGGAGCCTGCCGCATCGAGCGGCTGGTGCAGCGGGTCCGTGACCTGGGCCAGACCGCCGTTGCGGTGACGGACCACGGAGTCATGTACGGGGCCGTGACCTTCTACAAGGCGGCCAAGGCGGCGGGGATCCACCCGGTGATCGGCTGCGAAGTCTATGTGGCCCCCCGGGGGATGGAGGACCGGGAGCATGGCATGGACAACGAAGCCCGGCACCTGGTGCTCCTGTGCGAAAACGAAACGGGATACAAAAACCTCTGCTATATGGTCTCCCAGGCCTTCATCCGGGGCTTCTACATCAAGCCCCGGGTGGACAAGGCCCTTCTGCGGGAGCACCATGAAGGGCTCATCGCCCTCTCCGCCTGCCTGGCCGGGGAAATACCCCGCCAGCTCCGGGAGGGGAATTACGAGGGGGCGAAGGCCGCAGCCCTGGAGCTCAGCGAGATCTTCGGTCCGGAGCACTTTTATCTGGAGCTGCAGGATCACGGCTATGCCGAGCAGAAGCCGGTGAACCTGGGCCTCCTCCGCCTTCACCGGGAAACGGGACTGCCCCTGGTCCTCACCAATGACGCCCACTACCTTACCCGGGAGGACAGCGGCGCCCAGGACGTGCTCATGTGCATCCAGACCCAGAAGACGGTGCAGGATTCTGACCGGATGCGCTTCGAGACCCAGGAATTCTACATCAAATCCGAGGAGGAGATGCGCAGCCTCTTCCCGGAATACCCGGAGGCTGCGGACAACACCCAGCGCATTGCGGAGCGCTGCCAAACGGATTTCACCTTCGGCGTTTACCACCTGCCCCAGTTCCGGCTCCCGCCGGAGGCGAAGGACGCCGGCAGCTATCTGCGCAGCCTCTGCGAAAAGGGGCTCGCAAAGCGGTATGGGGACAGGGCGGCGGAGATGCGGTCCAAGCTGGACTATGAGCTCGCCACCATCGACCAGATGGGCTTCAACGAATATTTCCTCATCGTGCAGGATTTTGTGCGCTACGCCAAGGACCAGGGGATCCCCGTCGGCCCGGGCCGGGGCAGCGCCGCCGGCAGCGTGGTGAGCTACGCCCTGGAGATCACGGACGTGGACCCGGTGAAATACAGCCTCTTCTTTGAGCGCTTTCTGAATCCGGACCGGGTGAGCATGCCGGATATCGATATCGACTTCTGCGTGGAGCGCCGGGGCGAGGTCGTTGATTATGTCAACCGGAAATACGGCAGCGACCATGTGGCCCAGATCGCCACCTTCGGCACCATGGCCGCCCGGGCGGCCATCCGGGACGTGGCCCGGGCCCTGGGCATGAGCTACGGGGAGGGGGACCGGGTGGCCAAGCTGGTGCCCGCCACCCTGAACATGACCCTGGCGGAAGCCCTGCGCCTCAGCAAGCCCCTGAAGGAGCTGTACGACGGGGATCCGCAGGTGCAGAAGCTGGTGGACACCGCCATGGTGCTGGAGGGGATGCCCCGCCACGCTTCGACCCACGCCGCGGGCATCGTCATCACCCGGGACCCGGTATACACCTATGTGCCCCTCTCCCGGAACGACGATGTGGTGGTCACCCAATACCCCATGACCCAGCTGGAGGAGCTGGGCCTGCTGAAAATGGATTTCCTGGGGCTGCGGAACCTGACCGTGCTGTGGGACGCGGTGGCCCGGGTGCGGAAACGGGTCCCGGATTTCGATCTGAAGACTATCCCCGAGGACGACAAGAACGTATACGATATGCTCACCGCGGGAAGGACCTCCGGGGTATTCCAGATGGAGAGCAGCGGCATGACCGGCGTCTGCGTGGGGCTGAAGCCCCAGAGCATCGAGGATATCACCGCCATCATCGCCCTGTATCGTCCCGGCCCCATGGAATCCATCCCCCGGTTCATCGACTGCAAGCAGCACCCGGAGCGCATCCGCTACAAGCACCCCCTGCTGGAGAGCATCCTCAGCGTCACCTACGGCTGCATCGTGTACCAGGAGCAGGTGATCGAGATCTTCCGGAAGCTGGCGGGCTTCTCCCTGGGCCAGGCGGACCTGATCCGCCGGGCCATGAGCAAAAAGAAGCAGAAGGAGATCGTGAAGGAACGGAAGACCTTCGTGGAGGGGGATCCGGAGCGGGGCATCTGCGGCGCCGTGGCCAACGGCGTGCCCGCCCGGGTGGCGGAGGATATCTATGACGAGATCCTGGCCTTCGCCAACTACGCCTTCAACAAAGCCCATGCGGTGAGCTATGCCATCATCGCCTACCAGACCGCCTATCTGAAATACTACTATCCCCCGGAATACATGGCCGCCCTGCTCTCCAGCGTATCCGACGTGAGCGGAAAGATCGCGGAGTACATCGCGGAATGCCGCGCCTCCGGGATCCCCGTCCTCCCCCCGGATATCAACGGCAGCGACGACGGCTTTACCGTTTCCGACGGCAGCATCCGCTTCGGCCTGGCGGCGGTGAAGGGCATCGGCAAGGGCTTCATCCGCAGCGTCATGGCCCGGCGAAAGGAAGGGGGACCCTTTGCTTCCTTCCAGGATTTCTGCCGCCGCATGAGCGGGCCGGAGCTGAACAAGCGGGAGGCGGAATGCCTCATCAAGGCCGGGGCCTTCGACTCTCTGGGCGCCAACCGGAAGCAGCTGCTCCAGGCCTATTCCCAGATCATGGACGGCATTCAGGCGGAGCAGCGGGGGAACCTGGAGGGGCAGTTCGACCTCTTCGGAGACGGGGAAGGCAGCCGGGATTTCCAGCTGCCCCAGGTGGAGGAGTTTTCCGCCGGCGAGCGGATGCGGATGGAGCGGGAGGTCACCGGCCTCTACCTTTCCGGCCACCCCATGGACGACTACCTGGAGGAAGCCCGGCGGCTGAAGGCCGTTTCCATCGCCTCCATCCTGGCCTCCTTCGAGGGGGAGGAAAAGGGGGATTTCGCCGATGGTCAGACCGTGACCATCGCCGGGGTGGTGACCGGCATCAAGACCAAGACCACAAAAAACAACAGCCTCATGGCCTACGTCACCCTGGAGGATAACGGGGGCAGCATGGAGCTGCTGGTGTTCCAGCGCCTGCTGAACGAATGGAACGGGCGGCTTGAGGAGGGAATGCCGATCCTGGCCCGGGGCAGGATCTCCGTCCGGGAGGAAAAGGCCCCCCAGCTCATGGCGGAGAGCTTCCGCCTCTTCACCGGGCCGGACCGGGAGCGGAAGGGGGAGGCCGCGCCGCCTCCCGAGGATCGGGAGGAAACCATTTCCGCCCCCGCCCTTGAGGCGGAGGCGGAGCGGGAAAAGCCCAAAACCCTATGGGTGCGCTTTCCCTCCATGGATTCCCCCCAGTATCGCAGGCTCCAGCTCATCCTCATCATGTTCCCTGGGCAGGAGCCCATCAAGGTCTACTTTGCGGATACGAAGAAGACCCTGGCCGCCGCCTGCTGGATCCATCCCTCCCTGGTGCGGGAGCTGAAGGAGATGCTGGGGGAGGAAAACGTGGTGATCAGATGAGCGCCTGCCCGTTGATCATCAGCCGGAACTGCAGGCCCAGCTTCTCCGCCGCCTTGCGGCAGAGGATCATGCGCTGAAGGAAAATTTCAAAATAATCCATCACGGAGCCGTATCGGGTATCAATGGTGAGGCGCAGAAGGACCTGCGTCTTTTCCGGATCGATGATCAGCTCCGTTTTTTCAACGGAATAGTTCACCCGGTCATGGATATCGAAGGTGCTGATTTCCCGGTTGCGCACCCGGCTGCGGCGCACATCGGACTTATCCGCCAGGATCAGAGCGGCGGCAATATCGCTCACCGGGTGGCCTGTGCTCTCGTCATGGTTGCCGATGGCGGCTGCCACATCCGCCACCTCATCCGGCGGCATGCCCAGATCCGTAAGGATCCGGAAGGCCATAATGGCGCTGCTCTGGCAATGCTCGAAGCGGTTCACCAGATTCCCGATATCATGAAGATAGGCGGCGATCTGCACCAGGCGAACGTCTCGCTCGGGATATTTCAGGGTTTCCAGGATATACCTGCCCATCCGGGCCACCAGGCCCACGTGGGCGAAGCTGTGCTCCGTGAAGTTCATGGCCGCCAGCATCTCATCCGCCTTGCGGATGTAGGTATTGACAGCTTCATTTCGCAGTATGTTTTCGTAGGTGATCATAGCGCCTCCTGTTACAGATCCAGTTCCTTACGTCGGCTCCGGATGAACTCAGTCAGCCGATCCAGCCAGCGGGCGAAGAACGCCATGACCGGTCGGGCCAGCAGGGCGAAGACCCCAAAGATGAGCCAGGCCTCCTTCCCCATGGGGGGGAGGGTAAAATAGGGCTTGAAGAAGAGGAAGGCCACGGCGAAGAATGCGCCCATGACAGAGATCAGGGCAATGCGCAGCTTCGTATAGGGCCGGCTCACCCGGTCCACCATCATCAGGCCCACCACCCCCATGACGCCGGTGGCTACGGACTTCAGCGATCCGGGATCCAGCTCCAGGACCCCATAGAAGGCCAGGATCCCCAGGATCAGGGCCAGATCCGCCAGGGCGGCGGGCAGGGCCTTGTACAGCACGTTGGGGAGGAACCGGCCGGTGACCAGGCTGTGATTCGGCTCCATGGCCAGGACGAAGGAGGGGATGCCGATCGCCACGATATTCACCAGGCTCAGCCCCGCCGGACTGAAGGGATAGGGCAGGGTGAAGCAGAGGGTGATGATGCTCAGGCAGAAGGAAAAGATATTCTTCACCAGGTAGAGGGCGGCGCTGCGCTGGATATTGTTGATGACCCGTCTCCCCTCCTGCACCACGCTGGGCATGGCGGAAAAATCCGAATTCAGGAGCACCACGTTGGCCGCCTGGCAGGCGACGCTGCTGCCGGAGGCCATGGCGATGCCGCAGTCCGCCACCTTCAGGGCCAGCACGTCGTTCACCCCGTCTCCGGTCATGGCCACCGTATGCCCGGCCCCCTTCATGGCCATCACCAGCTTCCGCTTCTGCTCCGTGGTCACCCGGCCGAATACGGTGTACCGCAGGGCGGCAGCCTGAAGGGCGGCGTCGTTGGCCAGGGTGGAGGCGTCCACATATTCCTCCGCATTGGGGATGCCCGCCCGCAGAGCCACCTGGGACACGGTGCGGGGATTATCCCCGGAGATCACCTTTACCATGACCCCCTGCTCGGCGAAGAAGCGGAAGGTATCCGGCGCCTCCCGCCGGATCTTGTTGGACAGGAGCACCAGGGCGGCGGGCTTGAGGGTCCCGGCAAGCTCATCCTCCAGGCTGCCGCTGTAAGCGGCCAGGAGGAGCACCCGGCAGCCCAGGTCGGACCAGCGCTCCACCTCCTCCCGGAGGTCGCCGTAATCCTGCCGCATGAGGAATTCCGGCGCGCCCAGAAGCCAGCAGTCCCCGGGGCCGAAGGAGACGCCGCCGTATTTCTTCGCGGAGGTGAAGGGCAGGGTGCTCTCCGCCTTCCGGGAGAGACTTCCCCCGAACCGGCGCTGCAGGGCCTCCATGGTCTCGTTCTCCCCCGGGAGCGCGTGCACATAGTCCGCCAGGACCTGGCGGACGAAGCCGTCCCCGAACTCCTCCTCCCGCAGAAGGACCAGATCCTCCACCGTCATCTTGTTCTCGGTAATGGTGCCGGTCTTGTCCACGCAGAGGATATCCACCCTGGCCAGGGTCTCGATGGAGGCCATGGTATGGCACAGGGTCTTCTTTTTCAGCAGCCGGAGGATACCGGCCATGAGGGCCAGGCTGGTGAGGAGATACAGCCCCTCGGGGATCATGCCGATCACCGCGGCCACCGTACCGGTGACGGCGGCATGGAGATCCCGCCCGAGCCAGCTCCATTCCTTCCAGAAGAGCACCAGGCCCAGAGGGATCACCACAAAGCCGATGACCTTCACCAACCGGCTCAGGGACCGCATCATCTCTGACTGACGGCCCTTGCCGTGCTTCTTGGCCTCCAGGGTGAGACGGGAGGCGAAGGAATCCGCCCCCACGGCGGTGAGCCGGGCGCGGCACTCCCCCGCCACCACAAAGCTGCCGGAATTCAGCCTGTCTCCCGGTCCCTTGCTCACCTCGTCCTGCTCGCCGGTGATGAGGGACTCGTTCACCTGCACCTCTCCGGCCAGGACCAGGGCATCGGCGCTGATCTGGTCGCCCTTGGCAAAGATCGCAATATCGTCCCGCACCAGCTCGCCGGTGGGCACGGTCAGCCTTTTTCCCTCCCGGATCACCCCGGCTTTCGGGGAGACCAGGATCTGCAGCTTATCCAGCGTGCGCTTGCTTCGCAGCTCCTGGATGATCCCGATGGCGGTATTGAAGAAAACGACGCCCAGGAAGGTGAGATCCAGCCAGGAGCGGACCAGGATGATGCACACCGCCAGGAGCAGGAAGAGCATATTGAAATAGGTGAATACGTTGGAAAGAACGATCTGCCCCACCGTGCGGGTAGGGGGCTCCACCGGAAGGTTGGCGCAGCCCGCCGCCGTGCGCTCCGCCACCTGGGCCAGGGTCAGACCGTACTCCGGGGATACCTCCGCCGGCGGGATCCGCCGAAGCGCCTGCTCAGCGCTCTTTTTCTTCATGCCCGTATCAAGCTCCTCTCTTCTCCTGCCTGATTTCAGTATATCCACGATGGGGAAAAAAGTCAACGAAACCCCCGGTCCCGAAAGGACAGCAAAAATCTCAAATTCCTCGTGACAGCTTGCGCCTAGTGTGCTATACTATCTATCAGGAATGTTATCAGCTTTCAAGGAGGTATCATTATGTATAAGCTTAAACCCATTACCGACCGCGTGAAGAAGACGCGGGAGAGATACCGCAGCACCACGCCCAGGGTGGATATCTCCCGGTACCGTCTCATCACCGAGTTCTATCAGTCCCACCCCAACCTCTCCGGCCAGCTCCTGCGGGCCGAGGCCATGAAGTACATCTATGAGAATATCCCCCTGCGGGTGGAGGACGACGACATTATCGTCGGCGCCCTGGGCACCACCTTCCGCGCCTGCTCTTACTACCCCGAATACGGCGCCGCCACCCTGGCCCGGGAGATCAAGAGCGGCAACATCACCAACCGCAAGTATGACCCCTACCTCATCGACCCCGAGGACGCCCAGTATGTTCTGGAGACGGCCAGCTTCTGGGATACCCATTGTCTGAGCTTCTTCACCCAGCCCTACCGGATCGACGGCTACAAGAGCCATGACGGCTCCAGCACCACCACCCAGAGCGCCAACCATGCGGACGGCGGCCCCGTCGGCCATTTCTGCACCAACTACAACCGGGCCATCCGCAAGGGCTTCGGCGCCATCAAGGCCGAGGCCGACGCCAAGATGAAGCTCCTGGAGGAGAACGGCGTCTATGGGGACGGCATCAACAAGTACTACTTCTACAAGTCCATCTCCCTGGTTTGCGAGGGCATGATCACCCTCACCAAGCGCTATGCCAAGAAGGTGGAGGAGATGGCCGCCGCCGAGACCCGGCCCCAGCGGAAGAAGGAGCTGGAGATGATGGCCGAGAGCCTCAACTGGGTGACGGAAAACCCCGCCCGGAACTTCCATGAGGCGCTGCAGGCCCTGTTCCTGTACCAGATCTGCCTGGCCCTGGAGGGCAACATGCACGGCATGAGCTTCGGCCGCGTGGACCAGTACGTGGGCGACTACTACGAGAAGGACATCGCCGAGGGGCGGATCACCCCCGATTACGGCCAGGAAATGCTGGATATGTTCTTCCTGAAGGTCGCGGAAATGAACAAGTTCTGGGGCGACAGCGGCGAGTTCGGCGTACCGGGCTACACCTCCGGTCAGCTCATCACCATCGGCGGTGTGAAGCCCGAGACCGGCGAGGACGCCACCAATGCCGTCACCTATATGTGCCTCCAATGCTCCGGCCGTCTGGTCCTGCATGATCCTCCGGTGGCCCTGCGTGTCCACAAGAACATGCCGGACGACCTGTGGGAGGCCGCCATTGAGACCAACAAGATCTGCGGCGGCGTGCCCAGCATGGAGAACGACGAGGTCATCGTCCCCGCGCTCATGGATCGCGGCATGAGCCTGGAGAGCGCCCGGAACTACTGCGCCGTGGGCTGCGTGGAGCCCGGCGGCTGCGGCGACGAATGGGTCTGCTGCGGCGGCACCGGCAGCGGCGGCTTCCTGAACATGATCAACTGCCTCATGGTGGGCATCAACAACGGCGCGAACCCCCTGCCCCGGCGGGACTTCCGCACCGGCAAGACCCTGCCCAGCGTCCAGAGCGGCCCGGCAACCGGGTATCTGAAGGACTACACCTCCTTCGACCAGGTGCTGGAGGCCTACCGGATCCAGACCGAGTTCTTCGTGAAGATGCATATCGGCCTGACCAACGCCTTCGAGTATGTGGCCCGGCAGTATATGCCTCTCCCGGTGGTTTCCGCCACCATGGAGGGCTGCCTGGAGAACGGCGCGGACGTCATGTGGGGCGGCGCGAAGTACAACTCCTGCGGCGTGGCCGGCGTGGGCATCGGCAACCTGGCCGACTCTCTGCAGATGATCAAGCACCTGTGCTTCGATGAGAAGACCAAGCGCTGCACCCCGGCCGAGCTCTATGACGCCCTCATGCACAACTGGGAGGGCTACGACGACCTGTACAGCTATGTGAAGAACGAGGCGCCTCACTACGGCAACGGCGATCCCGAGGTGGATATGTACGCCAAGTGGGCTTCCGATATCTTCGCCAAGGAAGTGAAGAAGGGCTCCGGCCCCCGGGGCAACGGCTGGAGCGCCGGCCTGTGGCCGGTCACCACCAACGTGGCCTTCGGTCTCTCCACTCCCACCACCCCCGACGGCCGCAAGCTGGGCGAGCCTCTGGCCGACGGCTGCTCCCCCGTGCAGCAGATGGACAAGAACGGCCCCACCTGCGTTCTCACCAGCGTGGGCAGCATCGACCACCGGCAGTTCGCCAACGGCACCCTGCTGAACCTGAAGTTCAGCCCCAGCTGCCTGAACGGCGCGGATGGCGTGGAAAAGCTGACCCAGCTGCTGAAGACCTACTTCTTCGACTACCTGGGCATGGAGGTCCAGATCAATGTTATCTCCGCCGATACCATGCGGGCGGCCCAGAAGAATCCCGAGCAGTACAAGGACCTGGTGGTCCGCATCGCGGGCTTCTCCGTGTACTTCGTGGAGATGCACCGCAACGGCCAGAACGACGTCATCAGCCGGACTGAGCTGAGCATGTAAATTCCCGATTTTCAACAGGGGGAAGCGGGCTGCGTACCCGCTTCCCCCTGTTGTTCTATTCCCGGCATTCAGGACCCGCAGCCCGACGATAGGCCGATAGAGCGGTTATACGGGAATGCGGCCGCCTGCGGGCGGGATAGGTCGAATCCCTGCGCCGGTGTATCGAAGGGCACCCTGGAAAAGAAAACGAGCGCTGCCCGCAGTTTAGTCAGCGGCGCAGAGGCGCATATACCACCCGCTTTTTCCCCGCCGCGCCTTTGCCCCCTTCGCTTCAGCGCCCGCCGCACCGGGGGTGCAGGGGAACACCCCTGC
>JAFWOX010000117.1 GCA_017545325.1 Oscillospiraceae bacterium | reverse complement strand
AGAGACGATTTGGTAAAGGAGGACGGGGCTGAACCATACGCCATTCTTGACGGTTCATTCGGGAGTATTCATCTTTCCCCTGGAGGAAGCCAGAGCAGTAATCGTCCCTGCGCCGGTGCGGCGAAGGGCACCCTGAAAAGCAAACGAGCGCTGCCCGCAGTATAGTCAGCGGCGCAGAGGCGCATATACCGTCCGCTTTTCCCCTCCGCGTCTTTGTCCCCTTCGCTTCAGCGCCCTGCGCACCGGGGGTGCTGGGGGACGCCCCTGCCGCGCTCTGTCCCCGGTTTCTCTCGCGCAAGAGAAACCGGGCCGCCGGAGGCAATCCCCCCATCGCGGGGAAAGGAACGCCCGCCGGCGAGGCGTGTCACGAGACTGCCAGCAGATACAGACACTCCTGCCCGCTTTGCGGATTCCACCGGCAAGAAATTGGACCGCCGGATCCCCCGGCAGGGGCCCCGCCGCACAGGCATCCCTCATCAGGCGCTCCGCGCCAGCTTCCCCCAGGGGAAGCCAGGGTACTGGTCGTCCCTGCGTCCGGTTGTTCGTAACGTGATCTTTCATCCCCGTCCCCGCCGCGCGGACTGCCTTCCCCTGGAGACCGGACGCCAAAGATCGGATTTTCGGCAAGGCAAAAATCGGGCGGGGATCCCTCCCCGCCCGTCTCAGACTGTAGACAAAGTGTCAAAAGCCTCGCAGAGTTCGCGCCCGACGGCGCGAAACAGTTGGGATCATTTTGGGCCGGAATTCATTTCCGGACCAAAATACTGCTATCGCCGCAAGTGTCGAAGTGTACGACCGAGGCGCGCAGCGGCGATGTCATCCTTCTCAACTCGGAGCCCAGCGAAGCGGGTCCGAGTTGAAGCATGGCGACTATGTCGACATGCACAATCGGGCGGGGATCACTCCCCGCCCGACGGCGATTCGGTTGTCACTGGGGCATCGAAGTGCCCTGGTCCTCCGGCTTCGGGGGCCTGGCCCATTCCGGGTCCCCCTCCGGCTCGATCCATTCCCCGTCCCCTTCCGGGACGGCCAGGGGTTCCTCCGGCGCGCCGCCCTGGTCCTGGGGCGGCTCCTGGGCCGGTTCAGGCTCCGGCTCCGGGGGCAGCGCCCGGTTTTTGCATACATAGGCGAAGGTGTCGCTGTCCATCACCTCATGCTCCAGCAGGTAATCTGCGGTGAGGTGCAGGATATCCATATTCTCCCTCAGGAGGCCGGCGCAGCGCTGGTAGCCCTCCTCCATGATGCGCTTGATCTCCTCGTCGATGGCGGCGGCGAACTTCTCGGAGTAGCTCTTGGTATGGCCGTAATCCCGGCCCAGGAAAACCTCGCCGCTGCCGGAGTCGTACACCACGGGCCCCAGGGAATCGCTCATGCCGTAGCGCATGACCATGCTCTTGGCGATGCCGGTGGCCCGGTCCAAGTCGTTGCTGGCCCCGGTGGAGATATCGTTCAGCACCAGCTTTTCCGCCACCCGGCCGCCCAGGAGAGAGACGATCTCTCGTCCAGCATTTCGCTCTGGGAATTGAAGCTCTTGTCCTCCTGGGGCAGGTAGATGGTCATGCCCCCCGCCATGCCCCGGGGGATGATGCTGATCTGATGCACCGGATCGGCATGCTCCAGGGCGTTGGATACCACGGCGTGGCCCGCCTCATGGAAGGCGGTGAGCCTGCGCTCCTTCTCGGAGACCACCCGGCTCTTCTTCTCCGGACCGGCGATGACCTTGATCATCGCCTCCTCCACCTCCGCCATGGTGATGAAGCGCTTGTTCCGGCGGGCCGCCAGCAGGGCGGACTCGTTCAGCAGATTTTCCAGATCCGCGCCGGTGAAGCCGATGGTGGTCTTGGCGATGGTGGCCAGGTTCACGTCCTCCGCCAGGGGCTTGCCCTTGGAATGGACCTTCAGGATGGCCTCTCTCCCCTTCACGTCCGGGAGGCCCACGTACACCTGCCGGTCGAAGCGGCCGGGTCTCAGGAGGGCCTTATCCAGGATATCCTGCCGGTTGGTGGCCGCCATGACGATGACGCCCTCGTTGTCGTTGAAGCCGTCCATCTCCACAAGCAGCTGGTTGAGTGTCTGCTCTCTCTCGTCGTGGCCGCCGCCCAGGCCGGAGCCGCGCTGGCGTCCCACTGCGTCGATCTCGT
>JAFWOX010000116.1 GCA_017545325.1 Oscillospiraceae bacterium | reverse complement strand
CGCTGATGAGCCAGACCAAGAGCTACGGCCTCAGTTCCTGGCAGACCCTGGTCAAGACCTATATCCCCAGGGACTATAAGTTCCGGACGGACCTCCACACCCACATGAACGCCAACCTGGACCCGGATATCCTGATCGCCCTGGGGATCTTCCACCAGATCCGCTATCCCCTCTATTACGTCAAAAAGCTGGGGCTGCGGTGCACACCGGCCCAGAAAGCCCTTCTGGAAGAGCGGCGCGCCGTTACCAAAAAGGCGTTTGCGGATTCTCCCCTGCAGGGCAAGTACCTGACCCGCAGGATCGATGACAACACCTTCATCAACTTCGCGGACTTCATTCTGGCGGATCCCGGAAATGCCGCCTTCAACATCCCGAAGATCCGGGCCTCCCTGTCCATCCTCAAGGACGGCCAGGCCGTCTTCTCGAACCTGGAAAAGGTCTATCTCTACCGCTACGTCTTCACCAAGGGCCGGCCCGACGACGGACCGGTGGACCTTGAAAAGTACGGACCTGTCCCCGACAGGGAGATCGCCTCCGCCCTGGAGCAGATGAAAAAAGACCGCCTGGATCCCGTGTACGGATCCTTCAGCCTCTTCCAGAACAAGCTCCTCTGGATCGCCAGAGGCTGCCGCAGCCGGGGCATCCGGTATATTGAAATATCCGACACGGGCCTTGTAAAGCCGGACCAGGCGCCGTCCCTTCTGGACCAGGTCCACCGGGCCATGCCTGCCATAAGAAAAGAGACCGGGGTGGTCATCCGCCTTCTGGCCTCCTTCCGCCGCATTCCCCTGACCATCGTAAGAGACAGGGTGGAGCCCAGAAAGGTGGTCCAGGACCAGGTCCGGACCCTCAGGGCCATCGCCTGCGATCCCTATGTGGCGGGCTCGGACATCATCGGCGAAGAGATCAACGATATCCGGGAGCTCCGGCCCCTGATCCGGGAGCTGACTGCCATAGCGGGCAGGGTCCCGGGCTTTGTGATCCGCATCCACGCGGGCGAGAACGACTCCCTCCGGGACAACGTGGCCTGGAGCCTCCGCCTTGTAAAGGAATCCCTCTCTCCCGGCCAGCCCATGCCCCCCATGCGGATCGGCCACGGCCTCTATACCGCCAACCTCAGTTCCGAAAAGGGACGGCAGCTGATGCGGGATCTGAAGGAGGCCGGCGTGGTCCTGGAGTTCCAGCTGACCAGCAACGTCCGCCTCAACAACCTCAGCGTCCTGGCCCACCATCCCCTGCACCAGTACCTTGCGGAGGGCATCGCCTGCGTCCAGGGGACCGACGGCGGAGCTCTCTACGGAACGGATTCCATCGACGAACAGCTGGCCCTGGAAAGGCTGCTGGGCCTGTCCGCGGAGGAAATGACCTCCATGCGGCGCGCCGAGGACAGGGTCCTGCAGGAGAGCCTTGATGCCTTTGAGGGCAAGGAAGCTGCCTTTGCCGGACTCTGCCCGCCGGACCGGGTCCTCCCCTTCTTTGAAGAAAGGATCCGCCTGGAGCCTGTGCCCGACTCCGATCTCATGATCGGACGCGGCCGCCTGGAAAGCGAGATCTGCCTGGCCGGCAGAGTGCGCCCCCTTCCCGAAGACAGGGTCCCCGTGATCCTTCTGGGGGGCAGCTTCAACACGGACCACCGGGCCACCCGCATGCAGGAAGGCATGAAAGAGCTTCTTTCCAGGATCCTGAAAGGCGCCGATCCCGAAAAAGTCTTCTTTGTAACGGGACACCGCATGCTGGCCTATGAACAGGAGCTGGCATCCCTCTCACAGGGGCGCTTCGAACTCTTTTCCATCGTGCCCACGGAGCTGACCCAGGCGGAAGTCTCCCGCCTTAAAAAGAGCGGGGCGGAGATCCGGATCTCCATCGAATCCACCGGCATGGGCCTCTACAAATCCTTTTCCTATGAGATCTTCAAGCGCCGGCCCTCGGTGGTGATCGCTCTGGACGGCAATTCGGCCGGAGCCAACGTGATCCAGGAGGCCAGGAACGGCAAACGCAAGGCCAGGATCTTCGTAAGCCGCCATGCGGGGACCCTCTATTCCAAAGCCCAGACCCTCCAGGGCTACGCAAGGATCATTGCAGGTCCGGAGGACGATGAAATGATCCTCGCAGCCATCGGGGATGTATGGGAAGAAATGCATGGCAGGGACTGAGTTTTTACCGCCCCGCCCGGGCCTGGCTCCGGGCGGGGCATTCCTTTTTTCTTGCTAAAGGGGCTTCCTCTGTGCTATAGTTACAGCAATGATCACGTGCTCATCTCTCTTTGTTGAGCAGGAGCCTCCCGCTCCGTCTGCCCGTCCGGGCGCAAAATCCCATTTTCTTTATTTTCATATCTGAAGACGGTATTCCTGTCTTTTCCGGTCTTTTCCTGTACATGCCGGGATGGGAAGGGCTCTTTTTCATGCGCCCCCTTCCGCCGTCCTGTCTGTGTATACATGTCTTTATTATCATATCCAGGAGGTAACAAATGAAAAACTACGATGAATTTCTAAGCCGGGCCGTCGCCAGCCTTCAGTCTTATTTCGACTCTCATCCCCAGGGTCCGGGAGCCGGGATCCGGATCGGGATCCGGGACGTGGAAAAGCTCCAGGGAGAGTCCTACCGGGGCCTGACCCTGGGCTATCCCTCTTCCAGGGTGGGCGCCAGTATCAATCCCGGCCCCTACTTCGCCATGTACCTGCAGGGCCTTCCTCTGGAGGAGGCCCTGGACAGGCTCCTTCAGGATGTCCTGCCCATCCTGAAGTCCCCCGGCTGGACCAGCTCCCCCGTGTCCTTTACCTATGAGGACTGCAGGGACCGCCTGATGCTGGAGCTGGTCCCCAGAAAGGGCAACGAAGAACAGCTCCGCTCCCTTCCCTGGCGGGAGGTCGCAGACCTGGCCCTGATCGTCCGCGTGGATTTCGGCGGCATAGGCGATTCCAGGGCCAGCGCCGTGGTCAACCATTCTCTTCTTTCCCTCTTCGGGGTCAGTCAGGAAAAGCTCTTCGAGGACGCCCTGGAGACCGCTTCCAGGACCATCCCCCTGACCATCCGTCCCATGTCCGAGATCCTTACCGAAATGTCCTCTCCCTTCCTGAACCTGGCCGGCGGCGGTCACATCCCCCTCTTTGTTGCCACCAACAGCAGGGGCTTCATGGGGGCCAGCGTCCTGGCCTATCCCGGATTCGGTCCCGAAGCCTCCCGTCTTCTTCAGG
>JAFWOX010000115.1 GCA_017545325.1 Oscillospiraceae bacterium | reverse complement strand
GCTACCCCTGGTCCGGGGACTTCGCCTGCTACTACCCCACCTACCGGGACATGTCCCTGAAGCAGCTTCGGGGCTATTTTACCTGGCGGACCGCCGCCCGGCGGGGGATCTACGGGCCCATTCCCGCCTCCGCCGCCTACGTCTACCTCTACGAGCTGCTGAACGGCGTGGGGGCGGAGGGCCCGGTGGGGGTGCTGGAAAAGCTGCTGGATTTTGAGCGGGGCTTTCTGGACGCGGGCCTGGGCAACGCCCCCATGCGGGCCAATCTGCGGCGCTGGATGCTGGAATACGCGGTGCTGCGGGAGCTGCCCCCGGCCCTGGCCCAGCAGGCGGCGGACCCTGCCCTGCTGGAGCGGGACCGGTCCCTGGCCGCCCTCCGGGCCCCCCGGGACCGGGATCCGGAGGAGCTTTTCGCCGCCCTCTGCGCCCTGAGCGACAAGAAGCTGGACCAGTCCCCGGTGCTGGCGGGGGACCCGGCCCGGGGCAGGCGGCTCTTCTGCCGGGCCTGGACCCTGGCCCTGGAGGGGGAGCGCAGCCAGGGGCGGGAGCTCTTTTCCCGCTGCTTCGGCTCTCCCCGGAGCCGGCCCTGGTTTCCCCTGGCCAGCGCCGTGGTCTGGCTGCCGGGGCGGCCCCGGGATCGGGTCTACCGGCTGAATCCCTGCCGGGTTTACCGCTGCCAGGCAGGCAGCTGGCGGGAGGAGGCCTATGAGAAGGACGGCTTCCACCTGGAGCTGCTGCGGGGCTTCCTCCACGAGACCGAGGCCCGGCTCCGGACCTATCTGAAGGCGGGCCGCAGCCTGAAGCAGCGGCCGGAGAACGCCTGGGCGGCCCCCTGGATCGAGGCCGCCATTCAGGAGGAGCGGCAGGCCCTCCGGGAGGCCGCCAGGGCGGAGATCCGCATCGACCTGTCCGGCCTGGACAGGATCCGCCGGGAGGCGGACCAGACCCGGGACAGCCTGCTGGTGGAGGAGGACCAGGAGGCAACAGGCAGCGGGCAACCGGCAACGCCCGCAGCTGCGAGCACTGCTCGCCAGGTTGTTCCCCGGCTGGAGGGGGCGTCAGACATAGGGACGGTCACTGGTCGCCTGCGGGAAACGCCAGTTCAGAGTTCAGAGTTCAGAGCTCAGAGCTCCGTAGGGGCTGCTCTTACCCGCAGGGTGAGCAGCCCGGCCCCGCTGCCCCTGGATGAAGCCCTGTGGGGCATTCTGCGGGCCCTCCTGCGGGGGGAGGACCCAAGCCCCGCCCTGGCGGCGGCCCATTTGACTCCGGCCCTGGCGGCGGACGCCGTCAACGAGGCCCTGTTGGAGGAATTCGGCGACACGGTGCTGGACTGTGACGGGGATCAACTGAATTTGGTGGAGGACTATCGGGAGGAGCTTGCCCGACTTTTGGAGGTATGAGAACATGACGGAACAGAGACAAGTACCCAGACGCATCGCCCAGACGGTGCTGAACGCTTTGAAGGGGGGCGTGGTGCCCCGCGTCGGCCTGCCCTACATCACCGTGGGTCGGAAAAACGAGATCGAGGCCCTGCTCCACGACGTGGACATCATCGCGGAGGGGGGCGCCTCCTTCCGCTTCATCCTGGGCCGCTACGGCTCCGGCAAGAGCTTCCTGCTGCAGACCATCCGCAGCTACGTGATGGACCGGGGCTTCATCGTGGCGGACGCGGATCTGAGCCCGGAGCGGCGGCTCCAGGGCACCCGGGGCCAGGGGCTGGCCACCTACCGGGAGCTCATCGGCAACCTGGCCACCAAGACCAAGCCCGAGGGAGGCGCCCTGAGCCTGGTGCTGGACCGGTGGATCAGCGCCGTGCGGAACGAGGCCCTCCAGACCACGGGCCTGTCCCCGGAGGACCCGGCCCTGGCGGCGGAGACGGAGCGGCGGATCTACGCCGTCACCGGCTCCGTCAGCGAGCTGGTCCACGGCTATGACTTCGCCCGGCTGCTGGCGGCCTACTATCGGGCCGCCCTGGCGGGAGACCAGGAGACCAAGAGCCGGGTGCTCCGCTGGTTCCGGGGGGAGTATCCCACCAAGGCCGAGGCCCGGGAGGCCCTGGGGGTCAGCATGATCATCACCGACGACAACTGGTACGAGTATTTGAAGCTCTTCGCGGTCTTCTTCCGGCTGGCGGGCTACACGGGGCTCTTTCTCATGGTGGACGAGCTGGTGAACCTGTCCAAAATCCCCAACGCCGTCACCCGGCAGTACAACTATGAAAAGCTGCTGGCCATGTACAACGACGCCCTCCAGGGGAAGGCCCGGTACTTGGGCATCCTCATGGGGGCCACCCCCCAGGCCCTGGAGGACAAGCGCCGGGGCGTCTACAGCTACGAGGCCCTGCGGTCCCGGCTGGCGGAGGGCCGCTTCTCCAAGCCCGGGGCCCGGGATCTGCTGGCCCCGGTGATCCGGCTGGAGCCCCTGGGCCCCGAGGAACTGCTGGTGCTCTGCGAGAAGCTGGCGGACATGCACGCGGGGCTTTACGGCTATGCCCGGCGGGTGCAGACCCAGGACCTGGCGGCCTTTCTGCGGGTGGAGCTGAGCCGGGTGGGGGCGGATCAGAACATCACCCCCCGGGAGGTGATCCGGGACTTCATCGAGCTGCTGGATCTGTTGTATCAGAACCCGTCCCTGGGGCCCCAGGCCCTGCTGGAATCCGAGGACTTCCCCTTTGCCAAGTCCGAAGCCCTCTCTGACGAAGCGGAGGCCGCCTACGCGGAGTTTGCCCTGTGAACGCCTTTGAGCGCTACGCCCCCTTCATCCAGGAGGAGATCTACCGGGCGGGCTGGCAGAGCCTCCGGGGGGTCCAGAACGCCGCCGCCCAGGCCATCTTTGAGTCGGAGGACAATGTACTGCTGACGGCCTCCACCGCCTCGGGGAAGACGGAGGCGGCCTTCTTCCCCATTCTGACCCTGCTGGAGGAGGATCCCCCCAGCTCCGTGGGGGTGCTGTATATCGCCCCCCTGAAGGCCCTCATCAACGACCAGTTTGAGCGGCTGGGGGCGCTGTGCCGGGAGGCGGGGATCCCCGTCACCCGCTGGCACGGGGACGCGGCCCAGAGCCAGAAGCGGAAGCTGCTGAAAAAGCCCGCCGGGGTGCTGCAGATCACCCCGGAGTCCCTGGAGGCCCTGCTGATCAACAAGCACATGGAGATCCCCGCCCTCTTTGGAGACCTGCGCTTCATCGTGGTGGACGAGATCCACTCCCTGCTGCGGGGGGACCGGGGCCTCCAGTGCTTCTGCCTCATGGAGCGGCTCTGCCGCCTGGCGGGCTGCCATCCCCGGCGGGTGGGCCTCTCCGCCACCATCGGAGACCCGGAGGCGGCGGGCCGCTTCCTGGCCGCCGGCAGCGGCCGGGGCACCCGGATCCCCAAATTTGAGGCGGGCAAGGAGATCTGGCGCCTGTCCATGGAGCACTTCTACCTGAGCGACCCCCAGGCGGGGGAGGGCGAAGGCGGGCAGATTGCCCGCGCTACAGGCGGCGGTCATCGGCCGCCCGCGCCTGTGCCTGTGCCGGAGAACCCTACGGACACGGCCCCCAGGGCCGCGGACCCGGGGCTGGCCTACATTTTCGAGCACACCAAGGGCAAGAAGTGCCTGATCTTCACCAACTCCCGGGAGGAGTGCGAGGCGGTGTGCCAGAGCCTGCGGCAGTACTGCGAGGCCAAGCGGGAGCCGGACCGCTTTCTGATCCACCACGGCAACCTGTCCGCCTCCTACCGGGAGAGCGCCGAGGCGGACATGAAGGATGAGGACTCCAGGCTCTCCGTCTGCGCCACCGCCACCCTGGAGCTGGGAATCGACATTGGCCGCCTGGAGCGGGCCTTTCAGATCGACGCCCCCTATACCGTGTCGGGCTTTTTGCAGCGGATGGGCCGCACGGGCCGCCGGGGGGACCCGGCGGAGATGTGGTTCGTCATGCGGGAGGAGCACTGGGAGGCCCGGGCCATGCTGCCGGACAGCATCCCCTGGTATCTGATCCAGGGCATCGCCCTGGTGCAGCTCTACATTGAGGAACGCTTCGTGGAGCCGCCCCGGATGGACCGGCTCCCCTACAGCCTGCTCTATCACCAGACCATGAGCACCCTGGCCGCCTGCGGGGAGATGAGTCCCCGGGAGCTGGCCTCCCGGGTGCTGGGGCTCAGCTGCTTCCATCGGGTCAGCCGGGAGGACTACCGGCTGCTGCTGACCCATCTGCTGGAGCTGGACCACATCAACCGCACGGAAAACGGCGGCCTGATCCTGGGCCTGGCGGGAGAGCGGGTGGTCAGCAGCTACAAGTTCTACGCCGTCTTCCAGGAGAACGTGGAGTACACGGTCCACGCGGGCTCCGAGCAGCTGGGCACCATCGTGAAGCCGCCCCCCGTGGGGGAGAAAATCGCCATCGCCGGCCGGGTCTGGGTGGTGGAGGAGCTGGACCATCAGCGGCGGGAGCTGTGGTGCAGCCTGGTGAAGGGCAACATCCCCGCCTACTTCGGTGACGTGGCGGGGGACATCCACACCCGGATCCTGGAGCGGATGTACCGGGTGCTGACGGAGGAGCTGCAGTACCCCTATCTGCTGGCCCACGCCCGTTGCCGCCTGGCGGAGGCCCGGGACAGCTTCCGGAAGGCCGGCATGGACCGGCGGCCCCTGGTTCCCCTGGGGGGCCGGATGTGGGCCCTCTTCCCCTGGCTGGGGAGCTACGCCTTCCTGGCCCTGGAGCGCTTCCTGAAGCGCCGCTGCGCCCCGCGTTTGGGGCTCAAGGGCCTCCAATCCTCCCGGCCCTACTACATGCAGTTCACCATGGAGGCGGAGGAGGAAGAATTTTATCAAATCCTCTGCCGGGAAGCGGCGGTGGAGTTTGACCCCCTGGAGCTGGTATACCCGGAGGAAGTGCCGGTCTTTGAGAAGTACGACCCGTACCTGCCCCCGGAGCTGGTCCGCAAGGGCTTCGCCTACGGCGTCCTGGACGTGGAGACCATGCTGACCCGGGTAAAAAGCTGGCAGCCATTCGCTGCCCCCCAGCGCTTGACAAGCGGCAGCGTTCCGGTATAATGGAATTGCGCCCGCCCGTAGGGGCCGGGACTAGCTTCGCGTCGCCGGCCCGCCGTTCCACCGCCCCCGCCCGTAGGGGCCGCTCTTACCCGCAGGGTGAGCGGCCCGCACGTCCCGGACGGTACGACGTATCGAAAGTGCAAAGTTTCGGTGTTTTCAAATTGCCATAAAGAAAAAGCGCCCGGGAGGCCGCGCGATTCGCGCGGTCTCCCGGGCGCTTTCCATGGGAAAGGCGATATTTATTTCATTCCCAGCTCATAGGAGCAGACCCGGAACAGGTAGGAGATCACCGAGGCCCGTTTGACGGAGGCGGTCGCGCTGTGCAGGTATTCCTCCAGATCCGCCGCCAGGGAGATGATATGCTCCTGGTC
>JAFWOX010000114.1 GCA_017545325.1 Oscillospiraceae bacterium | reverse complement strand
TTTACCCGGAGAGAGGCATAGCCGTGGGAAACGCGGGTGGTGGAACGGAGAAAAACCGGCGTCTGCCAGTCTTCCGAGAAATCGAAGGCCTCCTGAATCATGCTGTAGGCCTCCTCCGCGGTGGCGGGATCGAAGACGGGCACCTTGGCAAAGGCCGCGAAGCGGCGGGTGTCCTGCTCCGTCTGGGAGGATATGGGGCCGGGGTCATCCGCCACCAGCACCACCAGGCCGCCCTTGACGCCCATATAGCTGAGGCACATCAGGGGATCCGAGGCAACGTTGAGCCCCATCTGTTTCATGGTGACCAGGGCGCGAGCGCCGGAATAGGCGGCGCCGCCGGCTATTTCCATGGCGGTTTTTTCGTTGACAGACCATTCCACCCAGGTGTGTTCCGGGCGGTGTTTTGCCACGGTTTCCAGCACCTCCGTGGAGGGGGTGCCGGGATAGCCGCAGACCAGGTTGACCCCGGCCGCGATGGCCCCCATGGCAATGGCCTCATTGCCCATCAGAAATTCATTGTGCACAGTGGTTAACGCTCCTTCCGATGATCGGATGATACTTTTTCCATTTTATCCCAACAGAATGGATCCCGCAAGCAGCAAAGCGCTGAACAGGAACGCGGCCGCATCCAGGGCGGTGAAGGGATAGCGCTTATAGCCGGATGCCCGGGTGCGGAGGCGGAAGCCGCGCACTTCGGCAGCGACGGCGGTCTGTTCTGTCCGGCGGACGGAGGTAATCAGCAGCGGGGCGCACAGGGGCAGGATCATGGAGAACTTTTTCAGTCCCCTGGCCTGGTCAAAGGCTACACCCCGGGCGGTCTGGGCCTCCATGATTCCGTTCATCTCCTCCAGGAACTGGGGAATGAAGCGGATGGCGGTGGCCAGGGTGAAAGCATACTGATAGGGTACATGGAGCACCCGGACCAGGGCGTTGGTCAGGTCGCTGATGCGGGTGACAGCCAGTACCAGGGCCAGGGGCATGCAGACCACGATGAGCCGCAGCACCACTCTTCCTGCGGTCAGCAGTCCCTGGTCCGTGATGAACCAGAGGGCCGGCGTTCCCCGGCGGGTCAGCAGGGCCTGAAGCACAAAGAGGAAGACGGCGATTTTCAGCAGTCCCCGGAAAATGGACCAGGTGCGTTTGACCACGCCGGCCAGGAAACCGATGAGCAGGTCCACCGCCAGCAGCCCCGCAAGGAAAAAGGGATTATCAGTAATAAATGCGGAAACGCAGATGATCACGGTCAGGAAGAGCTTGGTCACCGGATTCAGCCGGTGAATGACTGAATTGCCGGGGATGTATTCCAGAATATTATGCATGGTTCCGCCCTCCTTTGGCCCGGGCCAGGAGGAGATCCGCCATGGATTCGGGCGTGTCGGCCTGCTCAAACCCTTCGCCGAGGCGGAGGGCAAGGCCGGTGATCTGGGGCGGGAGGATGGAGGCGCGCTCCATCAGGTCCCGGTCCCGGAAAATTTCCCGGACCGGCCCGTCGGCCAGCAGTTCCCCGCCGGCCATGACCAGGGCCCGGGAGGCGTAATCTGAAACGATCTCCATATCGTGGCAGACCATGATGCCGGTCACCTGCTGCCGGCGGTTCATGGCCTG
>JAFWOX010000113.1 GCA_017545325.1 Oscillospiraceae bacterium | reverse complement strand
CACCAGCAGTTGGGCCTATCCAAGGAAAAGGATTACCCGGGCCACCCCTTCCTCCGGCACCTGGTGGCAGCCCTCCACGCATTCGCCCAGTTCCAGGCCCTTGCTGGTCTCCACCACCAGGCTGTCCCCGGTGTTGACCTCCAGCTCGCCCGGGTCGAAATAATAGCTCTTTCCGCGGTTGCGGAAGCGTACGTTCACAACATTCGGCATACAGGTTCCTTTCTCTCCGGGGTCAGAGCCCGGTCTCCTCGTTCATAACGGTGCAAAGCCAGCCCAGACAGTGGCCGGGGCTCACGTTGACCTTCCGCATCTCCCGCAGGCGGAAGGTGAGGGCGCTGAGCCGGAGGGCTCTTGCCCTGGTTTCCCCTTCTCCCGCCTTGGCCCGCAGGGCGGCGGCGGTGTCCAGCTCCTCCACCAGCCGGTCGAATTTCTCCCGGTCCAGCTTCTCCCAGGGGAAGGCGGCCTTGAACCAGGCCAGAGCGTCCCCCCGGATGAAGGCCTCCGCCAGCATAGCGGCGGCGTCGCTGCCCCCGGATGCGGCAACCTCCGCGCTCAGACGCAGGGTCAGGCAGCGGGAACGGACCGTGGGGAGGAAGGCGCCGGGATTGCGGCCCATCAGGAGAAAGGCCGCGTAAGGGGGCGGCTCCTCCAATACCTTCAACAGGGCATTCTGCCCCTCGGTGTTCAGGCAGTCCGCCTCCGGGATCATAAAGACCTTCCGGCCGGCCTCGTTGGGGGTGATCCACACCTCCCGGCGGAAGTCCCGGACCTGCCTGACGCTGATCTCCCGCTTGTCCGGGCTGCGCAGCAGGGTGATGAGGTCGGGATGGATGCCCTTCAGCATTTTCCGGCAGTGGGGACAGCGCCCGCAGGGCTTCTCTTCCCCCGCCGGGGCAGCGCACAGGAGGGCGCGGGCGGTGAAAAGGGCCAGCTTTTCCAGCTCCTCCCCGTCCTCCCCCAGCAGCAGCCAGGCATGGCTCAGCTTGTCCCGCCGGGCCAGGTCCCGGACATAGGCGTAGGGCTCCAAATCGCGCCTCCGAACTGCCCGGACGGCGGCCAAGCCGCAGTCAGGCGATACTTTAACAAGTTATTTTACCACGCAATAAGGGGATTTGCAAGCATTTGCTTGCGTCCGTCGGGAGGGCATGGTATTCTGTAAAAAAATAGGGAGGCGGAGAGCATGGCATATTCGGAGAAGCTCAACGGTTATTGGGAAGAGGGCTATCACTATTACATGGAATTCCGGGACGAGAAGCTGACCATGCGGGAATACCGGCGGAAGATCATCCTGGAAACCACCGTCCGCTACGACGCGGAGGCCCTGGACCGGGGGGAGGAGACGGAGATCATCCCCGCCGACCCGGTGCTGAGCCGCTGGCCAAGCGGGGAGATGGCCATGGAGATCCGCTCCCTGCGCTATGTGGGCGGGGAGCTGAAACTGCTGGAATACTACACCATCATGGGGGAGAAGGAATACACCCTCAAGAAGGTGGACGGCGGCCCCTTCCGCCATATCCGCGTCCGGGATGAGGAGGTCCTGCCCGGGCTCCGGGGAACATGGCTGGAATGGCGGGCCTGGCAGAGCGGAAAACGCTCGGCCCTTACCATCCAGGGGAACACCCTCAGTTGGGGGCCCTATGGCGGCGGGAAGATCCACGCCGTCAGCTATGACTACGCCCCGGAAAAGGTCTGGCTGGTGCCGGAGGACCTGACGGAAAGCGGCTTCGGCGGCTTCAACGACGTGGAGGTGCGGGGCAATATGCTGGTGACGGGCCTCATCGTGATGGATATGAGCATGCCCTCCTCCGTCTTCGCCAGGGAGGAGGACCTGGACACCATCGAGGTCCCGGAATCCGCCAAGACCGTCCCCCGGAGCACCATGGGCCCCGCCGTTATGATGACCTCCGCCCCGCCCGCATTCGGCCCGGTGGGCGGCTTTATGGGGATGGGGACGCCCTTCGGCGGGATGAACCAGATGAATCCGCTCATGACGGAGGCACAGAAAGACATGGGCGGAAAAGCTGCGGAGAAGAAGCCGCGGTACTGCGCCGGCTGCGGCCGGCCCATCTGCGAAGCCGAAGCGAATTTCTGCCCGGACTGCGGCCACAGGCTGGCTGACCGGGGCGGCTTCTGCCCGGACTGCGGCCACAAGCTGGAACGGGAAGACCTCAAATTCTGCCCGGAGTGCGGGAATAAGCTGTAAGCCAAAAGGGCACACCGCACATGGCCCTTCCCCGTCATTGCCATAAAAGGACCCGGCCTCCCTCTCTGAGGGAGGTGGCATCGCCGCGAGGCGATGACGGAGGGAGTCAGAGTGATTCATAGCTGCTGCTTCCAACGATAGCTGCTGCTTATCCTCCGCTGACTCCCTATTCCGCGCGAGGGGACCCACCGCGCAGTGGTGGGCGCGTGCTACAATCAGGCGCTTCGCGCCAGCTCCCTCAGAGAGGGAGCCATGCCCCGAAGGGGCTGTGGCGATCCGTTTCTCCCTTTGCTGGGCTCTCTTGTGAATAAACGAAAACGCCCCTGACCGGGAAGGTCAGGGGCGCGGTTTCGTTTCTCAGCCGATGGCGTTGAGCTTTTTGGTGAGCCTGCTCTTTTTGCGGGCCGCGTTGTTCTTATGAATCAGATGGTCGGCAACGGCCTGATCCACGGTCTTGACAGCGACGACGTAGGCTTCCTTGGCAGCGGTCTTATCGCCGGCCTCCGCCTTGGCCTCGAACTTCTTGATCTCGGTCTTCATCCGGGACTTCTTGGCCTTGTTGGCTTCGTTCTGCAGCTTGGAGAGCTGGTCACGCTTAGACGCCGATTTGATATTGGGCAAATCACTCACCTCCTCAATTCCCTTTTCTCGGTTCCGTGCGGGTAGACAATATACCACCATTCCCGCAAAAGTGCAAGAACTTTTTTCAGAAATTTTTTCTAAGGCCCCGGAAATCTGCGCATACTAGGCAAAAAAGGAGGGGAAAGCGGCATGAAACGGACGGACCTGGCCCTGGAAGCGCGGGAGCTTTGGCGGGAAAAGACCTCATCGGCGCTGCCGCCGGGGGCGGAAACGGAGACGCGGGAGGAAGGGGGCAGCACCCTGGAAGCCCTGGCGGTCACTTCCGATGAAGCGGCGGCAGCCCTGGGAAAGGGCGTGGGAAAGTATATCACCATCTTCCCGGAGGCCCTTCTCCGCCGGGAGGAGGGGGCCTTCGAGAAAGCCGCCGACCTGCTGGGGCGGGAGCTGCGCGCCTTGTTGGGGCTGGCAGAGGGGGCGAGCGTCCTGGTGGCGGGGCTGGGGAACGAGGCCATCACCCCGGACAGCCTGGGGCCCAGGACCCTGCGCCACGTGCTGGCCACCCGGCACCTGGTAGCCTCCCTGCCGGAGACCTTCGGCGCCTTCCGCAGGGTGGCGGCCCTGGCCACGGGGGTGCTGGGCAACACGGGCATGGAGACCGCGGAGCTGGTGAAGGCGGTGACGGAAAAGCTCCGGCCCGACGCGGTGATCGCCGTGGACGCTCTGGCCGCCCGGCGGCTGGGCCGGGTCTGCCGCACCGTGCAGCTGACGGACACGGGCATTGCCCCCGGCTCCGGGGTGGGGAACGCCCGGAGGGAGCTGAGCCGGGGGACCCTGGGGGTGCCGGTGGTGGGTCTGGGGGTCCCCACGGTGGTGGACGCCGCCACCCTGGCCTCCGACCTGACGGAACGGGCGGGGCTGGGGGAGGTCCGCGCGGAGGACTTCGGGGAATACGGCGCCGGGATGATGGTGACTCCCAGGGAGATCGACCAGCAGATCTCCCTGATGGCCCGCCTCCTGGGCTACGGCATCGACCTGGCCCTCCACGACCTCAGCGTCGCCGACGTGACGGCGCTGGTGGGGTGACGTCCTTATTCGCCGAAATGGCGGGTATCAGCGCAAGCGCCAATACCCGCAGGATTTCGGCGAAACGTCCTTTTCAAACCGAAGCGGCGGCTTCGGTTTGAGGAACGGGGACAGGAAGCCAGGGCGCGAGGCAAAGAGATTCCGCCCGATAAAGCCAAAAAGCCCCCTCTTTGAGGGGGGTGGCAGCGGCGAAAGCCGCTGACGGAGGGAGTCAGGGTAGTTTATAGCGGTTGCTGATTCGATGCGCTAACTCCCTATTCCGCGCGAGGGGACCCACCGCTGCGCGGCGGGTCCCCTCGCGCGAAGATGCTCCCTCAGAGAGGGAGCCTGTCTTTTCGGGCCGTTTTACGCTTCCTTCCCCATCGCCCTGCGGACGCCGCGGAAGACATGGTCCTGGCAGAACTTGTGCTCATGGCCGCCCTCGCCCCCCTCAAAGACCAGGGGGTAGCCGATCCCGAGCAGGTAGTCCCGGCAGGCATAATTCAGTTCTTTCAGGAAATCCTGATCCCCCACTGCCATGTAGAGGTCCGGCGGGTTGCCCTCCTTCATGGCGGCGGCAGCGGCGGCGCGGGGGTCGTGGTGGCTGCCCGGCACCTTGGCCGGGTCGCCGAAGATGCCCCGGAAGAAGGGATTGTCGCCGCCGGGGCCGGAGACCCCTTCCGTCAGCAGGGCGCCGCTGACGGCCACGATGTGGCCGAAGGTCTGCCGGTAGGTCAGGCCGTTGAGCAGGGCCCCGTAGCCGCCCATGGAAAAGCCGCCGATGATGGTGTCCTCCCGCTTATGGCTCAGGGGGAAGACCCGGCGGGTGTAGTCCACCAGCTCCTGCCCCACGAATTTGCCCCAGCCGTAGCCGAAGGTGTCGTCGTCGGTGTAAAAATGGTTCTCCGCGTCGGGCATGATGATGGCCAGGCGCAGTTCGCTGCTGAGCTCCTCCACGGTGTAGTGGGAGACCCAGAAGAAGCCGTTGCCGGAGTAGCCTGCCAGGAGATAAAGGGTGGGCAGGGGCGCATAAGAGCCGTCCTTGCTCAGTCCGTCCGGAAGGATGGCGGTGAAGCCCACCTGCCGTTCCAGCGTTTCGCTCATGAAGCTTGCCTGTATGATCGCCATTCAGCCTTCCTCCTTCCAGGGGGCGCCCACATAACGCTCATCCCGCATATCGCAGTAAAAGGGGTTTTCAAAGGTGTCGGGGCCCAGCCAGGAGCAGAAGTCCAGGGCGCGGGGCAGGGCCCAGCGCCAGGTAGCCCATTCGTGGCTGCCGGGGCCTTCCTCATACACGTGGGGGAAGCCGATCTCCTCCAGATAATGGTGGTATTCCCGGTTGGTGGTGCAGAGCCGGTCATTCCAGCCGCAGGCGATGTAGAGCTTCGGCAGCGCGGCGCCGGAATCCAGCAGGGATTTTGCCAGGAAGCGGGGATTACAGTCGCTCTCCTCCCACTTCTCCAGGGGGCCGTAGCGGGCCTCAAAGCGGGCCCTGGAGGCCTCATCCGTCACACTCTCGGGGCCCATCATGCCCGCGGAGAGGGGCATCACCCAGCCGAAGGTCTCGTGGTACTTCAGGCCGTTGCGCAGCGCGCCGTAGCCCCCCATACTGAGGCCGGCAATGGCGGTGTCCTCCCGCTTATGGCTCAGGACCGGGAAGAGGCGGCGGGTGACCTCCACCACCTCGCGCCCGATGAATTCCCCGTATTTCACGCCGGAGTGGGTGTGGTCGGTATAGCTGGAATTCTCACCGGAGGGCATGACGATGGCGCAGCGGCTCAGGCCGCTGAGGCCGTTTACGTCCGTGTTCAGCAGCCAGTCCGTGTGGTCCCCCCGGTAGCCGTTGAGCAGGTACAGGGTGCGGCAGGGCTCTTCCGGGCTTGCGGACTGGGGGATCAGCAGGTTCAGCGGGACGATCCGGGAGAGGCACTGGGAAAAGTAGGTCACCTGAAACCAGGCCATAGAAACACTCCTTTCATGCCGCCCATCGGGGGCGGTCCATATTTATACTACTATATATAGTATAGCAGGCCTTGCTGCTGAGGGCAAGCCTTGACGGGAGGGAGAAAACAGCGTATCATAACCGGGCGAGGTGGAAAGAAATGGATTATGAAAAGCTGGAGGCGGGTCTCTGCGAGCTGCCCCTGTGCCAATATGAGTTCATCGACACGTCGGAGCTGACCTTTTCGGAGCGCATCCGCTTCGTCTGCGAGAACCAGTGCCCCATGTATAACAAGTCCTGGGCCTGCCCTCCGGCGGTGGGGACCGTGGAGGAATGCAGGGCGCGCTGCCTCCGCTTCCCCAGGGCCCTCATGATCACCACGGTCACCGAGGTCAGCGACATCGCCAACATCGAGGAGACCCTGGCCACCCGCGCCCCCCACGAGGAGATCACCCGCCAGGCGGCGGCCCTGGTGAAGGAGCAGGCCGGGGAGGTCATGGTCCTGTCCACCGAAGCCTGCGCCGTCTGCGAAAAATGCGCCTGGCCCGACGGACCCTGCCGCCATCCGGAGATCATGAACCCCTGCGTGGAGAGCCACGGCATCATCGCCACCGACATTGCGGAGAAGCACGGGATCGAGTTCTTCAACGGCAACATCGTCACCTGGTTTTCCCTCATCTTCTTCCGGGAGTGAGGGGGGCATCGGCGGGGCCGCGCCGCGCGGTCTACCTTCCCCTGGGGGAAGGTGGCAGACGCCGTCTCACGCAAGGCGGCTGACGGATGAGGGCGATTCCTGCCGGGCTTTATGACTAAGCTTACGATATTGCCTCAGAGAGGGAGCTTTT
>JAFWOX010000112.1 GCA_017545325.1 Oscillospiraceae bacterium | reverse complement strand
CGCGATCCCCTCCTGATGCCCGCGCCCTTTTGAGACGAGGTCGACCATGGATACAAGGAAGGCGCAGTCTGAGCGCAGGTCCTCTTCCCTGGCCTTCACGGCCATGGACAGGCGGGAGGGGTCAGGGCGGAAATGGGGGCAGGAGACGCAGGCCCCGAGGCCGGTGCCGGCCCGGAAGACCTTGAGGCACTCCGACACGTCCCCGGCGGCCGCCCCCTGGTCGCTGCATGTCCCGCCGGGGACCCTGTGGAGGACGGCGCCCCTTTCAGGCAGGGACCTGGCCGGCAGGTCCGCCAGGAAGGTCCCGGACCGTCTGCGGCTGTAGGAATAGACGGCACTGGTGATCAGGGAAGGGAGGTTCGCGTAGTAGTGGCTGCTGACCGTGATGGACTCATGCCCGGCCAGGGCCCTGCAGACGGAAGGGGACCCGCCGGAGAGGATGAGGCCTGCCATGGCCAGGTGCCTGGTGTCCCCGGGACGGACCATGGCCTCCGGGGCGGATATCCCGAGGACCTCCGTCTGGAAGGAGGCAAGGAGGATCCGCAGCTCATGGTAGGAAAAGAGCCTGTCCCCGCCCAGGAGGTACTTCTCCTTCCCGGTCCTGCCGGCCATCTCCCTGTACAGGAGGATCTCCCGGGCGATGGCGGGGGTGACTTCGTACTCCTCCTTCGCGTAGTCCAGGTCCACCCGGTAGCCCCGGGCGCCCCGGCGCTTCTTAAGGATGGTCCGGCGGATGGTGAGGAAGCACCTCCCGTCCTTCTGCCGCAGGCAGCCGCCGGGGATCAGGGTGAACTCCGTGGGGCGCAGCGGCAGGATGCAGGTCAGGTCCCACCAGAGCCGGATGGGGAAGAAGCGGACCTTTTCACCGCTCCCGGCCTGCTCCCAGAAGGCGTCGAGGCCCTCCCCGAAACGGAGGAAGGTCTCGAAGGGGGCCAGGTCCCTGGCCCTCCCGGGGCCCTTCCTGAAAGGGATGAAGAGGTCATCGAGGCTCTCCGCGGCGGCGTCCCTCTCCGGGGAAGGCGGCAGGAGCTCCGTGAAGAGGAGGGCGCTCAGGGGGAAGGGCCTCTCCTCCAGGTCCTTCAGGGAGCAGGAGGCCAGGTCCATGACGGCCGACGCCCGCTCCCTGAGGGAGATGAGGGCAAGGCTCCCCATGGAGAAGACCAGGAAGACCTTCATGTATGTCACGAAGGCCTCCCGGCCGATCCCCATCCAGGTGCCGCCCCCGGCCTCCCATGCCTCCTCCCGCGGGAGGAAGCGGATGGAGCAGGTATGGACCTCGTCCGTCAGCTTCCAGACGCTGTCGTCGAAGGAAGCGTTCAGGATGACGCCCGTGTCCCGGGCCTTTTCAAAGAGGCGTCGGGCCTCCGCCGTCTCCCGGTCAGTGACTGCCGTCAGTGCCATCGTCCTGGTGAAGCCGTCCATGGCTTCTGTCTTTATAAAGGGACGCATCGTTCTTTCCTTTCCTGATCATTTCTGTGATGTATGCCATGTCCGCGTCCGGGAAGTCCTCCCGGAGGGTCCGGAGGTACTGGCCTATGACGGGGAGGACGCCCTGCCGGATCAGGAGGGAGGTCCTTTCCCTTTCCTCCTGTGTGGGCGCCATGGCCTGCCGGCGGCAGAGGGAGACGTATTCCTTCATGACCACGTGGAGGAAGGCCCGGGAATAGACCTCATGCCCGCATCCGGCGCAGGAGGACCTCTCCGGGGAAGGGCAGGGGCTCCCGCAGGCCATGGCGAGGCACTGGAGGCCTTCCGTCTTCGATGGGGCGGCCCCGAAGGCGAGCTTCTTCAGGGCCCCGGAAGCAGCGCCGGGATCATCCCCGCAGACCGAATAGAAGGCGGAGACTGCCTGGGCGGCCCTCCCGAGGGCAGCGTCAGCGGCCTTCGCGGCCTCCTCGAGCTCCAGGGCGGAGAGGCCGATCCCTCTGATGAGCTCCGTCTGGCCCCTGACGGAGAGGGCCCGGAAGGCCTTCCTGTCATAGCCTTCCAGGAGGAGGACGGCGGTGAAGCCGAAGGTCCCCCTCTCGAACATGTGGCGTATGACGTACCCCGGCGTGCAGCCCGTGAAGCTGGCGTCCTGCAGGTAGATGTCCGTGGCCTCGGGGATGGTCCCGATCCCTCCCTTGTGGGACCTGGCCAGGGCGGCCAGGATGTAGCCTCCGCCGGCGGTCCCCGTATCTCCGGAAAGGGCCTCGATCCCCTGCAGGTATGACTTGTTGCAGCGCCTGGAGGAAAGGCTGCGGGAGCCTGCCCAGGCGGCGAAGTCGGGGCCGAAGAAGGCGCTGAGGGACGCACAGGAGGCGCCGGAGATGATGAAGGGGGAGCCGTCCCCGCAGGAGAGCAGGGCGCAGGCCAGGATGGTCCCCAGGGGGGCCAGGAGGCTTTCGGGGACCGTGAGGACTATCTCAGGGACGTTCCCGAAGCGTGCCGTCTTGCCGGGCACGAGGTGGAGGGAGCGGACCTGGTCCAGCCAGGCGCCGGCCAGGAGGCGGGCCGCCTCCCTGTCATCAGGGGCCTTCCGCACCAGGGCGTCAGGACAGGAGGGGGCGGGAAGGCGCATGAGGTCCGCGGCCCGCAGGGCGCAGATGAAGTGCATGGCGGTGAAGAGCCAGAGCCTCGCGTGGACGGGGTTCTTCAGGGCCTTCTCCTTCAGGGACCTTTCCTTCCAGGCCTCTGCGTTCCAGCAGGCCCAGGCCATGCGGGCGAAGTCATGGACGGGGTAGGCCCCGTTCAGGGCAGGGTCCCTGGGCCTTACGTCGATGGAATAGCGCCAGGGGAAGAAGGAGCCTTCGGGCATCATGGAGACCAGGAAGTCCTGGAGGAGGAAAAAGGAAGCGCGGCCGAGCCTGATGGCGGCGGCGGAGAGGAGCTCCTCGATGTCCCCTGCACCCAGTTCCCGGGCCTCCTTCTTCAGGGAAAAGAGGGCCTGGTCCGCCATGGAGAGGGCAGCCTCCTTCCCCGGTGCGCCCCGCCGGTCCAGGAAGTCCCGCAGGGCGGCGCAGGTATCGGGGAGCTTCCGTGAGGACCTCTCCAGGAGGAGGCGGAGCTTTTCCTCCGTTCCCTTCCCATAGGCCTCCAGCCAGAGGGGGAGGAAGGGAAGGAGGGGAGCAGGGTCCGTCAGGAGGACCTTTTCCCTGTCGAAGACGGGCACCTGGCCGAACCAGCCGTGGCTGTCCATCAGGGCGAGGAGGGCCGCCCTGGCGTCCCGGCCCCCGTCATAGAGGCTGCCCCGGGCAATGGCCTCTTTCTGTACGAGCTCATAAAGATCTGTCATCATGTATGGTCTCCTTTCTTGATGAGATACGGTGCCGTAAGTATCAGGTCAGTCTTCCCCGAGCCCTGCTTCCCGGAAGAGGGCGTCCAGGAGCTTTCCCTGGACATGGGCACAGCGCCTTGACAGGTCCCCCTTGTTCTGCAGGTAGGTGAAGGCGGACTGGGGGGATGAATCCCCCCGATAGCTCTGGAGGCCGGCGATGTCCTCGCCCATGAGGACGAGCGATGCCGAGAAGGCGTGCCTGAGGGCATGGGGGGTCAGCTTATGCTCTGAAAGGACCAGGCCGTAGGCGGCCAGTTCAGGGTCGCTGCTCCCCAGGAGGGCCGGCAGGAAGTGGTTCCTGACGAGGACGTCGAAACGCTTGCGGTAGCTGTCCACGGTCATGGCCTTCCCGTTCCGTCCCGGGAAGAGGGGGCAGGACGCCGGGTCGTATGACCTTGCCCGCAGGATGTCCATGTGCCTCCCGAAGGCGTCCAGGAAGGCCGCGCGGAAGGCCGGATGGAGATGGACCATGCGGAAGCGCTTGTTATGGCCGGTGGGGATGTCCGGTCTGAGGAGCAGGGGGTCCCGGAGGTCGATGGCGATGTCGGTGACGGCGCCGCCTGTCTCCGAGACCAGGATGCCGGGTCCGAAGGGGGAGGAAACGGGGCGTACGTTCATGGCCTCGCCCTCCCTGAGGCCGGCGAAGTACTGGAGGCAGACGGCGAAGGCAATGTCCGGCGCCCTGCGGAAGGCGGTCTGGATCAGGAAGAGGGCGGCCTTTCCCGGGAGGTCCCGGAAGGGAAGGGGCGCTCTGCCGGCGTCCGGCACGGTAAAGGCGGGCCGGAGGGCCATGGTCCTCCTCCCGTACCGGTCCCGTACCTCTGCGGCCTCGAAGAGGTCCTCTTCCCGGAGGGCCATTTCCTCCGGATGGTCCTTCCTGACCTGGAGGAGGAAGCCGGCGACGGCGCGGACGGTGCGCTCCATGGTCCCGGATGAGACCCCTTTCCCGTCCTCCGTCCCCCTGGCCTTTGCCTCGAAGCAGTCTTCGAGCTCCTCCTTCGTAAGGGAAAGGATGTGGGCAAGGCCGGGCTCCGGCCTGGGGCGCCTGAGGCCCAGGGCAAGGTTCAGGATCCCGGTGATGAGCCGGAGCCTGGTGCCGCCGGAGGCGGAGGGCTCCTTCGAAGTACGGGGGGAGGCCCGCAGGTCATAGACGTGGAGCTGCGTGAAGCGCGCGATGGCGCCGCATTTCCTTATGACGATCAGGCTGGTGCATCTGTAGGTGCCGTCCCCTGCCGGCTCCGTGACCTGGCAGGTGCCGTAGACAGGATCTTCCCATGACATGGCTGCAGGTCCTCCTTTCTCTGCGCATGACAAAAAGGCTGCCTGGCATGGAAGGCCCCTCCTGGGAGGACCTTTCCATGCCTGCCATAAGGATAAGGCAGGGCAGCTCCGGGGGACAGACTTCAGTTCATGGGACTGATACATGGATGACCCCTTCAGGTGTTATGAGCAGGGACCGGGAAAAGTAAGGGGGGAGGGCCTTCCGTCTTACGAAGAGCTGACGTTCCAGGCAGCGCCAGCAGACGGCAAGGGGCCCTGCCCGGACCGGGGGCCCGTCAGTAAGGGAGCTGAGGGGATCCTCCCGGACAGGAAGGGGATCCGCGGTGTCATGGAGGCACGCGGCAGAGAGGAGGTCCCGCTCCCTCTCTGCGAGCTTCTTTATGGCCCTGAGGATGCCCGGCGTGAAGGGCAGAGGCAGGCCGCCGGCAGAATGGGACGGGCCTCTGCCGGACTTTGATGACCTTCCCTGACTGCGGGCGCTCATCCGTATGAGCATGACGGCGGACGATAAGAGGAGCACCGGAAGGGACCAGCTCCAGAAAGGGACAGCGTCACAGGGAAGGATGGCGTGGGAATGCTTCTTCTCCCTGTCCTTTATCCGGATGACCGGGACAGTGACATGGCAGGTCAGGGCATCCAGGAGCCGGCAGATATCCACCAGGGAGCATCCCCTGGCTGCTTCCATGAGGACCTCTCCGGTATCGGCGTCCTCCCGGAAGACGATGAAGGAGCGCTGGTAGCTGCCGTCCAGCACGGCGTCCGGGATCCCTGCTCCCGCGCAGATCTCCATGACAGTTTCCCTGCATACGGTATGGCCCTGCCCATCGGGCCGGAAAACGTAAAGACTGGTGCTGTAGGTATTGATATCATAGCGGATGTCCTGTATCATGAAGATGCGTCCCCCCTCCTTTCTCTGATCGGCGGGCCGGAACGTTTTTTGTGGAGAGGACAGCTGTCGCCTGGGAATGCAACTGAGCTGTCCTCTTTTTTTTGTTCCTTTTTTTTATCTGTGCCATAAGGGCATCATACCAGAGATGCCTCAGGACATCCATAAGGACATGGCCGGGAGCATCAGGGAACTGGATACGCAGGTCCCGCCGGAGCGTACGCAGGGCAGGAAGGGGCCCCTGAATCGTTCATCACCGGAGACTGGTCCTGAAGGAGCCTCCGGGATCCGCGCTCCCGCAGGGGACGGAGTGCCCCGGAAGGCTCCAGGTACCGGCCGGGATGCCGGCAGAGGGCCTGTCTGCTGGTTCTGTTCACAGGAGGATCTGGTCTCCTTCTGATGTTTTGTACACCGGTCCCATGGATGGAATCGTCCATCTCCGGTACAGCTTAAGCAGTGGAGCAGTGGACTTCCGGTATTTTTGTTCTGTCCACTAAGAATAGATGTACAGAATGAACAAAACCCTTCTTTCAGCTTAAAAAAGCCAAAAGAAGGGTCTGGAAAGTTTTGCTTAAGAAAGGGTTATTTACGGGCAGGGCCCGCCCCGCAGCTTTGAAGAGCAGGGGAGCTGCTGGAAAAGCTGCTGCAGGCTCCCGGCGGCCGGGGCGGAAGATGCCCTTTCTATGGAAGCCGGAAGAAGAATATCTGACCATTTACAGCCCTGCATAAGGGGGAGGCAGCCCTGTCAGATGATCCATAATAATGCCGGCCTGTCAGAACAGGAAGGACTGGAATAATTGGCAGGCAGTTTCACTGAAAAAGAGCCTTCCGAAAGGGTAAAAAAACCATTCATGAGGCAGATCCCGGAGAAAAGAGCGGCCGGCAGCCGTATATAAACGAAAATTGGCATGAAAAAATATTCACTTTGTCAGCCATTGGAGTTTTTGGAAGAAAATCATAAGAAGAAGTGACAAATTGCATAGAAAAACAGACTGACTTAATGGTCCAAATGGGTTTTAAAATGGCAGATATTTGTTATAATATTAACGATATAAAAGGTTAATCGGAACATCCCCATTTGAGGGTGTTTCTTTCTAAGGATAAAGCTATATGGCTGTCAGTAAGGTTTTAACGGATATCCACTGTCATATCCTTCCGGGGATCGATGACGGCGCAAAAGATACGGATATGTCGGGAGCGCTTCTCTTATCCGAGAAGCAGCAGGGCGTTTCGCAGATCCTATTTACCCCCCACTATTACGCCAATGAGATCAGTGTGGAGGGATTTATCAACAGAAGAGAAGATGCTTTCAGGAAGCTGCAGGAGCCCCTGGAACGTCTGGGACTGAAGACAGCCCTGGGCGCAGAGGTCCGCATGCAGGAAGAACTGATCGGCATGGATATGAGGCCCCTTCGGATGGGGGATACCCCCT
>JAFWOX010000111.1 GCA_017545325.1 Oscillospiraceae bacterium | reverse complement strand
GTTCCGGGACGCTCACCGCTAAAGCGGTAAGAGCGTCCCCTACGGGCGGGATGGGGATCGATACGTTCCGGGACGCTCACCGCTAAAGCGGTAAGAGCGTCCCCTACGGGCGGGATGGGGATCGATACGCTCCGGAAGGCTCAGCCCTTCGGGGTAAGAGCGTCCCCTACGGAGCGGCTTGTAGAATGGCATCGGCTGCTTCCTCCGGGGTGGCAGGGCATGTAATTGTAACGTCCGCGGCGTTTTTGTAAATTGGAAGCCGGGCGGCGTAGAGGGCCGCTACCTTCTCCCGGGTATTCCCCAGGGGGCGATCCTCGGTGGGCAGCAGGGCCTCTAAGGGCCGATCCAGGAAATACAGCCGCCCGTTCTGCCGCAGCCGACGGAGGTTCTCCTCCCGGAGGATGGCGCCGCCGCCGGTGGCGATGACGCTGCCTCCGGTCCGGGACAGGTCCCGGATGACCTCCGTCTCCAACTCCCGGAAGCCGGCCTCTCCCCGGGCGGCGAAGATTTCGGGAATGGACATGCCAGCGAACTTTACAATTTCTTCGTCAGTATCCACAAAATTCATCCTGGTTTTTTGTGCAAGCAGCCGGCCTACTGTGGTTTTTCCGGCCCCCGGCATGCCGATCAGCACCAGGTTTTCCCGCTGGGCCCGCAGCTCTTGATAGACCTGCTCCGTTTTCTCTGGGGCCAGGGCCTCCCCCGTGAACAGCTGGCAGGCCAGGGCCGCCTGCTTCACCAGCATGGACAGGCCCCCCTCCGCCGGGAGCCCCAGCCTCCGGGCCCCCAGCACCAGCCGGGTCCGCAGGGGATTGTAGATGCAGTCGAAGACTCCCTCCAGCTCCGGAAAAGCCTCCGGCTCCATGGCCATGCCCTCCAAATCCGGGTACATGCCCGCCGGGGTGGTGTTGATCAGCACCAGCCCCAAGCCTTCCGCTCTGAGGCGGATGAGGGGCGCGCCGTAGGTTGCAAGCGCTTCTTCATAGGAGATCGCCCCCACCCGGCCGGTTCTGCTGACCCGCAGGACCTCCCGAGCGCCCAGCGCCCGGCACACCGCCAGGGCTGTTTTGGAGGTGCCGCCGGTGCCCAGGATCAGCACCCGCTTTCCGGCCAGGACAATCCCTGCCCGGCCCAGGGCGGCCTCCATGCCGCCGAAGTCTGTGTTATAGCCCCAGAGCTGCCCGTTCCGGTTCACGATGGTGTTCACCGCCCCGATGGCGGCGGCCCTCTCGTCGATCCGGTCCAGATGCGGAATCACCGCCTCCTTGTAGGGGATGGTGACGTTGATCCCCCGAAACTCCCGTTTCTCCAAAAAGGCTCCCAGCTGGGCAGGGGAGAGCTCCTTCAAGCTATAGTCATAGCGGCCAAAGGCCCGGTGAATCTCCGGGGAACAGCTGTGTCCCAGGCGCTCCCCAATCAAGCCGAATTCCATGTCCGTCGCCGCCTTTCCGAGGATTATTTCATGCTGCCAGTCAGCAGGTCCAGCAGCACCAGGGCGGTGACGCTGTCCTGGACCGCCCTTGCCCGGTGGACAATGGCGGGGTCGTGTCTGCCCTGAATCTGCAGCTCCGTGTCGGAGCGGGCGGCCAGATCCACCGTCCGCTGGGGCAGATAGATGGAGGGGGTGGGCTTTACCACCGTCCGGAAGATCAGGGGCATGCCGTTGGTGATGCCCCCGTTGACGCCGCCGTTGTGGTTGCTCTCCGTCACCACCCGACCCTCCTCCATGCGGAAGGGGTCGTTGGCCTGGGAGCCCTTCCGGTCCGCCAGGCGGAAGCCGTCCCCAAACTCCACGCCCTTCACCGCGGGAATGGAGAAGAGGGCGTGGGCCAGCAGACCCTCCACGGTGTCGAACCAGGGATTTCCCAGGCCGCCCGGCAGCCCCAGGACGGCGCTTTCCAGAATGCCCCC
>JAFWOX010000110.1 GCA_017545325.1 Oscillospiraceae bacterium | reverse complement strand
TCCTCCCGCACGGCGTACTTGGCAAAATTATTCAAAATCGCCGGCTCCAGCCGCCGCTCCAGCTCCTCCGCCGGCAGCGTCTGCCGCAGCCTGCCCCCGATGAGGAAGATATAATCCGTCGCCAGAAGGCGGAGGGTCTCCAGGTCGTGGCTGGAGATGAGCATGGTGACGCCCTTTTCCCGGTTCAGGCGCAGCAGCAGCTCCCGGAGGTCCCGGCTGCCCTCCGTGTCCAGGCCGTTCATGGGCTCGTCCAGCACCAGGAGCTCCGGCTCCCCCAGGAGCGCCGCCGCCACGCCGTAGCGCTGCTTCTGCCCCGTGGAGCAGAGGGCATAGCTCCCCATGCCCACCTTCCGCTCCGTGATGCCCAGGCTTTTCCGCAGGGCCCGGATCCGCTCCCGGTCCCGCCGTCCCGCCAGGGCTGCCTGCATGCTGAGATTGCGCCCCACGGAACGGCTCTCGGAGGCGATGGGTTCTTCGATGAGAAAGCCGACGCGCCGCCGGGCGGCCCGGAGCGCCCTTTCGCTTTCGCCCCCGAAGAGGATAAGGCTCCCCTCCGTGGGAAGGCAGAGGCCGGCCGTCAGGCGCAGCAGCGTGGTCTTCCCCGCCCCGTTGGGTCCGATGAGGCCGTAGATGCGGCCGGACTTCAGAGTCAGGTCCAGCCCGTCCAGCACGGTCCTGTTCCCGAAGCGCTTGGTGAGGCCCCGGGCGCTGAGGATCTCTTCCATGGAATCAGCTCCTTTCCGATTATGTCAGGGGGGCAGGAGGAAGGAAAATACCACCCCGCCCGGAATCTCCCGGGCGGCACAGCTGCCCCCGTGCAGCTCCAGGACGTTCTTCACGATGGGGAGCCCCAGACCCGTGCCGCCCCCCGCCCGGTCCCGCCGCCAGAAGGGCTCCCAGACCCGGCTGAGCTCCTCCGGTGTGAAGGGCTTTTCCACCGGGTTTGCCGCCCGGAACCGGGTCCCGTTTTCGCAGACGTCCACGGCGACCTCCACCCGGCTCCCCTCCGGGGCGTAGCGCAGGGCGTTGGTGAGAAGGTTTTCCGCCGCCTGGGCGATGCGCCCTTCGTCCGCCGTGACGGGGCAGGCTTCCCCCGGGGCCAGGACCGTCTCCAGCCTTCGCTCCTCCGCCAGGGGACGCAGCTTTTCCAGGAGTCCTTCGGCCAGGGCCCGCAGGTCGAAATCGTCCCGGCTGAGGCGCACCCTCCCCGCCTCCAGGCGGCTGAGGTCCAGCAGCTCCATGACGAGGCCGTCCATCCGCTCGGCCTCGGCGAGAACGGTGTCCAGATACTGTTCCCGCCTATCCTCGGCGATGCGGGCCTTCAGCCCCTCCGCATAGCTGTGGATCACCGCCAGGGGCGTTTTCAGCTCGTGGGCCAGGCCGGAGGTGAACTCCCGCCGCTGCCGCTCCGCCTCACGGGCGTAGTCCAGGGCGCGCCGGAGGCGCTGCAGCTCGTTGGCGTCCCAGCGGCGGCGGTCCCGCTCTTTTTCATATTCCTCGTACAGGGCCGCAGGCTCCCGCCAGGGGAGAAAGCCCCGCTCCGGGGACAGAGGCTGCCAGCCTCCCGCCATGGACCGGGCCGCGGTCTCCAGGGGCAGAAGCAGCCGCCTGTGCAGGATGCCCCGCAGGCCGAAAACCAGCGCCACCCCCAGAAGGGCGAACGGGAGATAGACCCGCCGCAGCCCGAACACCGCGCTTTTCAGGGGATGGGCGACCGCGACCGTGTACATCCGGACGGCCGGAGCCTCCGCTTCTCCCGACAGCGCGGCATAGCTGCGCTCCGAGATAAGGACGATCGTGCGCAGGTTCGAGCCGTAGGTCAGCTGAAACCCCTCCGCCGCGCAGGCCAGGAGCAGCGCCTTCGGGCTTTCGAAGCGCACGGGCGCTCCCTCCGGCCCCCGAACGTCCACCCGTCCGCCTCCGGCGGCGGCGGGAGCGGCCAGCAGCCTCCCTTCCCCGTCGGCAAAGAGGACGGCGGTCTGAAAGACGGGCTCGGGGATCGCCGCCAGGGAGAAGGCGCCGCCGGA
>JAFWOX010000109.1 GCA_017545325.1 Oscillospiraceae bacterium | reverse complement strand
TTCATTTTTGCCCCAAAATACTGCTATCGCCGCAAGTGTCGAAGTGTACGACCGAGGCGCGCAGCGGCGATGTCATCCTTCTCAACTCGGAGCCCAGCGGAGCGGGTCCGAGTTGAAGCGTGTCGACTTTGTCGACACGCTGAGGGGACGCCCTGCCGGGCGTCCCCCTTTTTCTTTCTGTCCGCCTGCCGGCCTTCGGTCTGCGCCGAAGGCCGGCAGGTTTTTCATCAGGCGGCCTTTTCCGCAAGATAGGCGTCGTAGGCCTCCTGATACACAGCCAGGGCTTCGTTCATGCCGATGGCCTCCAGGCCCGCCACATAGGAATCCCACTCGTTCAGGGACTTGGAGTTGTCCACAAAGGCGATGTAGTTTTCCGAAATATAGGTGCCGATGTCGCTGGAATACTGGTTGATCCGTTCCCGCTGTTCATCGGTGAAGGTAATGGCGGTGGGCCAGCGGTAGGCCGCGTCATAATCGTAATTCGCCCAGTAGGTGTGGGCATAAACCGCCCCTTCGCCGCCGGGGAAGGAGTACCGCTGGAGGTGGTAGTGCATGCCGGGGTCCGTCAGCTCGTTGGAGAGATAGACGGTGGCCAGCATGGTCATGCTGGTGAGCTCGGGCGCGTAGTAGAAGGGGGTGTATTCCCGCTCGCCCTTGTCGTTATACTCCCAGGTCAGGCCCTCCACGCCCCAGGTGCAGAACATGGCGCCCTCCTCGCTGTACCGCCAGTCGACCCAGGTGACGGCGAGGGGGATGTTCTCGCAGGTGGCGCTGATGGCGGCGCTGCCGTAATGGGTGCGGGTGGTATCGCCGCCCAGATGCAGCGTCTGTCCTTCGTACAGCAGGGGACGGCGGACCGGCACCCAGCCCACGCTGGCGTCCGGATCGATGCAGCCCGGATGCTCGGAGGCGCCGTTGGCGGAGAGCATGACGTAGGCCAGCTGGCCGTCGATCTTATCGTTGAAATCCTCGTCCGAGCTGAAGCTGGCCCAGTTGGGATCGATCAGGCCATCGTTGTACCACTGGTTGGCCATGGTCATAAGGGCGCGGTCATTGTCGTTCATGTTGGCGTGCTTGACCTGACCGTCCTGAACGTAAACCAGGCCGAAGCGGCTGGCGCAGAAATAGGTATCGTAGGCGGTCCAGGCATAGGTGCCGGACATCTCCAGGGTGGAGTAATAGGTCATGGGGTAGGTGCACTTGTCAAACTGGCTCTGGCAGGCGGCAAGGGCGTCATGAAGATCGTCGAAGGTCTGGATGTCGTCGTTCGTCATGCCCAGCTTCTCCAGCCAGTCGCCCCGGAAGAAGTAGTCCATCTGGATCAGGCCCTGGTCCCAGAGGAAATAGAAGGTGGTGATCAGGTCGTCCTCCGTGAAGACGGAGTTGTAGGTGGCCTCATCCGCGGGGTCGCAGAGGGCCTGCCAGATGTAGTTGGGGCAGTATTCCCGGTAGTCGTAGATATTGATGAAGAATTCTTCCTCCACCACAGCCTTCTTGAAGCTGCCGCTGGTATAGAAGAAGTTTGCGTTGCTCATGATATCGTCCAGATTGTCCGCCGCCAGGAGCACGGAGAAGTTCTCGCTCCGGGATTCGCCGGGAACGATGTCATACTCCACATGAACGCCGGTCTGCCGCTCCATCTCCATGGGGAAGGGGGATTCGGGATAGCCGCCCTCATCCAGGACGAAGGGGATCCAGCAGGTGGTCCACATGGTGAGGATCTCGTCGCTGTTGGTCAGGGGCAGCTCATAGTTGTAGGGCCCGGTGGGCAGGCCCCCCGCGTCCACATTGGGGTTGCTGCCCTTGGCGTAATGGTAGAATACGCCGCCTTCCTCGGGCTCCTCCGTGGCGGGAGCTGCCGTTGCGGGAGCATCGGTGGGAGCGGCCCCGCCGTCTGTGGCCGCGGGGGTCTGGACAGGGGCGTCGCCGCCGGGGGCCTTTGTGGTCTCCGGGGGGTTCGTGGTCCCGCCGCAGCCGCTGAACAGCGCCAGGATAAGCGCCGCGGCAAAAACCAGGGCCAGCACTCGTCTCTTTTTCATTCTTTTCCTCCTTGTCTTTTCTATTCGGCTTTCGGGCGATCCGCCCTCCGGTCTTCCCGGGGAAAGCCTTACCGTCGATCATCCCTATTGTAGTAATTGTCGGAGTATTATTCAATCCTATCTTTTGTTAAGTATCCTATCCGCCGCCGGGATTTCCGCCTTTTTTTCATATTTCTCTTGACATTGACGCGGCGTCAAATTGTATCCTGTCCCCGGGAAGGAGGTATTCCCATGCGTAAACTGCGTTTTTTGCTGCCCCTTCCGGGGCTGATCCTGGTCCTGGCCGTGGTCCTGACCCTGTGCCCCCGGCCCGCCGCCGCATCCTTCCAGGAGTTATACGCCCGCCGGTATCCGAAGCAGATGTATGTCGGCCCGGATCTGGACCTGGCGGTATACGACTACCCCCGCCTCCTGGAGCAGGCCGGGGAGGTGCTGGTGGTCACCCCGGAGACGGAGCTTGCCCCGGGCGGGACAGGGTTCTCCCTGGACCGGGACTATACCGGTACGAACCTCCGGCTGAAATACCGCTTCTGGGACGCCCGCACCTGGCGCAGGGTGAAGGTGCTGCGGGTCATCAAGGGCGCCGGAACGGAGCCCGGGGATACGGTGGGGGTCTGGGACCGCTGCGTCCTCACGGAGGACGAGCATCTCCTGGCCCGGCAGGCGGGTTCCTGGCCCATGATGAAGGGCTGCGTCTATCTCCTGTTTCTGGATAAGCCGGCGGCGTCCAACGACGCCCGATCCATCGCCTGGAACAACGGCTGGTTCGACCTGACCCACCTGAGCCTGAACGACCCCTTCTATCTTCCCGTCCTGACCGCCGCCCTGGCGGATAACGATCTGCTCTCCCAACGCCGCGCGGCGCCGGGAGAAGGCGCGGATGCGCAGGGGAGGGACCTGATCCTCACCACCCCCTGGACGGAGAAGGGCTATGCCCTGTCCCTCCGGAGCGCCCTGGTTGAGGAAACGGCGTGATCCGGTTTTTTCCGAAATGCGCGGCCCCCCGGTCCTTCCGTCCCGGGGAACAAAAATGCCGGGTGCGCAGCGGCGCACCCGGCAGGTCTTTCTCTCTTACTCAGGCAAGGATGTTCAGCAGGAGGGTCAGCACCACGAAGGCGATGGCGATCCACTTGGTCATCCGGGCCAGCTTGGCATCCACATCCTTGGCCTTGTTCTTGGCCAGGAAGGTATCGGCAACGCCGCCGATGGCCCCGGAGAGGCCGGCGCTCTTGCCGGACTGGAACAGCACCACGGCCACCACGGCCAGGGCGGAGAGAAGCTGTATAATGGTCAGAATAATCATCCAGGCAGACATGGGAAACAACACCCTTTCCGTAATATACAGGACCGCCCGAAGACGGCGACAATCATATTATCATGCTTTCTTCCCCAATGCAAGCTTTATTTTGCAAAATTCCGGGCTTTTCAGAAGGCCTCAAGGTATTGTATACTGACGGCAGGGATAATACGATATGGAGGTATTTGCCATGATCTACCATGTTTCCGCCTCCGCCGCCCCGGGGGGCGATGGGAGCGAAAGCCGCCCCTTTGCCGCCATTCAGCAGGCGGCGGACCTGGCCCTGCCCGGGGACACGGTCCTGGTGCAGCCCGGCGTCTACCGGGAATGGGTGGACCCGAAGAACGGGGGCACCCCCGCCGCCCGGATCATCTACCGCAGCGCCGTCCCCCTGGGGGCGGTGATCACCGGAGCCGAACCCCTCCGGGGCTGGAAGGACGAGGGGGACGGCGTCTGGTCCGTCCGCATCCCCAATTCCCGCTTCCCCGACCGGCACCCCTTCACCACCCTGGTGCAGGGGGACTGGTTCATGGCCTCCCATGTGGCCCACCTGGGGGATGTGTTCCTGGAGGGGAAATCCATGTATGAGGTCCTGAGCCGGGAGGCGGTGAAGTCCCCCGCGCCCTCCAAGGCCTCCTGGGACCCGGAGTTCTCCCGGTACGTCTGGTATACGGAGCAGGATACCGAGCAGGACGCCACCCTGATCTGGGCCAATTTCCAGGGCTGTGACCCCAACCGGGAAAACGTGGAGATCAGCGTGCGGAAGCACGGCTTCTATCCCTCCCGCACCGGGGCGGGGTATATCACCCTCTCCGGCTTCGTCGTGCGCCAGGCCGCCACCCAGTGGGCGCCGCCCACCGCCTATCAGGAGGGGATGGTGGGGCCCCATTGGTCCAGGGGCTGGATCATCGAGGACTGCGAGATCGCGGAATCCAAGTGCAGCGGCATCTCCCTGGGGAAATACCGCCAGCCGGAAAACGACAACAAATGGCTCCTGCGGAAGCTGAAGGACGGCACCCAGACGGAGCGGGACTGCATCCTCCAGGCCTGGCGGGAGGGCTGGCGGAAGGAGAACGTGGGCTCCCACGTCGTCCGCCGCTGCAATATCCATGACTGCGGGCAGACCGGCATCGTGGGCCACCTGGGGGGCGTGTTCTCGGTGATCGAGGACAATCATATCCACCATATCAACAATAAGCAGAACCTGGCGGGGGCGGAGATCGGGGGCATCAAGATGCATGCCGCCATCGACGTGGTCTTCCGCCGGAACCATATCCACCACTGCACCCGAGGCATCTGGCTGGACTGGCAGGCCCAGGGCGCCCGGGTCACCGGGAACCTGTTCCACGATAACGCCCTGCCCTTCCCCTGCCTGATGAACGACGAAGCCCTCCAGGGCTATGGGGAGGACCTGTTCATCGAGGTCTCCCACGGCCCTACCCTGGTGGACGACAATCTGATGCTCTCCCTCCGCTCCCTGCGCCTGGCCACCCAAGGCTGCGCCTTTGTGCATAACCTCATCGCCGGGTCCATCTCCGCCGTGGGCCGGGGGGTGGATAACGGCTCCCTCACCCGCCCCTCTCCCCGGTATACCCCCTATCATGTGCCCCACAGCACGGATGTGGCGGGCTTCATGACCATCCTCCACGGGGATATGCGCTTCGTGAACAACGTCTTCCTCCAGCAGGAGGTTCCGCCCTTCCTGGAGAGGGCCATGGAGAAGCTGAAGGACGACCCCTGGGATGAGGGGAACGTGGTGAGCGGCCTCCATGTCTTCGACTTCTGCCCGACGCAGGAGGAATGGCTCCGGGAGTTCCAGGGGTACTGCGGCATGGGCTCCCCCCCGAAGGACCGGTACTATATCCCTCTGCCCGTCTGGGCCGAGGGGAACATCTACCTGAACGGAGCACGGCCCTGGGGGAAGGAGTCCGCCCCCGCCGCGCCGGCAGGAGCCTACAGCTTCCGGCTGACGGAGCGGGACGGGCAGCTCCTGCTGGAATCCGAACTGGGCGGGGCCCTGGCCGGGTTCGCCGCAAAGCCGGTGACCACCGCAAGTCTGGAGCCCGCCTTTGAGCCGGAGCAGCCCTTTGAGGCGCCGGACGGCTCCCCCATCGCCTTCGACCGGGATTACCTGGGAAATGCCCGGGGCGCCACTCCCCTCCCCGGCCCCTTCGCCGCCTGGACAGACGCGGTCACAGTGGGATAAAACCCTGAAGGAAAACCGGGCGGACGCGTTTTGCAGCGTCCGCCCGGACTTTATGATGCAGTTCACTCCCGTCAGGAATAATCCCGCCGCGTTCCCTGCCGCGGAAGCAAAGCTTGCGGGATCTGCAGCGGAGCGTAATCCAACTCGAGCCGGAGCCGCTTTGCAGGGCTCCGGCTCGAAGCGCGTCAGCGCGATTCCATCACATACAGGTATACCCGGCTCTGGATGGTGTCCGCCACGGCCTGAGCGGTCTTCTGGCCCGAGAAGAAGGCCCCCGCCTCCTCCTGGATGATGGCCATGACCTCCGTCTGCTGCCGGTAGATCTGTACCGCACCCTTCACCGCATCGGTGATCTTATCCGCCATATCCTGGGTGATGGGCTTGGACCACCAGTCGTCGTATCCGGGCGCGGGCATGGGCTCGGGCACGGCCCCGCCGGGCATCTCCGGCTCCAGGTCTCCGGGAGAGGCGCTTTTTTCCGGGATCAGAACATCGGCGGTGGCTTCGCCCTCCGCATCGCCCTCCTCGGCGGGCTCATTCGCCTCGGTCTCAACGGACGGGGCATACTCCACCACGCCGCCGCCGGAGCCGGTGGAATACATGATGTAGCCCCCCTGCTGCTCTTCCATCGCCCGCTTGGCCAGCGCGTTCAGGGCGTCAACCCGTACAGGGAAGCACCAGTCTCCCAGATCCGCCTGGTATTCCTCGCTGAGCACATACCGCAGGAAATCCCAGCACTGGTCGTCCAGCTTGGTGCGGCCGGAGATGGCGACCTCCATATTGGGCCGGATGATCGCCCCGCTGCCCTTGGCGCCGGGGAAACCGATGAAGGTGCAGTCCGAATCGAACTGGTAGTACAGATCCCGGATGCTGGTATAGCTGTTGAGGTAGCAATTGAGCAGAAGCGTGCGTCCCTCCCGGTACTGGCTGTCCTGCCGTTCCCAGTATGTGGGGTCGTCGTTATAGAGCTTCTCCCAGTCGATGGTCTCCGGGAAGGTCTTCACCAGCTCCAGGATCTGGATGAATTCGGGGCTGTTGAAGGTGCAGGCGCCGGTCTCCGGGTCGATGAAGGCGTCCATGTTCTCCTCCAGCAGGATCCGGAGGGCGTTCTCCCGGGTGGTATCGGAGAAGACCGCCATCTCGGGATGGGCCTGGATGATCCTCTGGAGGTCCGCCATGGTCCAGCCGGGGATCTTGCCCACCAGGCTCTCCTTGGCCGCCAGGGTCTCCAGGGCGAAGGCGGGGATGATGCTGTAGATCTTCCCGTCCCGCTCCACGGCCTTGAATACGTTCTCCAGATAGTCCTCCATGCGGATATCCGGGTCCTTCTCCAGCCGGGGCTTCAGGTCCAGAAGCAGGCCCTTGCTGGCGTATACGTCATAGGGCAGGCCGTCCATGGAGAAGATATCCGGGATCTTGCCGGAGATGATCTCCTGGTTCAGCTGCTTCAGGCCCGCCTCATAGTCGTCCTCCGTATTGTACACGGAATAGTTGTCGAAGACGATGCGGAACAGGTCGTTCTGCTTGTTGTAGCTGATGATGGAGTTGGTCAGGTTTTCGTCCAGATACAGGGCGGCGAAATGGATGATGTACTTCTCCACGCTCTCCCCCACGGGGGTCATGTAGGCCAGCTTCATGCTGCTGTCCCGCCGCCAGTTCCGCTCCGTGATGAGGAAGCGGCCGTCGGAAAGGGGCACCACGTTCCCCACATAGTTGGCGTTCATGTCGCAGTTCAGCCAGTTCAGGATCTCGCTGCGGGTGTTGGTGGCGAGGTCATAGCTGTCGATCCCCGTGGTGCTGCCCATGATGAGGGTATCCCCCGGGCCGCCGTAGAGGTTGCCTATGTTGTACATCTCCGACCCCATGTCTGCCAGCTCCGTGAGCTGGCCGCTGGTGGGATCCACCTCCACCAGGCCGAAGGAGCTGGAGTAGTCCCCAGGATTATACTTGTAGACGGTGGCAATGATCCTGCCGCTGCCGGTGGCGCAGAGGCTCTGGATATAGGTGTTGCTGCTCTCCCCACTGCTCCGGAAGAGTACCTTCCCGGTCTGATCCAGGCCGATGAAGCCATCCCCGGTCATCCCCAGGATATTGCCGTTTCCGGCAAAGATCATCTGTCCGAGATAGAAATAGTCGTCCTCCCGGGCGGGATCCTTCAGGCTTGCGGTGGGGATGCTCAGGAGCTCATTCCCCTCCAGGTCCGCGTGGACAAGGCTGCTCTCCTGCTCCCAGATATAGTTGTCCGGGTCGGACCAGTCGTTCAGATACTGCTCCTTCAAATACCAGAGGGTCCCGTCCGGGGCGATGCTGATGCTGTTCACATAGCTTTCCCGGCTGCGGCTGTTCTCCTCGTCGTACTCGGATTCCTGGGTGAAGGTGAGGAGCTTCGTCAGTTCGCCGTCCTTCGCCATGCGGTACAGCTCGATGCCCCAGATGTACTCCGTCTCTTCGGGATTCTGCTCAGAGGGGATCTGCCGGTTGAAGCTGACGGTGAGGTAGATCTCCCCGTTCACCTCCATCACATTCTGGATATAGGTGTCCCCCTCCAGGGCGGTCTTCAGATATTCCACGCTGTAGACGTGGTCCAGCTTCATCTTTTCCACGCCCTTGAGCTTCTTTTCCAGTTCCTTCTGCGCGTCCTCCGGCGCCGCGGTCTGGCTGCCGGGGGTGGGGTCCTCGTTTTCCTTTTTGCTGCAGCCCAGAAGACTCAGAGCCAGGACTAGAGCCAGGAGCAGGGCCAGAAAGCGCTTCAGCTGTTTCATGTTTATCCTCCTTTTGCCGCCTGTCGCGGGTATTCGGTACTATATTCTGACGATGGATGGGGGAAAAGGTTCCCTTTCCTGAGGGAAATCCTTCCCTGGGGGTTGCCCTCTCTTGTGCCCCGACCTTCAGAGGTTTATACTGAGGCCAGGCTCACCCGCTTCTTCCAGAAGCCGCCGTAATAGTAGATCACGGACAGGATGGTGTTCACATAGGCCGCCAGCCCGTAGCCCAGGAACCAGCCCATGAGGCCCAGCCGGCAGACGTAGGCCAGGAAGAGGCTGATGGCGATGCGGCTCACGAAGCCGTCCAGCAGGGCGATGACCATGGTGAGGGCGGCGTTGCCGATGCCCTCGATAAAGGCCTGATAGGGACACATCATGGTGGTGGCCGGGGTGGAAATGGCCAGAGCCAGCATGAACATGGGGGCCATATCCAGCACATCCGGATCCGAGGTGAAGAGGGAGTACAGCTCCCTGGGGATCAGGAGGAAGAGGGCGACGAACACCACCGCCGTACCCGCGCAGATGAAGGCGGAGATCCGCACCGTCTGCTTCATCCGGTCCTGCTTCCCCGCGCCCATGTTCTGGCCCACCATGGTGGCGCAGGCCACCATCACCCCGTTCACCACGATCCAGGGGATCTGCTCGATCTTCGTGCCGGTGCCGAAGGTGGAGGAGGCGGTGAGGCCGTAGGTGTTGATGAAGCGGGTGACGAAGAGCATGGAGATGGAGATGGCCGCGTGCTGGAGGGCGAAGGGGATCCCCAGCCGGATCAGCTTCCGCAGGGTAGCTCCGTCCGGCTTCAGGCTGGCCAGCTTGAAGTCGAAGCCGATCTCCTCCCGGCGGCCGTAGAGATAGCGCAGGGAGATCACCAGGCTGATGCCCTGGCCCAGGACGGTGGCCAGCGCCGCTCCGGCTGCGCCCCAGTGGAGCAAGGCCACGGCGATGAGGTCCAGGATCAGGTTGGCCCCGGCGGAGATGGCTACGAAGATCAGGGGATGCCGGGAATCCCCCATGCCCCGGAGCACGGCGGACACCAGGTTATAGCCAAAGGTGAAGATCGTGCCCAGGAAGGCGATGCGGAGATACCGGACCGCCTCCCCGAAGGATTCCTCCGGCGTGCTCAGGGCCCGGAGGATGGGCACCGTGAGACACAGGCCCAGGGTCATGATGAAGACCGCCGCGATGATGATGGTGGTGGTGACGGTGCCGATGGTCTTTTTCAGGTCCTGCCGCCGTCCCGCGCCGATGATCTGGGAGATGATGATCTGCCCCGCATTGGTGAAGCCCATGCACAGGGCGGTGGTGAGCCACATGAGCTGGGAGGCGATGCTCACGGCGCTGAGCCCCTTGCTCCCCACGAACTGCCCCACGACCATCATATCCACCATGCTGTAGGCCGTCTGGAGCAGGGTGGAGAACATGAAGGGCAGGGCGAAGCGGACGAGCTTTTTCGGCACGCTGCCCACGGTGAGATCCTGAATGATCGATTTTGCCATAATGCCTTTTGACTCCGGATTCTTATTCTGGTTTTGCCGCATAGATTTGTTCATTATACTACGCCCCGCCGTTCCGCGCAAGGGCGGCGGCGGGAAATCCCCGAAAGGACGGATACCCATGAACGATATACCGCTGGAGATCGAACGGAAATACCTGATCCGCATGCCGGACAGGCTCCTGCTGGACCGGCTGGCCGACCGCCGGGACTATATCCGCCAGACCTATCTCCTCCCCCGGGAGGCGGGGACGACGGAGCGGGTCCGGCTCCGGGGCTGCGGGGAGAAGGCGGAGTACACCCATACGGTGAAGCGCCGCCTCACGGCCCTGACCCGGGAGGAGCGGGAGGAGACCGTCTCTCCCCGGACCTACCGGACCCTCCTGGACCGGGCGGATCCCGCCCTCCGGGTGATCGAAAAGACCCGGTGGTGCATCCCCTGGGCGGGCTTCACCCTGGAGGTGGACTGCTTCCCCTTCTGGAGGGACCGGGCCTTTCTGGAGATCGAGTTCACCGGCCCGGAGCCCGTTCCCGACCTGCCGGACTGGGTGCAGGTCCTTCGGGAGGTAACGGACGATCCCCGGTACACCAATCGCGCCCTGGCGGAGGAGGTCCCCCTGGAGCGCCTCCCCGGGCAGGAGCCGGAGGCCCTGATCCTGGCCGATCCCACCCGCCGCACCTGGGCGGAGATCCGCCTGGACCGGATCGAGCACAACTTCCGGACCCTGGAGGCCGCCCTTCCGGCGGGGTCCCGGTGCCTGGGGGTGGTGAAGGCGGACGCCTACGGCCATGGGGACGTGGAGGTGGCCCGGCGGCTGGAGGAGCTGGGCTGCGCCTATCTGGCGGTGGCCTGCCTGGATGAGGGGGCCAAGCTCCGGGGGGCGGGAATCAAAGCCCCCATTCTGCTGCTGGGCCCCACCCCGGCGCGCTGGGGGGATACCCTGGCTTCCCTTGACCTGACCCAGGCGCTGGGGAGCCTGGAGGAGGCGAAGGCCTATTCTGCGGCCCTGACCCGGCCCCTGAAGGTGCATCTGAAGATCGATACGGGGATGAGCCGCACCGGCTTTCCCTGGTACCGGCCCGGGGACCTGGCGGCGGCCATGGTCCTGCCCAACCTGGTATGCGAGGGGACCTTCACCCATTTCGCCGTATCCGACGAGCGGGGCGGGGAGGCGTTTACCCAGGAGCAGCACGACCGCTTCACCGCCTGCTATGCCGCGGCGGAGGCGGAGGCGGGGAAGCCCTTCCTCCTGCATCACTGCGCAAACTCCGGGGCGGTGCTCACCCGGCGGGACCTGGCCCATGAGCTGACCCGGCCCGGCCTCGCCCTGTACGGCATGTATCCCGGCGAGGATACGGGGGGCCTTCCCCTCCTCCCCGCCATGAACCTCAAGACCCGGGTGGCGGCCGTTACGGAGCATGCCGCCGGGGATACGGTGGGCTACGGCCGCACCTTCACCCTCACCCGTCCCACCCGTCTGGCGGTGCTCCCCATCGGCTATGCCGACGGTCTCCACCGGTCCCTTTCCAACAAGCTCCGGGTCCTGATCCGGGGCGGCCTGGCCCCCCAGCTGGGACGCATCTGCATGGACCTGTGCATGGCGGATATCACGGATCTGCCGGAGGTCCGGGTGGGGGATGAGGTCACGGTCTTTGGGGACGGCAGGCCCATCGACGAGACCGCCGCCCTGGCCGGGACCATCACCTATGAGCTCTGCTGCGCCGTATCCCCCCGGGTCCCTCGGGTATACCTGGGATAGACCCGCCCCGTTCCCGCTTATCACATTCCGAATACAGCAATCCGAATCAGAAATGAGGAATCCTGATGAAACGAAGAGTATTTGCGCTTTTCCTGACCCTGTGCATCGCCGGCGGCCTCCTTTCCGCCGCCCTGCCCGTCGCCGCCGCCGTAACCTATCTCCCCGGTGTGACGGAGGAGATGACGGACCCCGCCTTCTGGGCGGAACGCATGGCGGACCCGGAGGCGCTCCTCAGCACCCCGGAGGAGATCGCCCGGATCAACGCCACGGCTCTGACCACCGAGGGGACCAACATGCACGATCTCCGGAGCCTGCCCGATTTCTTTGACGGCGTCGCCCGGTGCGAGTCCCTGGCAGAGGGGGCGAAGGCGGACGCGGAATATTATCTTGGCTGGACCTACGACGAGACCGGCAAGGCGCTTGAATGGGAGGACTTTGAGGAGATCATCGCCAACTGCGCCGACCCCAACGCCTCGGAGCGCATGCCGGTCCGTTTCGGTGTTGCGGTGAACCGCACCCTGCTCATGGTCTTCCCCTATGACGGGCAGATCCTGGATGATCCCACGGACCCGGATTTCGACTATCAGGGCCTGGTGGGCATCCGGGTGAACGAGCCCGTCGCCGCCTTTACCAAATCCGCGGACGGCAGGTACTATCAGGTATTCACCTCCTGCTGCTCCGGCTGGGTGCGGGCGGAGGATATCGCCTTCTGTTCCAGCCGGGAGGAATGGCTCTCCGCCTGGGACCTCCCGGCGGAAAAGCGGCTGGTGTTCTGGGGGGACAAGCTCTATACGGACTACTCCCGAAGCGCCCCGGAGACCGCCGGACGCCTGCTCACCATGGGCACAGTGCTGGAGCGCATCCCGGTGAACGATCCGGACGCCCTGGTCATCAACCGCCTCCCCGTACATAACTACGCCGTGTATCTCCCGGTGCGGAATGAGGACGGCAGCTACGGCAAGACCCCCGCCCTTCTGAATGCCCGGGAAAAGCTCAGCGAAGACTTTCTCCCCCTCACCGGCAGGAATCTGACCCGGGTCGCCCTGGCCTCCCTGGGAGACGCCTACGGCTGGGGCGCCACCCTCAATAATGAGGACTGCACCAGCCTGAACCGGAACATCTTCTCCTGCTTCGGCCTGGATCTGCCCCGGAACGGCAACTGGCAGTGGCCCCTTTCCATGCCCAAGATGGATGTGGAGGACATGTCTGCGGAGGAAAAGGGAGCGCTGCTGGATGGGCTGCCCTTCGGCACCCTCCTGGATTTCCCCGGCCACCAGATGATGTACCTGGGCAAGGTGGACGGAGATTATTTCTGCATGAGCACCGTCAGCAGCATGATGAGCCCCTACAGCGGCGGCCGCCAGCGGTCCCGCACGGTGCAGATCAACGATCTGAATATCAAACGGGGCAGCGGCAAGACCTGGCTGGAGGCGATCAACCATATCCACATCCCCTGGACCTATCTCCCGGAGGGAGAGGAAAGCCCCTTCTTCCCCGCTCCTGCCCGCGCCTGGTATCAGGATGGGGTGAACTGGTGCCTGGAAAAGGGCCTGATGGACCCCTCGGAGAACGGGGATTTCCGCCCGGAGGAAATGGCCACCCGGGCCCAGACGGTGGAAGCCCTCTGGCGCGCCGCCGGAAGGCCGGAGCCGGAGGCGGCTTCCTCGGGCTTCATCGATGTGGAGAGCGGAGCCTCCTATGAAAAGGCGGTCTGCTGGGCCAGGGAGCAGGGCATTATCCTGGGCGATGACCGCAGCGCCTTCATGCCGGAGGGGACCCTGACCCGGGAGCAGCTGGCGGTCATGTTCTTTCGCGCCATGGTCAAGGAGGACCAGGGCGGCGCCATGGGCCTTGCCGGGTATGAGGACAGCGCGGAAGTCTCCGACTGGGCCTACTCCGCCATGGGCTGGGCCGTGCGCAGCGGTCTGGTGAACGGGACCGGGGAAGGCAGACTGAGTCCCCAGGGCCCCGTGACCCGGGGCACACTGGCGGTGATCCTCCAGCGGGCAGCGGCTCTCCCGGCCGCCGGAGAGGGCTGAGCCGCCGAAGCGGCGCAGCGCTTTCGGAAAGCAGGTTTTGACACAAGGATCCCGCGGACCGGATGGTCCGCGGGATCTCGTTATTTGTTTGCTTCGCAGGATATCAGACCTTGTGCTCCGCCCGGGAGATAATGTCGTTCTGCATGGCCTCGGTCATGTCCACGAAGTAGGCGGAGAAGCCGGCGATGCGGACCACCAGGTTATGGTAATCCTCCGGGTGCGCCTGGGCCTTCCGCAGGGTCTCCGCGTCCACCACGTTGTACTGGATCTCCATGCCGCCGTTATTGAAGTAGGTCCGGGTCATGTCCTCCAGCTTGGTGATGCCGTCGTCCGCCCGCAGGGAGGTGGGATGGATCTTCAGGTTCAGGGCCATGCCGTCCAGGTAGTGGCCGTGCTCAAAGTTCACGGCGGAGTTGAACACGCCGGTAGGCCCGCATACGTCTCTGCCCTGGCCGGGGCTGCAGGCGTCCGCAATGGGCTCGCCGGTCTTCCGTCCGTCCGGCGTGGCCCAGGTGATCTCCCCCTGCACCACGTGGTCGGAGGCGCCGAAGGTGCCGCATTTGTAGGTGGTGCAGCGGCAGGTGGAGAAGGCGCGGGTGATGTTGTAGTACAGGTCCATGACGTACTTCATTTCCATATCCGCGTAGGGGTCGTTGTTGCCGTAGTGGGGGACCTGGTGCAGGACCCGCTGGCGGAGCTCCTCGTGGCCCTCCCAGTTATCCAGGATCGCCTGGAGGAATTCCTCCCGGGTGGCGATCTTCTTATCGTAGACGATGTACTTCAGGGCGGTGAGGCTGTCCGCCGTGGTGGCGAGGCCGGTGGCGGTGCCGCCGTAGCTGTTGTACTTCGCGCCGCCCTCGGATACGTCCTTGCCGGACTCCATGCAGCCTTCCGTGGAGATGGAGAGGTTCGGGAAGGGGAAGAGCCGGGGATACTCGTGCTCCGTCAGGTTGTTCAGGGTGGCGGACCAGGTGAGCATCCATCTGCAGATCTTCTCGAAGGCGGCCTTCACGTCGTCCATGGTCTCCATGTCGTACAGGTAGCCGGAGCGGACCTTCTCGGGGCACTGGGCGCCGTTGATGGGGTTGATGCCGTTGTTGATGGCCATCACCAGGGCGATGGCCCAGAAGATGCCGTTATGGCCCATGGCGGAGCCGTTGGGGGCGGGATAGTCGTTGCCGAAGCCGGTGATCTCCTGGCAGCCGATGAAGGCGAAGTTCCGGGCGTCCTCCAGGGAGAAGCCCACCTCCTTCATGAGGGCGGGGATGATCACATCGTCGTTCTGCAGCAGAGGCAGTCCGCCCACGCGGCAGGAGGCCGCCATGGCGCAGTCCCACATCTCCTTGGGGGTGTTCTTGGTGACCCGGAGAGAGATGGTGGGGTCATGCAGGTCCAGCCGGGCCAGGGTCTCCAGCACCATGTAGGATACCGGGTTCACCGCGTCCTCCCCTGTCTTGGGGTCGGTGCCGCCGATGGTGGTATGCTGGAAGGAAACGCCGATGCCGGCGGTCTGGGCGGTCTTGCCGAAGCTGCCGCCGTAGAAGGTGTTGATCTTCAGGAAGAAGCCGTCCACCAGCTCCTGGGCCTCGTCCAGGGTGATGGTGCCCTCCTCCAGCTCCTTTTTCAGGTAGGGCCAGGTGTACTGGTCGAAGCGGCCCAGGCTGATGACGCCGGGGTCGTTGTCCGACTTCAGGAACACGTCGTACAGCAGGGCCATCTGGCAGGCCTCCCAGAAGGTCCTGGGGGTCTCGGTGGCGATGTGGTCCAGGCTCTGGGCCCGGCTCTCGAACTCCGCCTTCTTGGCGGGATCCGTCGCCTCCGCGGCCAGCTGACGGGAGAGGTCGGCATACCGTCGGGTGAGGGTGATGGCGCCGTCGCAGGCAACGGTGGCGGCCTTGTAGAACATATACTTGCCGATGTCGTTGCCCATGATGTTGCCTTCGTGGTCATCCAGCCAGTCCTGGGCCTTCTTGCGGATGGCGCCGTAGCCCTGGCGCAGGATGTTCTGGTAGCCGGGGGTCAGGTGTCCTGGGGGGAGATAGATGGGCCAGCCGCCGATCTTCCCGGAGGGGTTCGCCTGCAGGACGAAGAGGTCCTGCACCCCGTCGGGCAGCCAGTCCTGGGCGCCGAAGCCGCCCTCCAGCTGCATCCGCTCCTTGGAGATCTCCCGCAGCTTCTTCACGTCCTCCGGGGCGATGGCCAGCCTCTGATGGGAATAGAGGGGATCCTCATCCGGGCAGTGGTGCAGTCCGTCCGGTCCGATGGGCCAGGTGTTCTCAATATCCACCATCAGCCAGCCGGAGCCGCCGGCGCCGCCCCAGCCCTTGTTCCCCAGGCCGCCGAAGAAATACTCGTCCTCATGGAGGTTCAGGGGCATCCGTTCCAGAACGTATAGGGAGATATAGGGCTTCTGCAGCATGGGCGGGTACTTGATGTACTTTTTCTTCGCATCCAGCTGGATCCGCGCCTTCTCCGCATCCGATACGATGAGCCGGTCCCGGACCGCGTCCCGCAGCCTCGCCACGCGCTCGGTATAGGGTCTGAACGTATACATAAGCAGCACGCTCCTTTCATGCATATTGGCCGTGTCCTGTCGGGCACAAAATCTTAATTTTATTATATCGGGTATTCCCGCGGAAGTCAAAGGGGATTTCCGCCGTTCCTGTCCCCATTTGTGTTGATGGTACATGACATCGGAAGATTGACGAACCGCATCTCTGCCTTCCCCTGGGGGAAGGCGGCGCGAAGCGCCGGATGAGGGACGTTTGCGGAAGCAAACGACGAGCCGTCAGGCTCATTCGCCTCTTTTGATAAGCCCGGCAGTCATTGCCCCTCATCAGTCAGCCGCCTTGCGGGAGACGGCGGCTGACAGCTTCCCCCGAGGGGAAGCCAAACGCTGCGGCGGGACGACGGTTCTATTCAGGTTCACCAGGTAAACCGAGAACAGAAGGGGATTTCCGTTTTCCGACAGCCGGGCGGCAGGCTACAGGGTCTCCTGGCTCTTCCGCCCCACCCCTGCGGGAAATTCGGGCACCCGGTTGACCTTTCCGGCCTCCTCCCTGGTGGTCCCGGTCTCTTCCCACCGGATCTCCTTCTCCATCCAGGCATAGTCGCTGATGCGGATGCTGATGAGCCGTCCGTCCTCTCCCCGCATGTAGGCGGCGATGCCGGACATGGCGATCCGGCCCAGCTCCCCATGGCCCTTGTCCGTGACCACGTGGACCCATTCGATGACGCCGGTCACCCCGTCGTCGATGAGGGTCTCGTAGCGCATGCCCACCCCGGCCGGGATATAGGAAGCCATATTGGTATAGATCCGGCGCATGGCCTCCGGCCCCTTTTCCGGAGCCTTGCCCTCGTACCGGCCGTAGCCGCCGAAGACGCAGTCCGGGTGCATGCAGGCCAGGATGCGGTCCACGTCCAGCCCGGGCATATGGTGCAGGGCGACGTAGTATTCCTTCACCGCCCCGGTGAGCAGACCCGGATCCCCCATCTCCAGATGGGCGGAGGGAAAAAGCGGCCTCCTGTAGGGGGTCAGACCCGGCACGAAGCTGCTGTGGCAGTAGAGCCGCACCTCCTCCAGGGTCCCCCGGCTGCCCAGATCCCCCACCACGAACATGGGCACCTGGTCGATCATCCCGTCCACGGTGAAGTTCAGGACCACCTCCGTCACGGAGCGGCCCCCGCTCCGGGTCTGGAACCGGGGCAGGACCTCCAGCCCCTCCGCGCCGAACCGGCCCGCAAACCCCCGGGCGAAGGCAAGGATCTCCTCCCTCCCCTCGAACCGCCCGTAGGGGGCGTCCACCACGGGCAGGGCCTCCGTAAACTGCTTCCGTTCCCGGAACAGGGCCGCCGCCCGGTCATACTCCCCCGCAGCGATATGCCGCATCAGCAGAAGCTCCGGGGAATCCTCCCGGATCCCCTCCTGGGGCTCCGGATACAGGGCGTACAGCTCCGCCGTCTGTCTGATCTCCATGCCGCTCTCCTCCCCTGGTTTCGGGCCGGCCTCCCTGGCCCTCAGGCCCCCGGCTCCGCCTTTTTCTTATATTCGATGCAGAGCATCGTGATATCGTCAAATTGCTCGGCGTCCTTCACGAAGGCCTCCATCGCCCGGCGGACCTGGGTGATGATCTGCTTCGGGGAAGCCTCCGGGGACTCGTTCAGCGCCTCCAGCATGCGGCCGGTCCCGAACATCTCCCGGGCGGCCTCTCCCCCCATGGCCTCCGGCACGCCGTCCGTATAGACGAACACCTTCGATCCCGGCTCCAGCTGAAGCTCGTATTCCCGGTAAACCATTCCACCCATGCCGCCCATGACGAATCCGTGCTTGTCCTTCAGCAGCTCAAACTGCCCGTCCGGCTTCCGGACGGTGGGGTATTCGTGCCCCGCGTTGGCGGCGGTCAGCCTGCCGGTGGACAGCTCCAGGATCCCCACCCAGGCCGTGACGAACATCTCCTCCTCGTTGTTGGCGCAGATCGCGTCATTCGTCCGGGTAAGGATCTCCGCCGGAGACTTGCCCATGGCGGCATAGCTCTGCAGGATGATCTTGGAGGCCATCATGAACAGCGCCGCGGGGACCCCCTTGCCGGAGACGTCGGCGATCACCATGCCCAGATGATCCTCGTCGATCAGGAAGAAATCGTAAAAATCTCCCCCCACCTCCCGGGCGGGGTCCATGAGGGCGTAGATGTCGAATTCCGAGCGGTCGGGAAAGGGCGGGAAGATATTGGGCAGCATCGCCGCCTGGATCCGGGTGGCCAGACCCAGCTCGGTGCTGATGCGTTCTCTCTCCGCGGTGATGGCCTCGTTCTCCCGGAGGTATTCCTTCATCCGCAGCGTCAGGGATTGGAAGGAATTCGCCAGCGTCTGGGTCTCGTCGCCGGTATCCAGGTCCCAGGTGAAGTCCAGATTGTCCCCCTGCATGGAGCCGACCTTCTCGGTGAGCAGCCGGATCGGCTTGACGATCCGGTTGGAAAGCGCCACGGAAACGACCAGGGCGATGTACACCGATAAGCCCAGCAGGATCAGCAGCAGGATATTGGCGCTCCGGATATACCGGTTGGATTCCTGAAAGGATTTTTCCGTCATCTGGTCGATATTGACCAGGAGCTGGTTGGTGGGGGCCTCCACCGCCTCCTGGCAGAGAAAGACGATCATGGACCAGCCGACGCTCTTCATGGGGGCGAAGGCCGCATAGCTGGGGACTCCGTCCAGGGTGAGCAGCGTCACTCCGGGCTTCCCGGCGACCGCGTTGCGGGTCATCTCCGCCAGGGCCTCGTCCTCCGAAAGGCGAAGGTCCTGCGCGTCGGTGACCGCGGCAAGGGTCCCCTCCTCGTAGGTGGAGAACAGGACCTGCCCCCTGCGGTTCAGGATGCAGGCGTTGCCGCTTTCCCCCAGATCCACGCTTTTGACCAGGGTCTCCAGGTCGTCCAGGTACATGCCCGCGCCGGCGACCCCCATGAGCCGCTCCCCGAGGAAGACCGGCACGCCGCACATGATCGCCAGGCGCGGGGTGTGGGCGTCCTTGGTGACCGGGGTAAAGAAGGGCTCCCCGGTCCTGGCTGCGCCTTCGTACCAGGGACGCTCCTTCGCCTCCATGGGCATCAGGCTTCCCGACTCATCGAACTTTTTGGCGGGGATGAAGTCCGCCTGAACCATGAAGCCCGATTCCGTCGCCACATAGATGGAGGCCATATTCTCCTGGCTGGCGTTCACGGCCATGAGCACATCCTGAACGTTGCCGATCAGCTCCAGCTCCTCCCGGATCTCCGGATCCGACGGATCCGTTTTCGCGGAATACAGGACCTGGATCGTCAGCTCTCCATCCTTTTCGGGGTCGGGCAGGGGCACGGGCCGCGGGGCATACTGCTCCGGATGGCTGTAGATCTGCCCGGCGACGGAAGCCGCGACGCGGACTCCCCGTTCAAACTCAAAAAAGAGCTCGTCCGCGATTTCCGCCTTGTTCTCGGCCAGCTCCATCATCCGGCGCTGGGACTGCTCGGTCATATAGGCCGAGGATTTGTCCCCGATGGTCTCGCTGAGGCTGCGGTTGGAAGAAGCCAGCGCATTCGAGGATTTTTTCATCGTCAGGAAGAAAATGATCCCGGCGACCAGCAGCATCCCGATCACCGCCGCGATCATCGCCCGGAGGATCTTTCTGCCCAAGGATCTGTTTTTGCTCATGCGTTCCTCTCTCCCAGCATGGATCATCCGGTACGCCTTGCCGGTCCGCGAAGGGCGATATCCGGCCCGGATGAGGGCAAACGCCCGATACTCCCGATTTTTTCTCCCAGTATAATATGAGTCGGCCCGGATTTCCACAGGGAATTCATCCGCTGCGCGAATATCCGGGCGCACCCGCAGAAACCCTTGCGGGCTTTCGGCGTTGAAACGGCGAAAGGCCGTGCCAAAAAAATTTCTGCCGGCCTTCCCCGATCGGGAGAGCCGGCAGTCGGTTTCCTGGCGTTATAGGCAATTCCTGCGCCGTCGATCACCGGGCAGACCCCGCGCGCCGGGCCGATGACGGCTGCACCGGCGGAGGGGAGGGGTGCTTTTTTGATGATTATTCAGCGCTTCCCTTGAGTGTTTTGATGGAAGCGATCAGCATTCGTCTTATTGCGCCGCAGCTGTTTTTCAAAGGCTTGTATGTTTGTTCATCCAGATATCCCGTTTCAAACAACAATTCAAGCCAGTACTCCGTCTCATAAACTTCCTTGAGAGATATTTCAAATTTGGAAATAAAGTCTCTTGTCCCCTGCGCATACTGCGCCTCATGGATATTCGCGCCGATAGAGGTGCCGCTTCTGAGCAGTTGGTTTGTCAGAACGGACTCTCGGTGTTCCTGCTTGATATTTCTGCAAAGAATCACAATTTGTTTGGCAAAATCCTTGGATCTTTCACGGAGAATGCTGTCAGCCATCGTCAACCCCTCAGACCTGTTTGTCATCGGTAAATCCTGTTCAAGTGATATTCCCGCTTTCAGCGGCAGTTTAATTGCGCTTTACGGCGCAGTTATATTTTATTCGCCCTCTAAGCTGCGCCCTGCGCAATATCACTCGGCGTCAGCCGAATATCACTGCAAAGCAATATCACTCGCCATGGGCGAACAGAACTGAAAGGAGTCTGATTTGGCAAACCGAGTTCCTTTCACGGAGAATGCTGTCAGCCTTTGTCAACCCCTCAGACCTGCTTGTCATCGGTAAACTCTGTTCAAGTGATATTCCCGCTTTCAGCGGCAGTTTAATTGCGCTTTACGGCGCAGTTATATTCTATTCGCCCTCTAAGCTGCGCCCTGCGCAATATCACTCGGCGTCAGCCGAATATCACTGCAAAGCAATATCACTCGCCATGGGCGAATAGAGTTGAAAAAAGCACTGCAGAAGCAGTGCTTTTTTCATGGTGGACAGTAAGGGACTCGAACCCCTGACCTTCCGCACGTCAAGCGGAAGCTCTACCAGCTGAGCTAACTGTCCTAATCGGTCAAAGCTTAGTGAGTATATCCCATCTCCCCGGGTTTGTCAAGGGGAGATTTTGGGTTTTTCCCCTCCCCGGGATCACCCGGAGAGGGGAGTCGTTTCGTCTTATTTCCCCCGGAGCAGACCGGGGATGTCCTTGATCTTGGGAGGATCCCCCTTCCGGAAGGCCAGGAGGGTATACAGCCTGCCCGCCAGCACGGCGATGGCCAGGGCGAACAGAAGAACGATCGCCAGGGAAACGATCCCCGTCAGCGGGCTCGCCTCCCCCAGCACCAGGCGGGAGGGCAGGGTGAGCACGGCGGTGAAGGGCACATAGTTCATCCAGGAGGCGTCGGAAATGATCTGGCCGGAGCTGCTCCCCTTTCCCAGGATGCTGATGAGGAAGCTGGCTACCAGCAGGGTGGTGAACAGGGAGTTGGTGCTGCCCAGGTCCGCCTGCTTCCCCGCCAGGGCGCCGCCCACGGCGGCCAGGGAGCAGTACAGCAGGAAGCCGCCCACGATCAGCAGCAGCGCAAGGACGGAGGGCGCCGGGGCGAAAAACCCCAGGGAGCCCAGCTGGCCCAGGACCCGGAGGAAGCCCATCTGGGCCGCCGGATACAGGACGCGCACCAGCCCGGAGCCCAGGAGCAGACCGCCGGCGGCCCCGACGATCCAGACCAGGACCTGGAGGATGCCCGCCAGGGTCCCCGCCAGGAGCTTGCCCAGGACCATGGCCTCGGGCCGAAGGGAGAGCAGGAAGGTATCCATGAGCTTGGACTGCTTCTCCAGCACCACGGAGGAGGCCACGCCCTGCCCGTAGAACAGCACCAGGAAGTACAGCACCATCACGTTCAGATAGGGCAGGATGATATCCGCGATCTCCCGGATCTCCCCGGCTGTGCCGTCGCCGCCGACCTCCCCGGAGAGGATCTCCTGCGCATTGGCCGCGGAGGAATACACCGGCTCCAGGAGCTCCTCCAGCTGCTCCGGCGTCAGGCCGGATTTCAGGGGCAGGACCGCGCCGAAATACCCGTTCAGGAAATCCGCAAAATGCTCCGCCTCCCGCATATCCAGGGCGCTCTGTTCCGGCAGCACCGACCGGAGACGGTAGCCGTCCCCCTCCCGGCGCAGGGAAAGGATCAGGCTGTCCGGCTCCCCTGCCGCCCGGGCCAGGGCGTCCTCCGCACCGGCGCAGAGGACGTAATTCAAATCGGAATACAGGGGATCCCCCAGGGTGTTCAGCAGATTGAAGTCCAGCTCGCCCGGGGTCTCGTCCGCCACGTAGACCACCCGAAGGGAGGTGCGGTCCCATACCTCTTCCTCCCCCCCGCCGCTCTGCAGCAGCAGGAACAGGGCGGGGATGCACAGCAGCAGGAGCAGCGCCGGAAGCAGGGTGAGGAGCTTCCAGCCCTTCCCGGATACGGTCCGGGCCAGGGAGAAGCGGAACACCTTGTTCCAGCCGTTGAGGAAGCCCTTTCTCATGCCCGCACCCCCTTCTGCTCCCGGAAGATCCTCAGGAGCTGCTTCAGCTTGATCTTTTCTCCTCTATGGATGAGCAGCGCGCCGTAAACGGCGGCGCAGAAGCGGCCCAGCAGCAGGCCCGTCCCCGCCTGGAGGACCCAGCTCAGGAGCAGGACCCAGAAGGAGATATCCCCGCTGATATACCGGGCCGGAGCCGTGAAGGCGGAGATCAGGGGCAGGAGGGAGACGACGGTCTGCAGGGCCCGGTTCCCGGAAAAGGAGGTGAAGATCCCGATCATGTATCCCGCCAGGCTCAGCAGGGTAGCCGCCGTGGCGGCGGTATCCGTCCCCTCCTCCCCGGAGCTGCAGGAGCCGGCGATGCCCCCCAGGAGGGAGAAGCAGAGATAGCCCAGGAGCAGGGACAGGAGGATGCAGAGCAGCTCCTTTGCCCCCAGCCCGGCCAGCACCGCCCCGATGGACACGCCCCCGGGCAGGGGCTCCACCCCCAGGATCGTCCGGGTGACCGTCATGCCCAGGGCGATCATCAGAATGCCCGCCAGCACCACGCACATGGCCGCCAGGATCTTGCCCCAGATGAGGGCCAGAGGACGGACGGAAACCATGAGCTGGTCGATGAGCTTGGAGCTCTTCTCCTCTGCCACCGCCCGCACCACATAGGAAACGGACATGCTCACCAGCATGAAGGCGACGATGGCATACACGAAGCCGATGAGGAAGCGGCCCTGGTCGAAGGGCTCGCCGCCGTTATCCTCCGGCGGGGCGAGAAAATCCTTCTGGGTCACGGCCTCCGCCGAATACCGGGCCAGGGCGGCGGCCTGCTGCTCCTCATCCGCGCCGGAAGCCGCCAGCTTGGCGCTGCGGAAGGCGTTGCGGCCGTAGGAGGCGATGCGCGCCGACTCGGTCCCGCTGACCTTGCTTCCCTCCCCGGTGCAGGCGCGGATGCGCCAGCCGCCCTCCGGATCCGGATCGATCCACAGGAGGACGTTCTTTTCCTCCCCGTTCAGCCGGCTGAGCCAGGCCTCCCCGGAGCCCTCCACAGGTTCCGGGATCAGGTAATCCGGCAGCTCCGCCGGATCCAGGGCATAGGGGCTCTCGTTCAGGATATACAGGGTTTCCCCGTCCCGGTTCGCGTTCTGTCCCCGCTTCATGGAGGCGGACATGATGAACACGCTCCCCACAGAGCACAGCAGCATGATCAGGAGCATGACGAAGGTGGCCTTCTGCTTGAAATACTGCTGCAGGGAGAAGGAGAAGACCTGCTTGATCCCCCCGTATTCCGCCTTATTCGGCAGCATCGGCTTTCCCCACCTTTTCCACAAAAATCTCGTGCAGGCTGGGCTCCCGCAGGTTGAAGGTCACCACGCGGATCCCCGCCTCTGCCAGCCGCCGCAGCAGGTCGTTGGCCTGCCCGTCCCCGGCGACCCGGAGCTCGTATTCCATGGGCTTCTCGGAGAAGGGCTCGATGCCCGCCGCCCGGATCTGGGCCTCCGCGTCTTCCTCGGTCTTCAGGCGGAGGTTGACGCGGCCGTACGCCTTCTTGATCTCGTTCAGGTTCCCCTGGAGGATGGTCCTGCTCCGGTCCAGGATGGTGATATCCGTGCAGAATTCCTCCACTGTGGGCATCTGATGGCTGGAGAGGATCATGTACTTCCCCTTGCCGATCTCCTCCCGGAGGATGGATTTGAACAGGTCCGTATTCACCGGATCCAGGCCGGAGAGGGGCTCGTCCAGGATCAGCAGCTCCGGGTCCGGCAGGAGGGCCAGCATCAGCTGGATCTTCTGCTGGTTGCCCTTGCTCAGCTGGTCCGCCTTCAGGGAAGGGGCCTGGGTCTGGCTGCCCCGGGGACCCCGGCGGGCGGGGAAGAGATATTCGTCCGTCTCCAGCCGCCGGGACCAGTAGCGGATCCGGTCCATGGCGTCGCTCTTGCTCACTCCCCGGAGGGCGGCGAAGTACAGCAGCTGATCCAGCAGCCGGTACTTGGGGTACAGGCCCCGCTCCTCCGCCAGGTAGCCCACGTTGCAGGTCTCCGGCTTCAGGGGCTGCCCGTTCCACAGGGCCTCTCCCTCGTCCCGGGCCAGCATCCCCAGCATCATGCGGATGGCGGTGGTCTTCCCCGCCCCGTTGGTGCCCAGGAGGGCGTAGACCCCCGGTCCGGGCATGGTGAAGCTCAGGTGATCCAGCACCAGCTTATCCCCGTAATGTTTGGTGAGATTCCGTACCTCCAGGCTCATGGACATATCCTCCGTTCTGCCGTTTCGGCAGCAGCATAGTTGTGTTTCGATCCCCGCGGCAAAAAAACGGGCGCGCCGCAGCTGCGGCACGCCCATTATGCCCTATTCGGGGAATTTCGTCAATATCGCCTCAGTCCCGCAGGTACCGGTCCGCCAGGAACAGGTAGCAGGAGGAGGTCCAGGCGCTCCAGAACAGGGTCTTCTCCACCCCCATGGCGCTGCCGATGCTGGGCTCGCCGGAGATGGCGTTGTGGAAGTGGTAGAAGCCGGTGCTCTTCAGCAGGTCGCAGTATTCCCTGGCGATCCGCTTCGCCAGGTCCTTCCGGCCCAGGGCCTCGAAGGCCAGGGGGAAGATGATGTGGACGGGGGTGACGACGCTGCCCTGGCACCAGCCGCCGCGATACAGAGGGCTGGTGAGACTCTCGGTGGCCAGGCCGTAGGGGGTCTCGAAGGTCCCCTCCCGGAAGATGTATTCGATGCTCTTCTCCGCGATCTCTCCGGGCAGCCGGTCCCCCAGGATGAGGGCGGCGTACAGGGGCAGGCTGTCGCTCTTGGCGGCCTGCTTGGTGGTGGCGTTGAAGGCGAACCACCGCTCCCCGTCCCAGAAGGTCCTGATGATCCTGTCCCGCAGCTCGTCCGCCCGCTGCTGCCAGGAATCCGCGTCGGGCTCCCCCAGCTCCTTGCCGAAGGCGGCCAGGGCCTCCATGCAGATCTCCAGGTAGGCGTTCATATCCGGGCTGGCCAGAGGGAAGCCCACGTAGAAATAGGGGCCGTCCTCCCAGCCCGTTTCTCCGGCCTTCCGGTTTTCCCAGATGCCGTCGTGGTCCAGATCCCGGCACAGGAGGAAGAACTCCGTCCATTTCTTCAGGCCTTCATACAGCTTTTTCTTCTCCTCCGTGGGGATGACGCTGAGATCCCGGTTCCGCAGGAGCCACAGGAGGGCCACGCCCTGGAAGGGGGGCTTCATGGTGTCCTTGGGCAGGGTCTGGTTATCGTAGATATCCGCGATGCGGCCGTTGGCGTCCTGGTAATCGAAGCAGGAGGCCAGGATGCTCCAGGCCAGCTTGATATCCTTGCTCAGGCAGATGGCCTGCATGGCCTGCTGCCAGCCGGAGATGTGCTCGAAGACGCCCCGCATCATCTTCACCACCGTGTGGCGGAACAGGTCGTCCTCATGGGCGTCGTTGGTATGGCTCCAGGTGGTCCAGAGGGCCTGGAGGCGCATATCCTCGTAGGGCGCGGGCAGCTCCGGCATCACCGCGGCGGCATAGGAATCGAAATCCTTCTTCACGTCCGCCAGGCAGGCCTCGTAATCCGGGAAGCTGTGGATATCCCCGGGAACGGGATCCAGGGTATATTCCTCGAAGACCAGCTCGATGACCCCGTCCGCGCCGGGGGTCATGCGGAACTGCATCCCCTCCTGGGTGAGCTTGCCGGTGATGGGGATCAGGCGCATGCGGCTCTCCCCGAAGCCCAGCTGCCAGGTGCCGTCCATCAGGTCGTAGAAGCTGGCCCCCGCCAGGAAGCCCCTGGGGGCGGAGGGACGCATCACCAGGCTGCTGCCCTGGAGGCCGGTGCCCAGGCAGCGGACGAAGTTCCGCCCGCCGATGCAGTACCGCACCTGGCCGTGGTCCGATTCCTGGATCACCTCGTAGGGGGTGGTGGAATTGACGCTGGCAATGGCCTTGCCGTTCTGCTGGATCTCCAGCTTGATCTGCCGGTTCGTCACCGCGCCGATGGCAGAGCCGCCCCGGGTATTGGAGAGCCACAGGGAGGCCGCGCCGAAGATCTCGCTGCCGCCGGGATCATTGAAAAAGGCCAGGAAGGAGTCCCGCCGGGCAAAGGGGCAGGAGGTGAGCTTCACAAAGGTTTTCGCCGTCTTCATGGGTCTAATCTCCCTTCATTGTTTTGTTCATGCTTGGGCCCAGTATACCACGATCGGGCCGGGGCGTAAAGACGGGGGGCAGGGGGGCAAGGGGCGCTCCGTGCAGGCGGGGTCCGCCGCCCGTCCGCCCCGGGGAGGGATTCATTCCCCCGATCCCTCCGCTCCGCACATCCGGGCCTCCGCCGCCGCCCGGTCCGGCATGGCGGGAATGGCTCCCCGCTTTTCCACGCAGCAGGCTGCGGCGGCGCAGGCGAAGCGCCCGGGCTCCGGCAGGCCGCGAAGCAGGGCATACAGGTACGCGCCCCAGAAGCTGTCCCCGGCGCCGGTGGCGTCCACCGCCCGGGCGGGGAAGGCCGGAAGCGCTGTCCCGTCCAGAATGGCTCCCTTCTCCCCCCGGGTCACCGCAAGATGGGAGAGGGCGTACCGCTCCCGCAGGATCTCCCCCGCCTTCGCCGGATCCGTCTCCCCGGTGAGGATGGCCGCCTCCTCCTCCGAAACCTTCAGCCAGTCCACCCCGGGCAGCACCTCCGCGCAGGCCGCCCGGAACTCCCCCTCCGCCGCCCAGAGAGGCGCCCGGTAATTCACGTCGCAGGATACGGCCACCCCCGCCGCCCTGGCCAGCTCGAGCGCCCGGAGGGTCGCGGCGCAGGCGGGCTCATCCGTCAGGGAGAGGGTGCCGATATGCAGCGCCTTCGCCCCCCGGATCAGCTCCTCCGGCAGCTCCTCCGGCCGAAGCCGGGTATCCCCGCAGCCCTTCCGATGGAAGGCAAAATCCCGCTCCCCGCCGGGGAGCAGCGCCACGAAGGCCAGGGTGGTGGGGCTTTCCGGATCCAGGCGCAGCCCTTGGCAGTCCACGCCCTCCCGCTCCAGCACATCCCGGAGAAAGCGGCCGTGGAGGTCCGCGCCCACCTTGCCCACGAAGGCGGCGGAAAGCCCCAGCCGGGCGGCGGCCACGGCGACGTTGGCCGGCGCGCCGCCCGGATTCCGTTCATACAGCGCCATGCCGCCGGGAGAGGTCCCCGCCGGGGTGAAGTCGATGAGCAGCTCCCCCAGACATACCAGCTCCGCCTGTCTGTTTTCCATAGTTCCGCCTCCCAGTTTTCTTTTCTCTCCCATTTCCCGGGAAAAACCGGTCTTCCCCGGGAAAAGCCATGGGTTTGGAATGTTGTCTGCCCCGAAGCCTCCGTGAGCCGCTTCGGGGCAGATTCCCGTGCTCCGGGGTTTTCTCTCCGCCGCGGCGCGTTCCCCGGCTAGCTCGCCGCCCTTGCGGCGTCGTACAGAGCCCGGATCAGATCATAGACCTTCGCCGCCGGCTCATCCGGGAAGCCGGGAAGGTAAAAGGAGTCCCATTCCCGCGGAGGACTCTCCTGCCGGTGAACGGCCATCAGATCCTCCGTCTCCCAGAAGCGGAGCTCATAGCTGCTCTCGGGAAGGGTGAGGATCAGCGGTTCCTCCGGAGGGACGGAGCGGTATACCTCTTTATCCGCCCCGGTCTTCCAGATCAGGTCCCAGAGCAGCTCCTCCGCCCCGGAGCCGGCGGTTAGGGGATAGGCCTCGCCCCGCTCCCCCCGGCGCAGGGTATAGTCCTCCGCCGCGTCCCCGTAAAGCGCATCGAAAAGACTCCGGGAGACCCGGGAGGTCCCCAGGCTGGCATTCTCCTCCGGGACGTAGACCGTCAGCTCGGGATTATCCCTTCTGAGGGTTTCCCGGATGCTCCGGGCCCAGCGGCTGACGCCGAGCCAGCGCGCCCAGCGTTCGCTCCGGGTATCCACGCCCCCCAGGCCGAAGGCCAGGGTGTTTTCCGTGGGGATCAGCAGGGAATAGAAGGTCTCCCGCCCCCGGCGGGCCAGAACGCCGCGGGAATAGGCCCAGCGGGTATTGTATTCCCGGGTATTCTCCTCCGGGGTGCGGAGGATGGCGAAGAGGAAGCCCTCCCGGCCTTCCCTTCCCGGATGCTTTGCCTGCCCCGCCTCCCAGGATTCCTTTTCCCAGACGAGGAAGACCGGATCTCCCTCCGGGTCCTGCTGCGCCTCCGGCAGCTCCGGGGCCCGGACGATCACCAGGTCCGCCAGGTCGGCGGGGACGGTAAGGGTGACGCCGCCGTTCCGGTAGACCCGCCTGCCGGTGAGACCGGCTCCGGCCTGCACGCCGCCCAGGGCGCATACCGCCAGGCTCAGCCCCAGCAGACCGCTGAGGATCCGCCGGAAAAGGCCGGGCTGCCGGTAGCCCATGATGGACCGGATCCGCTCCGCCGCGCTGCCGTAGCCGAAGCCCAGGCCCGCCAGGCGGCTTCTCCGCTCCTCCAGCGCCACCAGCGTGTTCGCGTAGTCCCGCCGCCTTTCCGGCCCCAGCCGGCGGAGCACCGCCTCGTCGCAGCTCAGCTCCAGGTCCCTGCCCGCCAGGAACCACAGGAGCCATGCGGCGGGATTGAACCAATGGATCACCGGCGCCAGGATGAGCAGGAGCTTCCATAGGCTGTCTCCCCGGCGGACGTGGACAAATTCATGCTCCAGGGCGAATTCCGCCTCCGGGCATGCCGGGTCGAAGTCCTCCGGCAGAAGGATCACCGGCCGCAGGAAGCCGTGGGTCATGGGGGAGGTCAGCCCGGGCAGCACCCCCAGCCGCAGCCTGCGCCTCAGGGGGTGGCGGCGGAGCCAGTCCGCCGTGCTCCGGTCCTCCAGCGGCCGGGCGGCATGGAAGCGCCGCAGGCCGAAGAGATACAGGAGCAGGAAGGCCAGCGCCGCCGCCCCCGCGCCGGTCAGCCAGATCAGCGTCAGAAGGGTCGGGGCGGCCTTCGCCGGCCGGGCGGCCGGCTCCCCGTCCCCCGGGAAGCGGAGCGGCTGCGCCTCGGCCCCCGGCTTTTCCTCCGGGGGAAGCGTGGGGCTGGGCTCGGGCGTCGGCAGGGTCCGGACGGTCTTCGCCGGCGCGGCGAGGGCCGCAGGCAGGGGGACCGGGACGGGATAGAGGGCGGGGAAGGGAATGAGCAGGCGCGCCAGCGCCACGCCCCACAGGAGCAGGAAGAGGCCCTTGGGCATCTTCCCCAGGGCAAACCGCCGGATGAGCGCCGCCAGGAGGATCAGGACCCCGCCGGTGAGGCTCATGGTCAGCAGCATAAGCTCACTCCAATTCGTCGATGAGCTTCTTCAGCTTTTCCACTTCCTGCCGGGAGAGCTTCGTATGGCCCAGCAGGGCGGCAAAGAGCTTATCCGCCGATCCGTCGAAGAGCTTGTTGATGAGCCGGTCCGTCTCCAGCATCTGCGCCTCCTCCTTGGAGACCAGAGGACGGCAGACGAAGCCGGGCTCGCTGCGCTCCACCGCGCCCTTCTGGATGCAGCGCTTGATGAGGGTATAGGTGGTGTTCAGGTTCCAGCCGATGGTCTCCCTGCACTCGGCGGCCACTTTGGCGGCGGGGACGCTGCCCTCCCGCCAGATGATGTGCATGACCTTCAGCTCCGCGTCCTGCAGCTTCTTTTCCATGGGAATGCCTCCTTGGTTTGTAGGTTGTCTCTATTTTAAGATATGTGTAGTGAATCGTCAAGGAAAAAGAAAGGCCCGGATCCGCGAAGGCGGATCCGGGCGGGAAGGGTGCGGATCATACGCTGTGCTCGAAGCGGTTGATGTAGTCGTTCTGATCCGCGGTGGACATATGGGTGAAGTAAGCGGAGTAGCCTGCGATGCGGACGATGAGATCCTGATGGTCCTCCGGGTGCACCTGGGCGTCCCGCATGGCGGCGGAGTCCGCCACGGTGAAGTGGTACTGGATGCCGCCCAGCCTGAAGTAGGCGGAGATCAGATCCTTCACCTTCCACCAGGCGTCGTCTCCCTGCACGGAGTTCATGTCGAAGCGGGAGTTGATGGCCCCGCCGCAGCGCAGCTTGGTCCAGGGCATCTTGGCCACGCTCTTCACATAGGAGAGGGGACCGTTCTTGATGCAGTCCTGCCGCGGGTCGCTGGAGATGGACAGGGGCTCGCCGGATTTCCGGCCGTCGGGGGTGGCCCAGGTGAACTTGCCGCCGCCGACCCAGTTCAGGTCCAGGGCGCCGCAGTTGTTGGTGCCGCCGTTGACGCCGCTGCGGGAGTTGTAGTAATCCACCCACATGTTCGTCCACCACACCACCTGCTCGTCGGCGTAATCGTCGTCGTTGCCGTAGTGGGGCAGGGCGTTGATGATGCGCTGGCGCAGGAGCTCCTGGCCTTCCCCCTCCCAGTTGTCCCGAAGGGCTTCGTACAGCTCCCGGGTGGAGACGATCTTATCGTCGAAGCAGAGCTTTTTGATAACCGTGAGGCTGTCCCCGATGGTGGCCACGGCGTTGATCATGCTGCCCATGCCGTTGTAGGTCGCCCCGCCCCAGGTGACGTCCCGGCCGGTCTCCAGGCAGCCCTCCGTCATCATGGAGGCGGAGAGGACGGGCCATTCGGTATTGAAGGTGAGGGCGGCGAAGTGGTACATCCGGGACATGGAGTCGATATAGTGCTTGGCCTGGCGCTCGAACTCCGCCTTCAGCTCCTCGAAGCTCTCGTATTCGTACAGCTTCTTGCAGGGCAGCTCCCCTTCCCGCTTCCACATGGGATCGTAGTTCCCGTGGATCACGTACTGGAGGATGCTGGTGGGTCCCGCGCCGGCGCCGAAGGCGCCGCAGTTGGCGGCCATGGACCATTCCTTGCCGCTGATGGCGGGCTCCACGCAGCCGAACACCGCGTACTGCCGGGCGTCCTGGATGGGCACCCCCCGCTTCAGCATGGCCTCGATGATCTTATCGTCGTTGTTGAACTGGGGGATGCCGCCGGAGCGGATGCTGCAGGCAATGGCGATGGCCCAGATCCGGTCCGGGGTGTACTGGTTGATGCGCAGGGCCAGGCTGGGCTCCGCCACCCGCAGGCGGTAGTAGCCCAGGAGGATCATCTCCGTGGCGAGATTGTAGGTCCCGGCGGTGCCGTCCGGCGTCTGTCCGCCGATGGTGATGAGGCTGCCCGCGGCGATATTCTGGGCCCCGCCCTGGAGATCGAAGAAGCATTTGCCGTTCTGGTGGGCCTCGATCAGCCGGTCGTTGGTGGGCTTGGGGAACATGATGATCTGGTCGCCGATATGCAGGACGAAGGCGTCGAAAAGCTCCTGAGCCTGCTCCCGGGTGAGGGTGCCCTCGGCGATCTCCTTTTCCGCCAGGGGGCCCAGGAAACGGTCGATGAGCCCGGGGCTGTCCGCCCAGTGGACGCCGTCCGCCACCAGCAGGTACTGGTAGAAGAACAGGGCCTGGATGCCCTCCCACAGGGTGCGGGCGGGATGCTCCACGATCCAGTCGCAGCTGTCCGCCATCTTCAGCAGCTCCGCCTTCCGGGCGGGATCGGCGGTCTCCGCCGCCTTCTTCCGGCAGCCCTCGGCATACCGCTTGCTCATGAGGATCATGCCGTCGCAGACCTTGATGTAGGCCCGGTAGAAGAGCTCGCTGCGCACGTTTTCCGCCGTGGTGTTCTGCCGGATGGCCTCCAGCTTCTCCTGGGCGATGCGGCGGCATTCCCCGAAGGAAACCATGACCGCCCGCTCATAGCCGGGGCAGAAATGGCCGGGGAAGGTCCCGCTCATGCCCCTGCTCATGGTACGGCGCCGGGCCACGAAATCCTCCGGGAAGAGGCCCATGGCGGTGGAGGCGATGTCGTTGTCCTTCCAGAATTCCGCCGCCTCCAGGATCCATGCCCGGTCCTCGTCCGAGACCCAGACGCTGCCGGGCACCTGCCAGGCGGCCCTGAACCGCTCGTCCGTGTCCCCGAAGCAGCCCGTGATCCAGGCGTTGGGGGTCTGTTCGATGTCGAAATGGACGGTGCGGCAATGGGGGCCGCTGTCCCCCAGGAAGATATCGTCGTCATCGATGTTGATCTCCCGGGTGGTGAGCCAGGTGTACAGGTAGCCCGCCCGTTTCAGGATGGGGTACTCCTTCATGTGGGTCTTGTAGTACTCCGTGATGATGCGGTTGCGCTCGAAGTCCAGACGCATATCCTTGTTGATGCGTCTGCGCTTCTCCTTCAACGCCTGGATGCGCGGGGAAAGGGGATAATCAAAGTTCTCCATGGCTGCGCTCCTTTCGCTGTTTTATTTTCTTCTTGCTTTTCTTTCTTCTCAGTGGATCTGGGCGGGCAGTCCCTTCGCCAGGAACAGCTCCAGGGCCTTCTCCATAAAGCTCTCCGGCGGCGGTTCCACGTTGGTGAGGCGGTAGGGCCGGTCCAGACGCTCGTACTTCGACCGGCCGGACTTATGGTAGGGCAGAAGCTGCACCAGGGTGACCGCCTCCCCCAGGCTCAGGCAGAAGTCCGCCGTCGCCTCCATATTCTCCCGGGAATCGTTCAGCTTGGGAATGACCGGGTAGCGGACCTGGAGCTTGCCTCCGTTGGCCGCCAGAAGCCGGGCATTGTCCAGGATCAGCTCGTTGGGCACCCCGGTAAGGGCCTTGTGCCGCCTGGAGTCCATATGCTTGAGGTCGTACAGGAACAGGTCCACATAGGGGAGGATCTCCAGGAATTTCTCCCCCGGGGCAAAGCCCGTGGTATCCAGGCAGATATGGATGCCGCTGTCCTTCAGCCGCTTCAGCAGGTTCAGGGTGAATTCGAACTGACTCATGGCCTCCCCGCCGGAGACGGTGACGCCGCCGCCGTTTTCAAAGAAGGGCACGTCCTTCATGAGCCGGTCGTAGACCTCGTCCACCGTGGTGTCCCACCCGGCGGAGTACAGGGCTTTGGTGAAGCAGACCTCCGTGCATTTCAGGCAGCCGTCGCACTTCGTCCGGTCCAGCTGCGCCTTCTCCACCATCTCCTCGGTGCCCATGCGCTTGGTGGGCTCGCCCCGGGTGATGGCCCCCCGGGGGCAGGCCTTTTTGCAGGCTTCCACGCACAGGTCCATGCCCAGGCATTTCAGGGGCAGCCAGCCCAGCTCAAAGCCGAAGCCCTGGGATTCCGGGCTGTGGCACCAGAGGCAGCTCAGGGGACAGCCCTTGGTGAACACGGTGGTCCGGATGCCCGGCCCATCATGCACCGCGTAGCCCTGGATATCGTAAATGCGTCCGGCGGCGTTTTCGTATTCCAATGTCCTATCCTCCATGGGCCCGTCTATACCGACCCAATATATATTTTACTATCCACAGAGGGGAAACGCAAGCCCCCAGGGGTATTTTCTAGAATGCCCGCTCCGCGGCCAGCCGGGGCGGCTCCCCGGCGAGCATAGCCCGGGCCTCCGTCTCCCGGGTGAGCCAGGGGCGCACCGCCTCCGGCCCCAGGATCAGGGGCATCCGGTGATGCACCGGAGCCATGTCCGCGCTGGCCGCCCGGGTGAGGATGACGAAGCGGATCTCCTCCCCCTCCCGCCGGTACAGGCCCCCCAGATAAAAGAAGGAGAGCCCCGGCACGGTGAAGCGGTACTTCTCCCGGGTCTCCCGGCTCCATTCGAAAAAGGCGTTGGCGGGCAAGACGATCCGCCGGGAACGGAGGCAGTCCGCAAAGGCGGGCTTCTCCCCGGCGGTCTCGCTCCGGGCATTGATCAGAAGCTTCCCGCCTTCCCGTCCGGTGAAGCCGAAGACCGCGGGGATGGGGGAGAGCCGCTCCCCCCGGGCGATCACCGCGGGAGCCGGCAAGCCGGGGCCGATCTCCCCCAGGGCATACTTCCCCGGGGAAGTGCGCTCCAGTATATCCAGAATCGCCGCGATCCGCTCATCCGGATCGTCGGCGGTGAATTGAAACCGTCCGCACATGGCCCTGCCTCCTATGCCAGCAGCGTTTTTGCCAGGGTCAGCAGCCCCAGCAGGACCAGATTCACCCCCAGGAACTCCAGCAGGAAGCGCCCGGGCTTCGCCCCCTCCGTCCGGGAATAGAGCTTCAGGCCGATGAGGCTGGCCAGACTGGCGATGGGCGTCCCCAGGCCGCCGATATCCACCCCCAGCACCAGCTCCCGGCCCGCCTCGGTGAAGCCGGAGAGGAGCAGGGCGGCGGGCACATTGCTGATCACCTGGCTGGCCAGGAGGGAGACGCCGTATTCCCGCCCCCGCATCAGCCTTCTCAAGGCCTCGCTCACCCCGGGGATCCGGGCCAGGTTCCCGGAAAAGAGGAAGAAGGCCGCGAAGGTGAGGAGCAGGAAGAAATCCGCCTTCCCCAGCAGCCTCCGGTCCGCGAAAAGCAGGCTCAGGAGCACGCCCCCCAGCATGAAGGGCCAGGGGAGGATGCGCAGCACCGTCAGCAGGCAGAGGAGAAAGAGACCGGCATGGAGCCAGACCTGCTTTCCCACTTCCCCGGACGCCTGCTCAGGGCCCCGCTCCAGGGCCGCGCCGGGCAGCAGCAGGCAGGCGGCGGCGCAGAGGACCAGGGAAGCGCACCAGAGGGGGAAGGTGATCCCCAGGAACTGCCCCATGGAGAAGCCGTACCGGGAATAGAGGTACAGATTCTGGGGATTGCCCACGGGGGTGAGCATGCTGCCCAGGTTGGCGGCGACGGTCTGGAGCACCACCACCCGGCTCAGGTCCCCGGGCCGCCGGGCAAGGGTCAGCACCGCCCCGGCGAAGGGGACGAAGGTGAGCAGGGCCACGTCATTGGTGATGAGCATGGAGGAAAAGAAGCTCAGGAGCACCAGCGCCAGGCCCAGACGGCGGACGCTCCCCGCCCGGGCGCAGAGGGCTCCCGCCAGCCGGGAGAAAAGCCCCGCCCGGTTCAGCCCCGCCACCACGGTCATGAGGCAGTACAGCAGGGCCAGGGTCCGCAGGTCGAAATAGGCCAGGTATCCCCGGTCCGGGGGCACGAAGCAGCAGCTCACCGCCGCCGCCAGGGCAGCGATCACCAGCACCGGCTCCCGGCGGATGAAGCCCATGATCCCCTTCATGCCTCCGCCTCCCCCAGGGAAAAGCTCCGCTCCGCCAGGGCCAGGGTCTGGGCCGGAGTCCGGCCCTCGTCCCGCAGCAGCACCGGGAAGCCGGATCGGAGGAACCGTTCGTAATTGGCCCGGGAGTTGATCCGGCTGAGACAGGCCCGAAAGTTGGCCAGGGCCGCCGACGGATCCGGCTCCTCCAGGAGCAGGCGGTACAGGAACTGCTTTTCCCGGTCCTCCCGCTCAAAGAAGCGGCGGACGGAGATCTCCGGGTCCGCCAGCAGGATCAGAACATGCCGGTCATCCGAAATCTGCCGAAGGGTCTCCGGGGAGATATTCGTATCCACGAAGACCGGCCTCCCCTGCCTCGCCAGCTTTTCCAGGATCCGCAGCTCCAGGGTCTCGCATTCCTTCGTCACCCCGAGGATCCAGGCCTCGTATTCCTCCGGAGTCCGGCGGATAAAGCCGCGCCAGTCCTCCAGATCCCGGCTCCAGCAGAGGTTGGGGAATTCCGCCCTGTCCAGCTCCGGCAGGAGGACGTCATGGTAATTCTCCCCGCAGAGGATCCCGTCATATTTCTCCGCCAGGGCCTTCACCAGGGTGGACTTCCCCGCATAGGCCGTTCCATTGACGAAATAGACTTGCTCAAATCCCATGCTTCGGTCCTTCTTCCCGCCCCAGTCCTTTGAGGAAAATCAGCTCCAGGGGCTGCTCATGGCCGGGGATATCCACGATAAAGCCGCCGCAGTCCCGGTATCCCAGCTTCCGGTAAAAATGCTGGGCCGTCTCGTCCGACTGGGTGGAGACCATCGCCATATCGCAGCCCTGGGCGGCCAGCTCCCGCTCCCACCGGGCCATGAGCAGGCTTCCGTATCCCCTGCCCCGCCGGTCCTCCGCGAGATACAGGAGATTGCAGAAGGGGATCTCGTCCCAGAACAGGCTCCAGCGGAGGATCCCGATGATCCGCTCTCCCTCCAGGAGCACCAGGCTTCGGCGGTCCCGCACCTTGCGGGCGAACTCCGCCTCGGACAGGCGCCCGTCCAGCGCGGCCCAGGCTTCCCTGTCCCTGTCCTCCCCATAGCGAATCTGCAGATTCATGCTTTGCCGCTCCTTTTCCATGCCTCCGCCTCCCCGGCGGTCAGCTCCGTTTCCGTGATCCGGGTATACTCCCGCAGGGGATACAGCCCATCGTGGGCCTCCCCGCATACCGCCCGGGACATGTTCCCGGGCCCGGTGATCCGGCAGACCCCCGCAGCCGCCAGGACCCTGCGGATCTCCCGGCGTTTCGCCGGGTCCGGGGCCAGGACGGCGGCGGTCTGAAGATGGCCCTTGTACCGCCGCAGGGCGTACAGCCGCTCCAGGGGCAGCCGCTTTATCCAAAGGTCCCGGTACAGCCAGGAGAGCTCCAGGTCCTCCCCCTCCAGGAGCCGGAGGGTGACCCCGTCCCCGGAATACAGGCCGGCCCGGCCCTCCAGCCGCTCCGTGTACAGGCTCACGGCGTTCTTCGCCCGCATGCCCAGATCCGGCGGCCCGGCCCGGCGGCTCGCTTCCCGGAAAATCGGGAAAAACCGTTCCCCGAAGGCCCGCTGGACCTCCGGATCCGCCGTATCCAAAAAGATACCCTGGCAGGAAGAGCACAGGAGCTGCTCCGTCTGACACACGCTCCGGGCCAGGGCGGAAAGGTCCGCGTCCTCCGCGTCCGGCTCCGCATAGGCGAAGGAGAGCTTATGGCCCCAGAGGATGAGCTTCGTATCCGTATCGGTGAGCTGCCGGGCGGCGGCCGCCGCCGCATCCCCGCCCCAGACCGCCACCCCGTCCGCCAGCGCCGCCAGCCGCCGCAGGGTCTCCGTCTCCAGGGAGGGCACGTCGAAAACATAGATATAGTTCCCCAGCCGGGGCTCCGTTTTCACCAGCTCATGGAGCAGGCGGACGCTGAGGCCGGAATCCCCCATGGGCAGCTTCAGGATGTTCACGTTCCCCGCCAGGAGCCCCTCCGCAACGCTGTAGGCGGGGAGGGCGTCCACGTTCCCGGCGGCGATATGCAGCAGCACCCCCAGGGGCCGCCGCTCCCGGAGGACGTTCCCCTCCAGGAGGATAGGCGGATCGGCCAGCTCCAGGGCGCATTTCCGCTCCAGCCCCTCCCGGCAGAAGAGGCGGGCCATCTCCCGGAACTGGTCCTCCCCGATGCCGAAGGCCTCCAGCAGCGGACGGACGACGTCGTCAAATTCCCCCGCCAGAACACGCCGGGCCAGGGAATCGAAGGCCCGGATCACCGTCTCCGTCTCCAGCCGGTCGCCCCGGCGCAGGGGCGCGTACAGGTCCGTTTCCAGGGCCGCCAGCAGCTCCTCCTGCCGGCTGTCCTCCATGAGCTCTCCCCGATAAAGGATCATGGCTCCCCCTCCTTCTCCCCCTTCAGGTATTCCTCCGCCCCGGCGGCGCAGGTGACGATGTCGCTGATCCCCACCCGGCCCAGGATCTCCAGCCAGGGGGATTCCGCCCCGCAGGGACAGGGCTCCCGGTGCAGGATCCCCAGATCGTCCGTCATGACGCTGCTCAGGGGCACGCTCTGCATCATGGGGGTCAGGAGATTCACCAGCCCCGGCTGTCCCTCCGGTACGGGGGAAAAGTCCTCCGGGCTGCGGATGATCACCCGGCTGTATACCGGCACGTGGAAGCGGTGGCAGGGGCAGTCCGCATACAGCACCGGATGCTCCACCGCCCCGAAGAATTCCACGATCCCGCTTTCGTCAATATCCAGCACGTCCTTCACCAGGGCGTAAAAATCCTCTTTTTCCGCCTTTTCCGCATAAAACTGCTTCCAGCCGCCCCCCAGGGCCACCATGCTTCCCTTGGGCTGCGGGCAGCGGATCCCCCGGCTTTTCAGCTCCCGGAGGAGGAAATAGGTATAGGCGGGGAAGCCCATGGTGCGCAGGGGAAAGGGGGAGCGGGAGCAGCGCCGGAGCTCCCGGATGACCCTGTCCCAGGACAGGGCGTAGCCCCCGTCCCCGGTATGCTCCAGGGCGTAGGTCCGCCTCAGGGCCGGCGCAAAGAAGGTGAAGCCGTAGGCGGTCTTGCTGGCCCCGGTTTTCCCGGGCGGGTAGCCGAAGATGACGTAGTTCGCGGGCTTGAGAGACCAGAGCTTCCGCGCCCGGCCCACCCGGATCACCATCAGCAGCCCCAGCCAGAGGGATCGCAGGTCGAAGCCGATCCGGGAGCGCTTCCCCCCGGTACCGGAGGACTCCGCCCGGACCAGGAGCTTCCCGTCCCGAACGCTTTGGAGGGCATGGCGCTTCAGGTACAGGGTGGTGAGGAAGGGCAGGCGGGCCAGGTCCTCCCGGCTGCGCAGGTCGGTCGGGGAAAACCCGGCGGAATCCAGGATGGCCCGATATTCCGGGCAGCCCGCGTAATGCCGCTTCACGTTCTCCCCCATGGCCCGGAGGAAAAGCGCCTCCGTCCCCGCCTCGTCGTATACCTTCCTGTACCGGAAAAGTCTCCCCGTCGCGTCCATCCTGCCTCCCCCTTGTCCTTCTATCCTTTTTCTTCTATGATAATGCGGCGCGCCCCCGGCGTCAACGCCGGGGGCGAAGGGATCACAAGCCTCAAAGAAGCGTCCGGAAGGCTTTCAGCAGAGCTGGCAGATCCTCCGAAACGGTATCCCATACGATCTGCATACTGACGCCGGAATATCCATGCACGATCCGATTCCGCATCCCATAGATCTGCTGCCAGGGGATGGCCGAAAGCTTTTCCTTCGCTTCCTCGCTCAGTCTCTCCTTTGCCAGCTCTCCCAATTGCATCAGATTGAACACGGTGGCATCTGCCCGCATCGGATCCGCTTCAAACCCGGCTAAGGAATCTATCCCTTTGCAGTACCTCAGGATGGTCTCAATGTGCAGGATCTCCCTGTCTCTACTGTCCATAAATCCGTACCCCGCTGTTTTGGATCTCCAGGTCGATCCGGGAATCCGGCTCGATCTGGGTCACGTCCAACAGGTCCACCGGGACCCGGAGGGCGGATGAGACGCTTTCCAGAAGCCCAAAGAAACGAAGGCCCCGCAGCCCGCTGTCCACCAGGATGTCCACGTCGCTGGATCGATCAGCGCAGCCCTTGGCATAGGATCCGAAAAGCACGGCGGAACGGACGCCGTAGGCTTGAAATACCGGATCCAATGCGGCTTTCAGTTTGCCCAGGGTATAAACGAGATCCTCAGACATATCGGAAACGCCTTTCCTTCAAATATACTGCCGAGTTGTTCCCTTTATTATATCTCCCTTTGTACGAAACGCAACAGAGGTATTCCCAAAAACATGGGAAGATCAAAGCGGTTTTATTCCGCTTCGAAGGGAATCGCACAGGAAAGAAGCCCGCCAATCAGATGCTCGTCCCGCGTTTTCCAGTAGTCTGCATCACAGACAAGGATCAGGCGCTTCTTTGCCCGGCTGACGGCAGTGTTGATCAAGACCGGTGTAAGAAAACCGGAGTGTGTCGTTTCCACCACGGAGAGAATGACCGTATCCCATTCCCGGCCTTGTGAGCCGTGGATGGTGAATACTTTTTCCGGTGAGATCCCCGTTTTGATCAGCAAGTTTTTCATATCAACATAAGGAGTGAGCACGGCGAAATCAACCGAGCCAAGGTGGTCCGCCAAGGCTTTGGCAGCTGAGGCTTCCGACCCGTTTTCGTGGTTTTTGCCTATGGTTCTGGTTTTCGGAACATGGACGAAAAGAACGGACGTGCGGACTTCGGCGTTACCGACTAAACCAATGTCATAGACATAACGATCTAAAACTTGAGCGAGAAGATTGCCGAATCGGAACGATGAGGTGAGGGAATAGCGGTGAAGCCGGAGAAAGCGAGGATCGTCTTTTGAGTGGAAAAGCAGAGATAGATCAGCTGGGGAAAGGGAAAAAGCTTCCTCCAGAAACAGAGCGGATTGCGCCCAAAGGCTCACAGAGAAATGCGCTGGTACAGCTAAAAAAGCTGGGGGCGCTACACAAACAGGCGGCAGTTGCTTGTGATCGCCCAGCAGGGTAAGCGGAATGCCGAGACTGAGCAGAGGAATACATTTGATGAGCGGACAATAAGCTGCTTCATCCAGAAATACATGGTACGGAAGGAAGGCATGATTGTCCGATAGCCTGCCGATGAACGCGTCGGCGGTAACCGCCGCCACGAGACATTTTTCCAACCTGACTGAGACTGTCTGGCCCTCTAGCTCCATTTTTCGCGTTTCCAAATCCTGAAGCTTGTCTTTTGCATACTTTTCAGTGATCCCGGCATACCTGGGTGCCCGTTCGTACAGCAGGGTTTCGGCTTCGTGCAGAGCAAATGCAGCTTGCTGAAGATGATCCGACAAGGCTGATGAAAATGAGGAAGAATGGACAATACGATCAAAATCAGCCAAGCTTACTGCTTGAAATGGACTGCGAGGAAGGGATGACAATTGGGAAACTGCGATATCCAGCGAATCTTGAAGAGCCTTCTTTCGCCCTTCCCGTTCGTTGATCCGCTGCATTGCTTCCTCGGCTTCTCCAGTCAGCTTACGGTATTCTTCGCCCAGCTGACGGAGTTCTGCGTCAACGGATTTCAACTCCAAACGTTTATTCGCGATTTTGTGCTGCATCAGCTGCAGAACCAACCTGTTCCGGGATTTGTTCAAATATCCGGACAGGCGTGCCCTGTGGGCAGACAGTTCCTCCAACTTTGATTGCAACGGTGCGCAGCGGGCCAGTTCAGCTGTATGGAAAGCCCAATCCTGCCGGTTTTCTTTTTCAATCTCTGCGCTATCAAGCCGATACTTCGCTTCTGCATCAACTGCATCCTGCAAAGCAGCTTTGGCTCCATGGTACCAATCGGATGCAAAAAGATAGTTCAGGCTCTGCCGATAAAACAGGATATCCTGCTCGATCGTTTTGAGATTATCCTCCGCGGAGAAGCTTTCACAAACTTCGGGATATTGCCGATAGAATTCATGAGAAGGAACGCCCAAACGGATGACTTTATCCAGGGGGATGCCGGCTTCCTTCAACACGGATAAAACGCCATATAGGGTCTGTTCCACTGCGTTGTTGGTCGGGGCAACGATCAGGACCCGATTGCCCCGCAGACAGTAGGCCAGTACCGCGCGGGCCAAAACAAATCGGGTCTTGCCTGTTCCTGGAGCACCCCAGACGTAGCTTAATGGCTGCGATAGAATACCCTCTATTGCCTCCATCTGTTCCGGGGAAGCTTCGGAGGACAGCTCTGACCATACGGGAGTGATTGCAGGACAGACTGCCGGAAGAGCTAACGGATCGGGATGATCTTCATACCACTTTTTTACCCGGCGAACCAGAAATTTCAGATCGGCAACAACCAGAATATTCTGTGCAGAAACCCCGACAAATTCATCCCGGATATCTTCCCGAGGCCGCACAAGGAGGGTGCGCAGATCCCTGTCGTAATGGACGGGTAGGATTTCCTCGTTCGTGAAGGTCTTGGTGAATAGACGGATCTCAATACCGTCGGTAGAGGAGAGCCTGCCGGTCAGCTTAAGCAGAATATCTTGATTATGGACCCATTGAAAGTCCGACACTTTGGTTTCCGCAAAACCTTTACCTTCTGAAACCAGGTATTTATGGTATAATTCCGCCCCGGTGATCGCATAGTCGCGCAGCGCATTCCATTGCTCGATCATCTTTCTGCTCCTAAATATGGATATTTCATTATATATCAATCGGCAAGTTCATCGCAAGCAAATAAAGTGCCCCGGGAGGCGGTACGGTCTCCCGGGGCAGGTGTATACGCGAAAGATCAGGTTCCCAAGGCCGGTTTGCTCCCGCCTCTGTTCCGAAGGATCTGCAGGGCGACCACCGCCCCCACGATCACCACCCCGATCACGTCCGTCAGGATGCCGGGGTAGAAGAGGAGCAGGCCCCCCAGGATCACCAGGATGCGCAGAGGCCAGGCCACGCCGCCCCGGAAGAAGCCCTCCAGGCCCACGGCCACGCCGAACATGCCGATGGCCGCGGTGGCGATATTCAGTGCGGCGGCGAGCAAGCCCTTGTCCATGAGCAGCAGACTGGGCTCCAGGGCAAAGATATAGGGGATGATGAAGCCCGCAATGGCCAGCTTGGTGGCGTTGATCCCCGTCCGCATGGGGTCGGACTTGGCAATGGCGCTGCCCGCATAGGCCGCCAGGGCCACGGGCGGGGTGATGTCCGCCACGATGCCGAAGTAGAACACAAAGAAATGGGAGGCGATCTTCCCCACCCCCAGCTGGATGAGGATCGGGGCGCAGGTGGAGGCCATGATGCAGTAGGTGGCGGTGGTGGGGACCCCCATGCCCAGGACGATGCAGCAGAGCATGGTGAGGAACAGGGCCACCAGCGTGCCCAGGAAGGGCGACGGGATGGACCGGGCCACGGTAACGACCCCGTTGATCAGGCCGCTGGCCAGGCCGGTGACGGTGATGCAGCCCGCGATGATCCCGGCCATGGAGCAGGCCACTGCCACGGTGATGCAGCTCCTGCCGCCCGCCTCCAGGGAGTTGAAGACCATGCTCCCCAGCTTTTTCCCACCGCAGAGGACCGCGTTCTTCCCCGTTTCGGCCGCTTCCTCTTTGCCCTGGATGAACAGGGTGGGGATGCTCACCACGATGGAGAGGAGGATGGCGATGCTGGCGCTGAACTGCAGGGTGCGGGTATTGGTGGAGACCAGCCACACCAGCACCACCAGGGGCAGCAGCAGATAGATGCTGCGGATCAGGATCCGGAGCTTCGGCAGCTGCTCCCGGGGGATGCCCTCCAGGCCCAGCTTCTTGGCCTCCAGATGCACGCTCATGAAGATGCCCGCGAAGTACAGCACCGCCGGAAGGATGGCCCACAGGGCCACCTGGCCGTATTTCTCCCCCATGTATTCCGCCATGAGGAAGGCGGCGGCGCCCATGATGGGGGGCATGATCTGCCCTCCGGTGGAGGCGGCCGCCTCAACGGCCCCGGCGAATTCCGACTTATACCCGGTTTTCTTCATCATGGGGATGGTGACGGAGCCGGTGGTGACCGTATTCCCCACGGAGGAGCCGGAAACCATGCCGCAGAGGGCGGAGGAGATGACCGCCACCTTGGCCGGGCCGCCGGAGGAGGAGCCCGCCGCGCAGTTGGCCAGGTCGATGAAGAAGGCGGCGATGCCCGTCCGCTCCAGAAAAGCGCCGAAGATGATGAACACGGCGATGAACTTCAGGCAGACCTGCAGCGGCGTTGCCATCACCCCGCTGGTGCTGAAGAAGAGGGTATAGACCACCCGGGCCAGCACCTGCCCGAAGGTCCGGTCCGACTGGGAGAGCAGGTTGATGAAGGTGTAGACCAGCAGGACCCCCGCCACGCAGAGGATGGGGATGCCCACGCACCGGCGGCAGAGCTCCGCCAGGGCCAGGATACCCAGGACCCCCATGAGCACATGGAAGGAGGTGAGCTTGCTGGCGCTGGTGACCACCATCACCATATTGTTGTAGTTCAGGCAGTAATAGAAGAAGCAGGCGGCCCCCACCGCCATGATCAGGATATCGTACCAGGGCAGATGATTGGCCCGGACGCTCCCCTTGGCGGCGGGATAGGTGAGGTAGCCCATCAGGACGATGAGCCCCAGGAAGGCGGAGGCCCGCACGGGGATATCCGCCGTGGAGAAAAGGGTGGACCAGATGCAGTAGATGGAAAAAACGCTCATCACATAGTGGATGATCCGGGCGGGTACGCCGGTCCATACCCGGGTGGCGGATTCCTTGTCATACTGCCGCATGATCTGATCCGCGCTCAGCTCTGCGTTCACCGGAGCTTTGGGTTTTCGCGCCATGGAGTTCCCTCCTCAAGGATAGAGTAGGAAGGCTCCCCGCCCCGCAGGGGTCGGGGAGCCGGTGAAAACAGCGGATCCGCTATGAACGCAGATTCAGTACGTTCCGGCGGGGATGACGTAGGCGCTGTAGAAGGGGCTGGCGGCCAGGAGGGACTGGGTGTGGCTTTCGTCCAGACTCACCAGGTAAACGCTGCCGGAGGCGGCCAGGTCCGTGATGGCGGTGGTGGGGGCGCCGGCCACGATGAAGGCGGCGTCGATCTTCCCGTCCTTCAGGCTGTCCGCGCTGTCGCCGAAGTTCTGGTATACGGGCTTGATGTCCTTTTCCGTCAGGCCGTAGGCGTTGAGCACGTCAACGGCGTTGAAGTACACGCCGGAGCCCACCGCGCCGATGGAGACATTCTTGCCCTTCAGGTCGGCAACGCTGGCGATGGCGGCATTGGTGGTGACGATCTGCACCTGCTCCATGTACAGGGCGGCCACGACGCTGAAGCCCTGGATGGGGGTCTCGAAAAGGCGCTCCCCGTTGTAGGCGTAGCTCATGACGTCGGACTGGGCGAAGCCCAGCTGCACGTCGTTGGCGTCCATATCCTCAATATTGGCCTTGGAGCCGCCGGAGGTGACGGCGGTGACGGTGAAGTCGTTGGCGTTGGAGACATAGTTCGCCAGAACGCTGCCGAAGCCGTAGTAGGTGCCGGTATCGCTGCCGGTGCCGAAGGTCAGGTTGGCCTTGGCTCCGGTGCCCGCGCCCTCCTTCACGGCGGCGACGGTGAGGCCCTTCTCCTGGAAATACCGGGCGGCGCCGGGATGGTAGGGCACGCTGGTGACGCCGGCGGCGAATTTCAGATCCAGCTCGCCGCCCTTGGCATGCTGCTCGGTGATGGCGGCGGTGTTCTCAAAAATGCTGGAGACGATAGCATAGATCTCGTCCTCGTTCACATCGTCCCGGGCCAGGATCACGGCGCCCACGGCGACGGTGCTGGTATCGGAAGCTGCCGGAGCGGGGGCCTTCGTGCCCGCGGGGGCGACGTTGCCCGGAGAGGCGGAGCCGCCGGACTTGCTGCAGGCGCCCAGGGCCAGAAGCAGACCCAGGACGAGAAGGATCGCGATAACCTTTTTCATATGGATTCCTCCCGGAAAATGAAAGAATGAAAATGAAATTATTCATTTTCGTTAGATTATAGGGGATTGACCCCGGCTTGTCAAGGTAAATCATGAAAGCGGCGCCCTGGCTTCCCTCCCCACCCCGGGATCCGGCTTTCCGGTTTTTCCTCCCCGCCCCCCTCTCCCCGGGATTTCCCGTTGACTTCTTCCGTCAGTTGGCGTAAAATGGCGGGTATCCGAACAATTTGGACAAATTTTCGGGAGGGAGTAAGATGAAGCTTGGAGATATTGCCGGACTTGCCCGGTCCATTCGGGAGAATGTGGAGAAGGTCATCATCCCCACGGGGGATACCCTGGACCTGCTCCTCACCGCCCTGATCGCCGGTGGCCATGTGCTGCTGGACGATGTGCCCGGCACCGGAAAGACCATGACCGCGAAGGCCCTGGCCAGGAGCCTGGGCGTCCGCTGCACCCGGGTGCAGTTCACCCCCGACCTGCTGCCCTCGGACATCACCGGCACCAACGTATACAACCAGAAGGAGGGGGTCTTCACCTTCCGGGAAGGCCCCGCCTTTACCAACATCCTCCTGGCGGACGAGCTGAACCGGGCCACCCCCCGGACCCAGTCCGCCCTGCTGGAATGCATGGAGGAGCGGCAGATCACCGCCGACGGGGAGACCAAAACCCTGGACCGGCCCTTCTTCGTCATCGCCACCCAGAACCCGGTGGAGACCTCGGGCACCTTCCCCCTGCCCGAGGCCCAGCTGGACCGCTTCCTGATGCGGCTGAGACCCGGCTACCCCTCCACCGAGGGGGAGCTGAGGATCCTGGACCGCTTCATCAAGGATGATCCGCTGGAGACCCTGGAGCCGGTGACGGACGGGGCTTCCCTGCTGGAGGCCCAGGCCCTTTGCCGGGAGGTGACGGTATCCGACCCGGTGCGGCAGTACATCGTGAGCCTGACGGAGGCCACCCGGACGCCCCAGGACGTGAGCCTGGGGGTCAGCCCCCGGGGCATGCTGTGGATGCTCCGCAGCGTCCAGGCCCGGGCCGCCATCCATGGGCGGGACTATGTCCTGCCGGACGACGTGAAGGCCCTGGCGGTGCCCGTCTTCGCCCACCGGCTGATCACCCGCTCCGGTTATGCCGCGGCGGAGCGGAGCGAGGCCATCCTGCGGGAGCTGCTGCGGGTGATCCCGGTCCCTGCGGAGGATCCCAAGGCGGACGAAATGCCGGAGGCCTGAGATGAGCACGGTCTGGATCGCCGTGGTGGTGGTCCTCCTGGCCCTGGGCCAGACCCTGTACTACCACCGCCGGGGACTCCGGCGGGTGCAGTATGCCCGGCATTTCAGCCGGGACCGGGTCTTTGCCGGGGAGGAGGTGGAGCTGACGGAGGTCTTATCCAATGATAAGCTCCTCCCGGTGCCCTGGGTGCGGGTGGAATCCCGCATCTCCTCCCGGCTGCGCTTCCAGCGGCAGGAGAACCTGAATATCGCCATGGATCTGTTTCACAAGAGCATGTTCTTCCTGGGCGCCTATTCCAAGATCACCCGCCGCCACCGCATCCTCTGCACCCGCAGGGGATATTACGACTGCTCCCTGGTGTCCATCGTGGCCGGGGACCTGTTCGGCCTGGCCCATGACCGGATGGACTGCTCCACCGAGGCCAGGCTCCTGGTCTATCCCCCCATCCTGGAGCAGAAGGACCTGCCGGACGCCGCCCTGAAATGGCAGGGGGATGTGACCGCCCGGCGGTGGATCCTGCCGGATCCCATCCTGGTCACCGGCATCCGGGATTACCGCAGCGGCGACCCCCAGCGGGATGTGCACTGGGGCGCCACCGCCCGCACCGCCAAGCTCCAGGTGAAGCAGCGGGACTATACCGTCTCCCCCCGGGCCATGCTGGTGCTGAACTGCCAGATCTCCGCCTACCTCATGGGGGGCATGGAGCCGGATCAGGTGGAGCTCATCGAAAACGGCGTCACCATGGCCGCCTCCCTGGCCTCCTGGTGCGTGCGCAGCGGCGTGGACGTGGGGCTCATGGCCAACGGGGAGAATCAGCTGAATGAAGGCGTGACGGTTTATGTGGAGCCCCGGTGCTCCGAGGCCCATCTGGACCGCATCCTCCGGGAGCTGAGCCTCCTGCGGATCAAGATGGTCCTGGGCGTGGAAACCATGCTGGATAAGCAGCTCAAGGCGGGGCTGACGGATATGGACCTGCTCATCCTCTCCGCCTATTGGGATGAGGGTCTGGAGCTTCGGGCAAGCCAGCTGCGGCGGCAGGGCTGCAGCGTTACCTGGCTGCCCATCCATGGGGGGGTGAACCCGTCATGAAGATCTCCAGGGCCATCCTGGCCTTTCTGAATCTGGTCCTGGGGGCCGCCCTGGCCTTCGGCGTTCTGTTCCTGATGGAGCGGCTCATGCGGCAGGACTGGGCCTGGTACAGCCGCGTCCTGGCCTGCTGGCCCATCCTCCTGTGCTGGGCCGTGGGGCTGGCGGGCAGGAAGCTGGAAGCCCTGCGCATCCCCCTCCTGGCCGCGGCCCTGGTGCTGGCGGCGGCGGTGATGGCGCTCTTCCTCCGGACCTTCGGCTTCTGGGAGATCGCCTTCCGGGTCCTGGCCCTGGCCGCCGGCGCGGGGCTTTACCTGGTGGGCCTGAAGGGGGACGAACCCTTCCCGCCCCGCTTCGCCGTGGGCGGCATGCTGGTGTACCTGCTGGAGGTCCTGCGCCATGGGGGGGATCCCCAGGGGACCGCCCTGTGCTGGTGCGGCCTCGTCGCCCTGATCCTGACCCTGTACAGCTTCAATGCCGCCAGCGTCACCGCCGGGGTGCACAACGTAAAGGGCGGGGAGACCATGAGCCTGCCCGCGGGCATCCGGGGCAAGAACCTGGCCCTGCTCACCGGCTTCCTCCTCATCTGCATCTTCGTGGCCAATATCGGCTTCCTCCGGACGGGGGCGGCGGCGGTCTGGCAGTTCATCTGGGGCGGCATATCCGCGTTCATCAAGTGGGTCACGAATCTCGGCACCACCAGCCCCAGCGCGCCGCCTCCCACAGAGTACGTGCCGGAGGTGCAGACCATGCATCCCATCGAGATCGAGGAGGAGGGCTCCGGGGTCTTCGTCACCATCTACGGCGTCTTCTGGGGCATCGTCTGCGTGCTGTTCTTCCTCCTGGCCTACGGCGTGGCCCGGGAGGGCAAGAACGGCGGCGCCCTCCGCCGCCTCTCCGACGCCCTGCGCCGGCTCATGCGCACCCGGCAGGTGCTGGAATATGAGGACGACGTGGAGCAGGCGGATCTGAAGACCATTGTGAAGAAGCAGCGGGAAGCCGTCCGGAGGTTCTGGAAGAAGGTCACGGTCCGGCGGCGAAAATTCTCGGATATGCAGGATGACCGGAGCCGGGTGCGGTACGCCTACCGGGCCCTGATCCGCTCCAAGTACGGGGAGGATTGGAGTCCCGATCTCACCCCCTCCGAGCTGGGCAGGCAGCAGAACCGGGAGACCCTGCGGCAGCTGACGGAAACCTATAATCTGGTGCGCTACGACCCGGATAAGCCCGTTCCCCCGGATTACGGGGAGCAGGCCGCCCGGGCGGTACGGGAAATGGGCAGCCGATAACGCCCCGCGCTTTCTCACCCGGCGCAAGCCGCGCATCACTCTTCTGCGCAGAACATCACGCCCGCGCAGCGGGCACATCACCGGGATCGGCGGAAAATCCGCCGATCCCGAAAAAAATATCCCCCCGGGAGGCTTGCGGGCGGAAAACGTCCCGGGTATACTCGGGAGGCAAACGCGCAATGGATACCCTTCCCGCTTTCTGAAAAGAGAGGACCCCTGCCGGAACGCCAGACCGGCAGGGGCTTTCTCTGCAAACAGGCTGCGCGGCATACCCGCGCAGCGGGCTCAGACGGCCTCCAGGGCCTGGGCCAGATCCTCCAGGATGTCGTCGATATGCTCGATGCCGATGGACAGGCGGACGGTATTGGGCTTGATGCCGCAGGCCAGAAGGTCCGCCTCGCTGAGCTGGGAATGGGTGGTGCTGGCGGGATGGATCACCAGGCTCTTCACATCCGCCACGTTGGCCAGCAGGGAGAAGAGCCGCAGGCTTTCGGTGAACTTTTTCGCGGCCTCCCCGCCGCCCTTGATCTCCACGGTGAAGATGGCTCCGGCTCCATGGGGGAAGTACCGGTCGTACAGCTCCTTTTCCCGGCCCACGGCCAGGGAGGGGTGATTCACCCTCTCCACCTTGGGATGGTTCTTCAGGAATTCCACCACCTTCAGGGCGTTCTCCACATGCCGCTCCACCCGGAGGGAGAGGGTCTCCAGCCCCTGGAGGAGCAGGAAGGAGTTGAAGGGGGAAATGGTGGCCCCCAGGTCCCGCATGAGGGTGCAGCGGAGCTTCAGGATGTAGGCCGCCGGCCCGCCCGCCTCCGTGAACACGGTATCGTGGTAGGAGGGGTTGGGCTTGCTGAGGCCGGGAAACTTATCCGAAGCGGACCAGTCGAACTTGCCCCCGTCCACGATGACGCCCCCCAGGACGGTGCCGTGGCCGCCGATGAACTTGGTGGCGGAGTGGACGACGATATCCGCCCCGTGCTCCAGCGGCCGGAGCAGGTAGGGGGTGGCGAAGGTGCTGTCCACGATGAAGGGCAGGCCATGGCGATGGGCGATCTCCCCGATGGCCTCCAGATCGATCACGTCGGAGTTGGGGTTCCCCAGGGTCTCGGCATACAGGAGCTTCGTATTGGGCCGGATGGCCTTCTCAAAATTCTCCGGCTCCGCCGGATCCACAAAGGTGGTGGTGAGGCCCTGCTCCACCAGGGTGTTGGCGAAGAGGTTATGGGTGCCGCCGTACAGGTTGGTGGAGGAGACGATATGGTCCCCCGCCAGGGCGATATTCTGGATGGCGTAGGCGATGGCGGCGGAGCCGGTGGCAGTGGCCAGGGCCCCCACGCCCCCCTCCAGGGCGGCGATGCGCTTTTCAAAAATATCCGTGGTGGGGTTCTGGAGGCGGGTGTAGATATTCCCCTCCTCCGTCAGGGCGAAACGGCCCGCCGCCTGGGCGGAGTCCTTGAATACATAGCTGGTGGTGAGGTACAGGGGCACCGCCCGGGCGTCCGTGGCGGGGTCCGCCTGCTCCTGGCCCACATGGACCTGCAGGGTCTCGAAGCGATAGTCTGCCATATGCTTGTCCTTCCTTTCCAAAAAGGCGCCTCCCGGGGAGCCGCCGGATCGTTCCGCGCTCAATTATACCCGCGGGAGAAAGCAGGGTCAATGCCGGGCGGGACTTTTCCGGGAAATACCCCCTTGAAAACCCTCCGCCCCCTCTGCCATAATAGGGAGAGGAACAAAATACAGAATCGGATCGGGAGGAAAGGATCATGGGCAGTCTGAAAAATCTGGACGGACTTCTGCAGGATACGCTGAAGCGCGGCCCCGGCGGGGCGGGCCTGCGGGTATATCAGGGAGAAAACCTGCTGTACGAAAACTATGTGGGCTATGCCAGCAAAGAGAAGAATATCCCTTTTACGGACAGGACCATCTGCCAGCTGGCCTCCATGACCAAGCCCATCGCCAGCGCCGCCTGCATGCAGCTCTTCGAGCAGGGAAAATTCCTGCTCACGGACTTCGTGGAGGACTATTATCCGGAGTGGAAGGACCGCAGGATCTTCTCCTACTCCCCCCGGGGGGACCTGCGGGTCATTCCGGCGAAGATCAAACCCACCGTGGGGCACCTTTTCGATATGACCAGCGGCGTCACCGTGGACTGGGGCTGGAAGAACCCCAATAGCGAGGCCCTGGCGGAGCGGATGAACGAGGCCAAGAAGAAGGGGGAATACACCCTCCAGACCTTCGCCAGGGCCGCGGGGGAGATCCCCGGCGCCTTCGAGGCGGGGGAGCATTACTATTACGGCCAGAGCCTGGATGTGGCCGCCGCCCTGCTGGAGCTCCTGTCCGGCCAGACCCTGGGGGAATACCTGAAGGCGCATATTTTCGATCCCCTGGGGATGGAGGACACCTGTTTCCGGGTACCGGAGGAGAAGAAGCCCCGGATCTCCGTCCAGTACCAGGTCGCCCCGGACGGCGTGCGGGAGGGGGATTTCCCGCCCCTGTTCTACGACCCCACCTATGAATCCGCCTGCGGCGGGCTTTTCGGCACCATGGAGGACTATTCCCGCTTCGCCCTGGCCATGACCCTGGGGGAATACCGGGGCGTCCGGCTCCTGAACGACAGCACCATCCGCCTCATGGCCATGAACCGTCTCTCCCCCCAGGCCCTGGCGGATTTCGAGAATCCCTACCTCAGCGGCTATGGCTACGGCCTGGCGGTGCGCACCCGCATGCGCCCCGAGGCGGGGAGCAACAGCAGCATCGGGGAATTCGGCTGGACCGGCGGCTGGGGAAGCTGGGTGCTCATGGATCCGGCGAAGAAGATCACCATCGTCTACGCCCACCAGTGCGTCCCCAACCAGGAGGAATACGTCCATCCCCGCATCCGCAATATCGTCTACGGCGCGCTGTAAGGAAAATGCAGGAAGGACCGGCGCGGCGAAGTAAGCCGTGCCGGTCCTGTTCGCGCTGCGGCATGCCGCCCCCTTATTCCGGCAGTCCCTCTCCGGTGAAGAGGTAGCGCCAGGTCCCGTCCTCCGCCCGCTCCCGGGTGATCCTTGCGCTGTACCCGTCATAGTAAAAGGGCAGGAAGTTCACCGGCTTTCCCACCCGCCGGAAGCGGACGGGGCCGTGCCAGACGTTGGGCGGGATCCGGACCACGGTGGGGGCGGTGAGGACATGGCTCTCCATGTGGTCCGGGTCGGCTCCGAGCATGACCTCGATCTCCGCGTCGAAGGAGGCAAAGGGATCCGCAAGATCATAGCCGGTGAAGAAGAAGTATTCCTCCGCCGCATGGTGCATATGGGGCTCGTCCCAGAGGGAGCATGGGGCCTTGACCACCTCATAGCTGAAGGTGACATGGGCCTCCGGCTCCGCCAGATGACCGGGATACCTGCCCCGGGGACTGACGAAGGCGTCCCCCAGGGGGTTTGTTTCCGGCGGGATGGGATACACATATTTGTCGAAGGCGCCGGTGCGGGGGTTCTTTTCCATCTCCCGGAAGGCCTGCAGGGGATCCGCCGGCTCCGTCTGCGCCTGCTCCTGCCGTTCCCGGGCAGCCTGGGAGAAGCATTTTCCGCAGTAGGTGCACAGCTTGTCCGGATCCATGACGCAGCGGCGGATCCCGGCCCCGTCATAGAGGAAGATGTCCCGTCCGTCCGGTCCGGGCTGGCGGTTGATCTTCGACCAGTGCCCGTCCAGATACAGGGGGATGAAGCATACCGGCTTCCCCACCCGTTTGAAGTTGATGGGGCAATGCCAGAGATTGGGCGGAATCCGGATGACCGTCGGCTCCGTGATCGTCACCTTTTCCAGCTTGTTCGGATTATCCCCGATCCAGACCTCCACCTCGGCGTCAAAGGAGCCGAAGAAATCCGCCAGATCCGCCCCGGTGAAGACCAGGTATTCATCGATGCCATGGTGGAGGTGGGGAACCTCCATCACCCCCTCCTTGGTGGAGACGGAAAACCCCATGTACATTTTCGCGCCGGGCATTTCGGCCTCGCCGCCGAATCCGGCCCGGGGGGAGGCGTACCCCTCCCAGCTGTGATACTCCGGCGGGATGGTCAGGAAGAGATGATCGTATTTGCCCATATTTGCTTCCTCCGTTCTGTTTTCTGCTCTGAGTATACCTTGAAATCCGTTCCTCCGCCAGGGTTTATATCCAAAAATCCGGGCTTTCCCTGCCGCAGACTCCCCTCGGCGGAAAGCCGGATCCTCCGGGGGCCGGAAAGGAGATCTTGTTCCATGGGTTATCTCTTCGTCGTCCTCGCCTCCGTGCTCTTCGGGGTCGTCCCCTCCCTGCAGGAATATGTCATCCGGCAGGGGGCCTCTCCCCTGGGCCTGGTGATCCTGTGCAATACCGCCGCCTGCGCCGCAGCCCTTTTCGCCGCCCTGATCCGCCGGGAATCCCTTCGGGTGGAGGGAAAGGCGCTCCTGGCCATGGTCCTGGCCGGCGGGGTCGGGCTGTTCCTCACGGATTTCCTGCTGAATTCCGCCTATGCCCGGATCCCGGTGGGGCTGACCACCATGATCCATTTCCTCTATCCCACCGTGGTCAGCATCGCCATGATCGCCCTTTTCGGGGAAAGGCTCCGGGTCTTCAAGGTCGCGGCCATGCTCGTTTCCTTTGCCGGCTTGTTTTGTCTCTTCGGCGGCAGCTTCGGCGGGAATAAGCTGGGCCTCCTTTCCGCCCTGGCCTCCGCCTTCTGCTACGCCTTCTATGTGATCGCCAACGACCGGAAGCCCTTGAAGGACGCGCCGCCCATGGTCTCCGTTTTTTTCATCAATCTCAGCTCCGTGGCCGCAGGACTGGCGGTGCATGGGCTGACCGGAGCCGCCGCCGTCCCCCTCGCCGCGGCCGCCCTCCTGCCGGGCGCTCTGGCGGGGTTCATGCTCTGCGCGGGCCTCATCCTGCTTGCGGCGGGGATCAAGCGGCTGGGCGCGGCCAAGGCCGCCTTCCTCAATATGCTGGAGCCCGTCACCAGTCTGCTGGTGAGCGCTCTGGTCACCCGCAGGATCCCGGCCCCGCTCACCCTGCTGGGCTCCCTTCTCGTCCTCGCCGCCCTCACCCTGTATGCCCGGGGGGACCGGAGGCCCGGAGCGTGATCCCATCGCGCGCCCTGCCCCCGACGCGCAAAAATAGCCGCCGCAGCCAAAAGGCCGCGGCGGCGGCGCGTTCAGAGCGGATTATTTATATTTGTAGAAACCCACTCCGGCATTGACGCCGGTCTCCCCCTTATCTATCTTCTCCTTCAGGAGCTTGCCGATGAGGTTGGAAACGCTGCCCTCCACCTGGGCCTCCGGCTTCATCTGGTTGATGTTGTAGGCGGTCTCCAGGCCAACGATATCCAGGATCTTGAAGGGGCCGGCAGGGGCGCCGGTGGCCAGCTCCCAGGTGCGGTCGATGGTCTCGTAATCCGCCACGCCGGTGGCCAGCAGGGCCTGGGCGGAGGTGAGGAAGGGTACCAGCATGGAGTTCAGGATATACCCGGGCTGCTCCTTGTGCAGCTGCAGGGGGATCATATTGATCTCCTCCGCGAACTTCACCGTTTCCTTGTAGATCTCCGGGTCTGTGCCGGGATGTCCCATCACCTCGGCGGTGTTGTTCTTCCAGATGGTGTTGGCAAAATGCAGGGCCAGGTACTTTTCCGGCCTGCCGGTATACCCGGCGAAGGTGCTGGGGAGCAGGGTGGAGGAATTGGTCAGCAGGACGGTCTTTTCCGGCATAAGCTCCTTCATGTCGGTATAGATGGCGATTTTTGCCTTGGGATCCTCTGCCATGGCTTCAATGACCACGTCTGCGTCCGCCAGGGCCTTCCCCAGATCCAGCTCGAAGCGGATCTTCCCGGCGAAGTTCTCCTTGGCCTGGGCGGCCAGGGCGTCGATCCCCTCCGGGGTGGCGGCGGCCCAGTCCCGGATCAGCCCCTTGGGATAGGTGAGCTTGCCCAGGGGGGAGCCGATAAGCGCCTTGGCCGCCAGCAGATCCTGGAGCATGAGCCCGGCATACCGCTCCAGCTTCGGCTTGGCCCGCTCCACGGAGCCCTCGGACCGCAGCCAGAAGGTCACTTCTTTGCCCACATACGCGCACATCAGGCCGATCTGAGAGCCCAGGACGCCGCCGCCGATCAGGGTGACTTTGTTCAGTTCCATTTGACTTCTCCTTCGTTATTCTTGATTTTTATGCGGGCCGCGGACCCTGTCCCGATCCCGCCGTTCAGCAGGCAAACGCCCCGGAGGGCGTACACAAGCTGAGCATACACGATCCGGGGCAGTTTGTCACTTGTTTTTCCAAAGTCTGCGGGATTTTCCATCGGCTGCGCCGAGCCAGGCTCCTCATTCCCCCGCCCTCCTCAGCCGTACCCAGGCGGGGTACAGGCAGAGCCCCGCGAAAAACGGGAGGATGCCCAGGAAAAGGCGCCGACGGAAGCCGGTGCTCTCCGCCAGGATGAACACCACGGCCCGGTTCAGGGGAGCCCACCCGGAACGGGGAGGCCACCCGAAACCCAGCAGATACAGCGCCATGAGAGCGACGGGGATCAGCAGCAGGACCGACAGGATGCGCAGAACGATCCGCACCCTTTTCCCCGGCTCCACGCTGCGCCGGAGGGAGAGCGCCGCCGGGAGGAGCATCCCCGCGGCGACGCTGCCCAGGGGCAGCGCAACAAGTCCGTTGACGGCGTCGGGCCGGATATTGAAGGTCCGCCCCCGCAGCTCCAGAAGCCGGGGCGCAAGGAACAGGGCGTCCATCAGGGCCAGAAAGACGAGGATCCCCAGGACGATCGTCCAGACCACCGCCTTCCGCTGGAAGCGGGGGTATTCCTGTTTTTTTCCGTAGATCAGGTCCGTCAGCTCCAGGTCCAGGGCCTTCGCCGCCGCCTCCAGCATCTCCAGATCCGGCTGGTTTTTTCCGGTCTCCCAGTTGCTCACCGCCTGCCGGGTCACATGCAGCCTTTCCGCCAGGGCGTCCTGGGTCAGCCCTTTCTGCTCCCGGTACCGCCGGATGTTTTTGCCCACGTCGTTCATGTCCGGGTCTCCCTTCATCCTGGATTCCTGGTGCGCCGCACCGGGAGAAGCATACGCCGGGGGGCCGAAAAAGTCACGCAAGGATCTCTTGCCCGGGGAAATCGGTCCGCCCAGGGGGCAGGGATGCGGAAAATCCGCGCCTCTGCAGCGGAATGTCCGCTGTTTTCGATCCTTCCTTCCGCCCTGATCCGGCAGCGCTCCCCTCCATTGTACCCTATGCCCGCCGGAAAAGGAACGGAGCGCCGGCGTTTTTTGCGCAGATGAACAAAATCCTCTTGACAAGTTAGCATAGGATAACTATAATGTATCCGGTCGTTAGTATAGGCTAACTATTTGGGCGTCGGCGGCGGGCTCCCGTGCTGCGCCGGCGCAGGAGGGAGGACGCGTATGATGCCGTTGATCCTGGCGGAACCCGGCGAGGAACAGATCATCAAGAAGGTGGGCGGCAGCCAGGAGCTGCGGCAGCACCTGGCGGACATGGGCTTCGTCCCCGGGGGCAGCGTCACGGTGGTAAGCACCATCAGCGGGAACGTCATCGTCCGGGTCAAGGAATCCCGGGTGGCCATCAGCAGGGAAATGGCGCAGAAGATCATGATTTAAGGGGGAAAGCGAGCATGACGACGAATCTCAGAGAGGTGAAGGTGGGACAGAACTGCACCGTAAAGAAGCTCCACGGAGAAGGCGCGGTGAAGCGGAGGATCATGGACATGGGCCTCACCAAGGGGGTGGAGGTCTATGTCCGCAAGGTCGCTCCCCTGGGGGACCCCATGGAGCTGACCGTCCGGGGCTATGAGCTGAGCATCCGCAAGGCGGACGCGGAGATGGTGGAGGTCGAATTATAAATTCGTCTTTAATTTTGCACATAGGTTAGTATTTGCTAACTACGAAAGGGAGAGTAGTTATGGAAGTGAAGATCGCCCTGGCGGGCAACCCCAACAGCGGCAAGACGACGCTGTTCAACGCCCTCACCGGCTCCACCCAGTACGTGGGCAACTGGCCCGGCGTCACGGTGGAGAAGAAGGAGGGCAAGCTGAAAAAGCATGACGACGTGACCATCACCGACCTGCCCGGGATCTATTCCCTGTCCCCCTATACGCTGGAGGAAGTGGTGGCTCGGAATTACCTCATCGACCACCGGCCCGACGCCATCCTGAACATCGTGGACGGCACGAACCTGGAGCGGAACCTCTACCTCACCACCCAGCTCACGGAGCTGGGCATCCCCGTGGTGGTGGCCGTGAACATGACCGACCTGGTGCGGAAGAAGGGGGACAGCATCAATATTCCCGAGCTTTCCCGGCAGCTGGGCTGCCCGGTGCTGGAGATCTCCGCCCTGAAGGGGGAAGGGGTCCAGGCGGCGGCCGAGGCCGCGATCCAGGCGGCCCAGGGCGGCAAAACCGTCCCCCAGCACCGGTTCTCCGGCCCGGTGGACCACGCCATCGCCCATATCGAGGAGGCGGCCCTCCACGGGCTCCCCGAGGAGCAGCAGCGCTGGTACGCCGTAAAGATCTTCGAGCGGGATGAAAAGGTGCTGGAAAAGCTGAATATTGATCGGGAGATCCTGGACCATATCGAGAAGGACATCGCCGCCGCCGAGGCGGAGCTGGAGGACGACGCGGAGAGCATCATCACGAACGAGCGGTACGTCTACATCGCCCAGATGCTCAAGGGCATCTATAAGAAGAAGGCGGCCCACAGCCTCAGCAATTCGGATAAGATCGACCGGATCGTCACCAACCGGATCCTGGCCCTGCCCATCTTCGCCGTGGTCATGTACCTGGTGTACGCCCTGAGCATGGGCGCGCCCATCGGGGACGGGGGCATCTCCCTCGGCACCTTCCTCACGGACTGGGCCAACGACGTTCTGGGGGGCGCCTGGCTCACGGACGGCTCCCGGGCCCTGCTGGAGGGCTGGGGCGTGGCCGGCTGGCTGGTGGGCCTCATCTCCGACGGCATCTGCGCCGGCGTGGGCGCGGTGCTGGGCTTCGTGCCCCAGATGCTGGTGCTGTTCCTGCTCCTGGCCATCCTGGAGGATTGCGGCTATATGGCCCGCATCGCCTTCATCATGGACCGCATCTTCCGCAAGTTTGGGCTAAGCGGCAAGAGCTTCATCCCCATGCTGGTGGGCACGGGCTGCGGCGTCCCCGGCGTCATGGCCTCCCGCACCATTGAAAATGAGCGGGACCGGCGCATGACCATCATGACCACCTGCTTCATCCCCTGCGGGGCGAAGATGCCCATCATCGGCCTTATCGCGGGCGCCCTCTTCGGCGGCAGCACCTGGATCGCCGTGAGCGCCTACTTCATCGGCGTCGCCGCCATCATCGTCTCCGGCGTCATGCTGAAGAAGACGAAGATGTTCGCGGGCGACCCGGCCCCCTTCGTCATGGAGCTCCCCGCCTACCATGCCCCCAGCATCGGCAACGTCCTGCGGAGCATGTGGGAGCGGGGCTGGAGCTTCATCAAGCGGGCGGGCACCGTCATCCTTCTCAGCAGCATCGTCATCTGGGCCCTGAGCAGCCTGGGCAGCGTCAACGGCCGCTTCGGCATGGTGGATGAGCTCTATGAGGAGGAGGGCCTGGTCACCGAGCCCTATGTCCTGTCCGTGGCGGACCGCATGGGCATCGACCCCGAGGAGGTCACCCCCATGGACGATTCCATCCTGGCCGGCGTGGGGAACGCCGTGAGCTTCGTGTTCAAGCCCCTGGGCTTCGGCTCCTGGCGGCCCACCGTGGCCACCGTCACGGGCCTGGTGGCCAAGGAAGAGGTGGTCAGC
>JAFWOX010000108.1 GCA_017545325.1 Oscillospiraceae bacterium | reverse complement strand
TGAATTTTGCCCCAAAATGAATCTCATCTCATTCGCGCCTGCGGGCGCGAACTCTGCGAGGCTTTTTGCACTTTGTCTACAGTCTGAGCAGGAGGCGGTCAGCCTCCTGCTTCGCTTATGGATGGGTGCTCCGCCCGGTACCGGGCCTCGTTCAGCTCCACGGCCCGTTTCCGCAGGGCAAAATAGGCGATGAACTGGGCGATGATGGTGATGATCCAGGAAAGGGGATAGCAGCTGTACAGGATGCGCAGGTCATGATGCCGGGCGAACACGGTATAGATCCAGATAAGGCGGAAGCCGCAGACCCCCGCCAGGGTCAGGGCGGTGGGCAGGATGCTGTACCCATGGCCCCGGACCACGCCGGTCATGGCGTTCATCAGGCCGTTTGTGGAATACAGGACGCCCAGAACGAAGAGCCGGATAATGGCGGCCTCCACCGCCGCCGCATCATCGGTATAGATATGCAGCAGGGGATACCGCAGCAGGAGGATCACCCCGTAGATCACCACGCTCACCAGGACCTCCAGCAGGCAGCAGGCGGCCACGGCGGAGCGCACCCGCTCATACCGCCGGGCGCCCATGCACTGGCTGACGGAGGCCACCGCCGCCTGACTCACCGCGTCCTGGGAGCAGAAGGCGAAGCCCTCCAGACTGCCGGCCGCGGCATTGCCCGCCACGGCGGCGGCGCCGAAGGAATTGATGGAGGACTGGATGATCACATTGGAAATGCTGAACAGACTGCCCTGGATCCCCGCAGGGAGGCCGATGCGCAGCATCTGGAGAAACTGGATCCGGGAAAAACGCAGCCTGCCCCGGGGGAGGCGGTAGGGGCCCTCCGAGAGAAGGAGGCAGCGCACCGTGAGGAAGCAGGAGAGCAATTCGCTAGCCACCGTGGACACCGCAACGCCCACCACCCCCAGATGGAAGACGACGACCAGGATCAGGTTCAGCACCACGTTCACCCCGCCGGCTATGGCCATGAAAACCAGGGGGCGCTCCGTATCCCCCACGCTGCGGAGCACGGCGCTGAGAAAGTTATATACCGCCAGGAAGGGAATACCCAAAAAATATATGCGCAGATAGACGGCGGCCAGGGGAAGGACCTCCTCCGGGGTCCCCATGAGCTGCAGCATAGGCCTGGAAAGGGTCACCCCCAGAACGGCGAACAGGATCCCGCCCGCCGCGCCGACGATGGCGGTGGTCTGAACGGTCTCGGCCATGCGCGGGGCGTCCTTTGCCCCGAAATAGCGGGCCATGAGCACGCTGACGCCGGTGCCCAGGCCCATAAACAGGTTGACCATCAGGGAGACCAGAGCGCCGTTGGAGCCCACCGCCGCCAGGGCCGTTTCCCCGGTAAAGCGGCCCACCACGATCAGATCCGCCGCGTTGAAGGCCAGCTGCAGGATCCCGGAGAGCATCAGGGGAAGGGAGAAGGACAGCAGCTTGGGCAGGAGCCTTCCCTCCGTCAGGTCGATTTCATGAGAACGTTTCACAGAGAAAGCCTCGATCATACTGAGATTCATTGCATGCAAGGGAAATGCCAGGTGATATTACGCCGGTACGGGAGAAAAGTCAAGCCCGCGGAGGGAAAAAACGACGCAGACACAGAGCGGGAGCGGGTCGGCCAGCCCGACCCGCTCAGCGTGTCGACAAAATCTTGTCGCCCCGCTGAAGCAAGTTTTTCGAACAAGAAATACGGTAGGAAATGGTTCGAAAAACTCCTGATTGAACGCGAAAGACACCCCTCCTGGGTTTCTTTTCACTCTATCTTCCTTCCCGTTTTCGTTCCGTTTTCGGGTTTGTCTGCAGACTGAGCGGGTCGGTCAGCCCGACCCGCTCAGATCATTTTCAGGATGCCGGATGCTCCGCCCGGTACCGGGCCTCGTTCAGCTCCACGGCCCGTTTCCGCAGGGCAAAATAGGCGATGAACAGGCCGATCGCGGTGAGAGTCCAGGAAATGGGGTAGCAGCTGTAGAGCAGACGGAGGTCATGGAAACGGGCAAAAACGGTGAAGATCCACACCAGACGGAAGCCGCAGACCCCGACCAGGGTGATGGAGGTGGGCAGGATGCTGTATCCGTAGCCCCGGAGCACTCCGGTCATGACCCCCATGAACCCGGCGGTGAAGTACAGCGCCCCCAGGTAGAAGAGGCGGATCACGCCGGTCTCCACCGCCTCCGTCTCCGCCGTATAGGCGTGCAGGAGCGGGTAGCGGAGCAGGAGAATGATCCCATAGGGGGCAATGCTGGCTAAGGCGGCCAGTATATTGCTCACCACCGTGACGGAGCGTACCCGATCATATTTCCGCGCCCCCATGCACTGGCTCGCCGCGGCCACCGTCCCCTGGCAAACGGAATCCTGGCAGCAGTAGCCGAAGCCCTCCAGACTCGCCGCAGCGGCGTTCCCCGCCACCACGGCGGCGCCGAAGGAATTGATGGAGGATTGGATGATCACATTGGAAATGCTGAACAGGCTGCCCTGGATCCCCGCGGGAAGGCCGATATGGAGCATCTGCAGAAACACAGCCCGGGAGAAATGCAGCTTCCCCCGTGGCAGACGGTAGGCTCCCTTACTGCGCATCAAGCAGCGCACCGTGAGGACAAAGGAGAGAAGCTCGCTGGCCACCGTGGCGACGGCCACCCCCACCACGCCCAGACGGAAGACCAGCACCAGGAGCAGGTTCAGCAGCACATTTGCCGCCCCGGCGACAGCCATGTACAGCAAAGGCCGCTGGGTATCCCCCACGGAGCGGAGCACGGCGCTGAGAAAATTGTAGGCCGCCAGGAAGGGGATGCCCAGGAAGTAGATGCGCAGGTATACCGCCGCCAGGGGAAGCACGTTCTCCGGAGTGGACATGAGGCGCAACATGGGAACGGAGAGAATCAGACCGATAAGGGCGGTGAGCGCGCCCCCCAGGATCCCCACGATGGCGGCTGTCTCCACGGTTTCCCCCATGCGCCGGTCGTCCTTCGCCCCGAAGTACCTGGCAGCCAGGACGCTGATGCCGCTTCCCAGGCCCATGAATACGTTGACCACCAGGGAGACCAGAGCGCCGTTGGAGCCTACGGCGGCCAGAGCGGCTTCTCCCTCGAAGCGGCCCACCACGATCAGGTCGGCGGCATTGAAGGCCAGCTGAAGGATGCCGGAGAGCATCACCGGCAGGGCAAAGGAACAGAGCTTGGGCAGAAGCCTGCCCTCGCAGAAATCGATCTCATGAACGCGTTTCACGGCAGAACCTCGAACTGACAGGCTCGCGGGGGGTACTCGCGGCGGAGGAAGACTAGCGCTATTAGTACGCCAAGGACCAGAAAAAGTCAAGCCCGCTTGGGAAAAAAACAAAGAAGCGCAAAAATTGGCTTGTACAACACAAAAAAAGGGTATATGATAATCCGGTTGATTACAAAGGACGCTTCGCGCCCGGAAATATCGGAGGTATAGATCTATGTTTGAACAGCTCGCCGCAACGCTGAAGAAGAACCGCCGCACCATCGTGTTTACCGAGGGCGAGGACGCCCGCATCCTTGATGCCGCCGCCCGCCTGCTGAAGGAGGACCTGCTGGATGTGCTCCTGGTGGGTCCCGCCGCCTCCATCAAGGCTGCCGCCGAAAAGGGCGGCTTCGATATCGCCAAGGCAAAGCTGGTGGATCCCGCCGAGTACCCCGAGATGGACGCCATGGTCGAGAAGATGGTGGAGCTCCGCAAGGGGAAGATGAGCGCGGAGGACTGCCGCGCGGCTCTGCAGAAATCCAACTATTTCGGGACCATGCTGGTGAAGCTGGGCAAGGCGGACTGCCTCCTGGGCGGCGCCACCTACTCCACGGCGGACACCGTCCGTCCCGCCCTCCAGCTCATCAAGACCAAGCCCGGCAACACCATCGTTTCCTCCTGCTTCATCCTCACCCGGGGCGCGAAGGAGGAGGAGCGCATCGCCATGGGGGACTGCGCCATCAATATCCATCCCACGGAGGATAACCTGGTGGAGATCGCCGCCGAGACCGTCAAGTGCGCCCGCACCTTCGGCATCGATCCCAAGGTGGCCTTCCTGAGCTTCTCCACCAAGGGCAGCGCCAAGGACGACACCGTCACCATGATGCAGAACGCCGTCGCCAAAACCAAGGCCGCCCTGCCGGATACCCCTGTGGATGGGGAGATGCAGTTCGACGCCGCAGTCAGCCCCGAGGTAGGCCAGCTGAAGTTCCCTGGCTCCCCGGTGGCGGGATATGCCAACACCTTCATCTTCCCGGATGTGAATGCCGGCAATATCGGCTACAAGATCGCCCAGCGCCTGGGCGGCTTCAATGCCTACGGCCCTATCCTCCTGGGTCTCAATGCCCCCATCAATGACCTGAGCCGGGGCTGCAACGCCTCCGAGGTCTATAAAATGGCGCTCATCACCGCAGCGCTCATCTGAACGCACCGGATGTTGCCGGGCGGGACCGGGATCGGTCCCGCCCGGCATTTTCATCCCTCCCGGACGCATAGACATGCTCCGGGAGGGATGGTGGATGGAATGGATACGGGGAGTCCGGGACACCCTATGGGGGATGCCCGTGCTGATCCTGCTGCTGGCCTGCGGCCTGGGGATGACCCTGGCCACAGGAGGCGTGCAGCTCCGCCGGTTTGGTGCGGCGCTGAGGACGGCGCTGGGCAGGGGACATAAGGCCAAAGCGGCGCCGGGGGAGCTGACTCCCTTTCAGTCCCTTACCGCCGCCCTGGCCGCCACGGTGGGCACCGGGAACATCGCCGGGGTCACCGCCGCCGTCACCCTGGGGGGACCGGGGGCCCTGGTGTGGATGTGGTGCGCCGCCCTGCTGGGCATGGCCACCAAGTATGCGGAGGTCCTTATGGCCGTGCATACCCGTCGGAGAGGGCCGTCGGGAGAGTGGCAGGGAGGACCGATGTATACGATGGAGCGATACCTGGGCGGCGCAGGGAAGGCCCTTGCTGCCGCCTTCTGCCTCTTCGGCATGCTGGCCGCCTTTGGGATCGGCAGCGGGGTGCAGGCCGGCACCATTGCGGAGACGGTCCGGGCGGCAGCCCGGAGCCTGCGCCCCGGCTTTGCCGCGGAAGGCGCGGTGAACTGGACCGTGGGCGTCCTCTGCGCGGGAACGTCAGCACTGACCCTCCTGGGGGGGATGAAGCGCCTGGGGCAGATCACCGCCCGGCTGGTGCCGGGGATGGCGGGGCTGTATATCCTGGCCTGCCTGGGGGTGCTGATCCTGAGGCGGGATGCGCTGCTTCCCGCGCTGAAGAACGTCTTCTCCGGCGCCTTCCGGCCGGGTGCGGCGACAGGCGGAGCGGTGGGGAGCATGATGGCGGCGGTCTCCGCGGGGGCGCGCTGCGGCGTATTCTCCAATGAGGCGGGGCTGGGCTCCGCCCCCATGGCCTATGCCTCCGCCGGCGGCGATCCGGATACCCAGGGGCTATACGGCGTCTTTGAGGTGTTTGCGGATACCCTGGTGCTCTGCACCCTCACCGGACTGAGCCTGCTGGTGAGCGGCGTGCCCCTTCCCTATGGAACCGCCGGCACCGCCGCCCTGAACGCCCTGGCCTTGGGGCGGGTTTACGGGCCGACCCTGGGTCCCCTGCTCCTGGCGGTATGCACCGCTCTGTTTGCCCTGGGCACCATACTGACCTGGTCCTTTTACGGACTTCGGTGCTGGGAATACGTGTTTGCCGGACGGGGAACGGGGATCTATCGCTGCCTCTATGTGCTTTCCTGCGCGGCAGGGGCGGTGACAAAGCCTGAACTGAGCTGGGCCTTGGCGGAGACGGCCAACGGGCTGATGTGCATACCCAATCTGGCGGCCATGCTGGCGCTGACCGCGAAGGTGGGAGCAGTCAGCCGGGAAGAGGAGAAAATTTCCCGGGAGCATGGAAAGGATTCCGCCCTTCTGCTATAATCAAGATCAGAGAATAAAGGAGGGATCAGGATGCGGTATATCGGCGCAGATCTGGGCACCAGCGCGGTGAAGCTGCTGCTCATGGAGGAGGACGGGACCCTGGTGAAGAGCGTGAGCCGGGAGTATCCCCTGCACATGCCCCGCCCCGGCTGGAGCGAACAGGATCCGGCGGACTGGGAGCGGGAGACTATGCTGGGCATCCGGCAGCTGCTGGAAGGGGAGGACCCGGGCCAGGTCCGGGGCATCGGCGTCGGCGGCCAGATGCACGGCCTGGTGGCCCTGGACGAGGCCGGCCGGATCCTGCGTCCCGCCATCCTGTGGAACGACGGCAGAACGGAGGAGGAGAGCGCCTGGCTGAACCGGGATTTCGGAGAGGATCGGCTGGCGGCCCTCACGGGGAATATCTCCTTCGCGGGCTTTACCGCCCCGAAGCTTCTTTGGATGCGGAAGCATGAGCCTAAACTGTTCGGGCGGATCCGCCGGGTCATGCTGCCCAAGGATTATCTGGTCTGGCGGCTCACCGGCGTCCATTCCGCGGACTGCAGCGATGCTTCCGGAATGCTCCTGTTCGATGTGGAGCGCCGCCGCTGGTCCGGAGAGATGCTGGAGCTCTGCGCGCTGCGGGAGGAACAGATGGGGCGGGTATATGAAAGCAGCGAGGTCGTCGGCTGCCTGACGGCCGAGGCGGCGGAGCGCACCGGCCTCAGCCGGGAGGTGCGGGTGGTGGCCGGAGCGGGGGACAATGCCGCCGCCGCCGTGGGCACCGGCACCGTGGGCAAGGGGCTGTGCAATATCTCTGTGGGCACCTCCGGGACCCTGTTCCTGGCGGGGGACCGGTTCATTAACCCGGAGAACCACGCCATCCACTCCTTCTGCCATGCGGATGGGGGCTGGCATCTCATGGGATGCCAGCTGAGCGCCGCCGCCTGCAACCAGTGGTGGTCCGGCATTCTGGGAACCGATGACTATGCGGGGGAGCAGGCGGGGATCACGGAGGACAAGCTGGGACGGGACCCGGTGCTTTGGCTGCCCTACCTGATGGGTGAGCGTACCCCCCATAACGACGCCCAGGCCCGGGGAGCGTTCCTGGGCATGAGCATGGATACGGACCGGTCAGATCTGACCCAGGCGGTGCTGGAGGGGGTGGCCTTCGGACTGAAGGACGGCCTTCTGGCCATGGGGGAGGCGGGACGGCTCCTGCGCAGATCCCGCATTTGCGGCGGCGGGGCCAGGAGCCCGGTCTGGCGCAGGATCCTGGCAAACGTGCTGGATCTGCAGCTGGATCTGCTGGCTGCGGAGGAGGGACCGGCCCTGGGCGGCGCCATACTGGCCGCCGTAGGCTGCGGCGCTTACGCCAGCGTGGAGGAGGCCGCCGGAAGGATCGTCCGCACCGTGGGGACGGTGGAGCCGGAGCCGGAGCTGGTATCCCGGTACGGGGAACGCTACGAAGTATGGAAGGAGCTGTATCCCCGGCTTCGGGAGCTCTTTCCCCGAATGGCGGCGGAGGGCTGAGAAATGGGCAAAAGGATCGCCGTGATCACCGGCGCCTCCTCCGGAATGGGCCGGGAATTCGTGCGTCAGCTGGACGCGGCGGAGCGGTTTGACGAGATCTGGGCCATTGCCCGGCGCCCGGAGGCGCTGGAGGAGCTGGGGGAAAGCCTCCGGGCGTCGCTCCGCCTCCTGCCCCTGGACCTGACGAAGGACGGGGCGGGGGAGACCTTTGCGGCCTTGCTGAAATCGGAGCAGCCGGAGGCGGCCGTCCTGGTGAACGCGGCGGGCTACGGGGTTTTCGGCGCCTTTGCGGAGCGGGACCTGGAAAATCAGCTGGGGATCGTCGAACTGAACGACCGGGCGCTGGTGCGCATGACCGCGCTCACTCTGCCGTATATGACCCGGGGGAGCCGGGTGTATCAGATGGGCTCCCTCTCCGCCTTTCAGCCGGTGCCGTATATCAGCGTTTACGGGGCCTCCAAGGCCTTCGTGCTGAGCTTCTCCCGCGCCTTGAATGCGGAGCTGAAGTCCCGGGGGATCCGGGTGATGGCGGTGTGCCCCGGATGGGTGCGGACAGCCTTCTTCGACCGGGCGGTGAGCGACGATACCATCGTATATTACAACCGCTGGTATTCGCTGGAGCAGGTAGTATCCCGGGCCCTTCGGGATATGGTCAGGGGAAAGGATGTTTCCGTCTGCGGTCTCGCCATCCGGCTTCAGGTGCTGATGGTGAAGCTTCTGCCCCACCGGCTGGTGATGCGGATCTGGTGCCGGCAGCAGAAACAGCCTCGTTCCGGGGAAGAAGCGGGGAAAAAGTAAAAAAGTTATTGACAAACCCATGCCGGCATGCTAATATACGCAATGTCGCCGGGGAACCCGGGACATGGCGTGGGGGTATAGCTCAGCTGGGAGAGCGCTTGAATGGCATTCAAGAGGTCAGCGGTTCGATCCCGCTTATCTCCACCAAAAGATAAAACCGAGGGCTTTTGTCCTCGGTTTTATCTTTTGTAAATTTCGCTTCGGTGCCCGATGTGCAAAATCAGGATCAGAATTTTGCTGTCCTGTATTTCCGCAAGCAGGCGATAGTCACCGACGCGATACCGCCACTCGCCGCTGCGGTTTGCGGTAAGGCCCTTTCCATGCTGCCTGGGGTCTGTGCAGCCCTCCAGATTTTTCCGTATCCAGCCCATAATCATGGTGGCCGTATAACGGTCGAGCTTTTTCAGTTCCCGTCTGGCACCCTCGGTAAACTCCACATGATAATTCAACGCAGACCCAGCTCCTTCTCCATGTCATCCATGGTATAGGTTACAGGGTTGGCACGATATTCGGCCAAAGCGGCTTCATAGGCTTTCAGATCAAACTCGTCCTCAATACGTTCAAGGACGGACTGACGCACTAAATCCGAAACGCTCATGCCGTTCATTTCCGCATACTTTTTAATCAGCATGGTATCTGCGTCGTTCAGTCTCAAAGAGATGGTCATATCAGCGCCTCCTTTCTGTAATACATTGTATTACAGTTTTGCCGTCTTGTCAACTGCTTATGCAAAGAAAAAAATACCTGCGTATTGACATGGACTCCCCAAAATACCCTTTACCAAAATGGAACGCACTGCGTACCGAATTGCTCAAATAGTCACGCACTACGTGAAGATTCGGCTTAGTGAGTGCACAGGCGTTATACCCTGTTATACCCTATTTCGTTTAGGGTATAACAGGGTATAAGAATCTGCTGTCGGATCGGCCCGTTTGTTCTTCCGTTGTAACACCAGCGCGTTTGGAAACACGAAAAGAATGGACACAAAAACATACCCTGGATTTTGGGGAGAACACATATGATTCTTGATCTTCCAAACAATTCGAAAACCCAATGAAATCAAGGGGTTCGGGGATTGGAGGCCGTGTAGAACAGGTGTAGAACACATTGGATTTAGAATCATATTGTCTCAATCAGGCAAGAATAACCAGACAATATCGAAACACCTCCGAGCCGATCCGGTTCAGAGGTGTTTTTCCTGTTCAAGCTGACAAATAACTGTTTTTCAACCT
>JAFWOX010000107.1 GCA_017545325.1 Oscillospiraceae bacterium | reverse complement strand
CTTCCTTGGCCTCCAGAAGCATCTCACGCTTCTTGTTTTCTCCGGCCTTGATGGCTTCGGGGGTGTCGTCGATGATCAGGTCCACGCCGGTGATGGTCTCCAGGGTCCGGATGTTGCGGCCCTCCCGGCCGATGATCCGGCCCTTCATCTCGTCGTTGGGCAGGGCCACCACAGAGACGGTGGCCTCGGCGGCGTGGTCGGCGGCGCAGCGCTGAATGGCGGTGGAGAGGATCTCCCGGGCCAGCTGGTCCGCGTTGTCCTTCAGCTCCGCCTCGATCTCCTTCAGCTTCACGGCGGCGTCATGACGGGCGTCCTGCTCCACATTCTTGATGATGTAGACCTTGGCCTCCTCCTGGGTGAAGCCGGAAATCTTTTCCAGCATCTCCAGCTGGGACTTCTTGATGAGGTTGACCTCCTCCTGGGTAGCGGCCACAGCCTGCTGCCGTTTGCGGAGCTCCTCCTCCTTGCGCTCGAAGTTATCCAGCTTCTTGTCCAGGGACTCTTCCTTCTGCTGCAGGCGGCGTTCCTGCTTGTTGAGATCGGTGCGGCGTTCCTTAATCTCCTTGTCGTTTTCGGTGCGAGTTTTGTGGATTTCTTCCTTGGCCTCCAGAAGCATCTCACGCTTCTTGTTTTCTCCGGCCTTGATGGCCTCGTTATAAAGACGCGTGGCTTCCTCGTCCGCGCTTTTTATCTTATCGACCGCGTCCTTCTTCAGCTTGGTGAAGATCAGATAGGCCGCAACTATGCCAACGGCGATGCCCAGCAGGGGCAGGAGGATATACCAAATCCATTCCATAACTCCGCACACCTCCTTTCATAAAGAATTGGGTATGCCGAGAAAAAGAAATACCCGTGCCGTCCTCCCCTAAAAGGCCGGACGGGCAAACTAATCCATCCGTTATTTTACCGGGAAACAGGACGGTTGTCAAGGGCTAATTTATGTCAAACTTGATTTTTTATCCGCAGGGGGATATAATGGGTAAAACCTCGTAGGGGACGGGTTCCCCGTCCCGCGCCGGGGATTCCTTAGCGGCGGCCCGCGGGCCGGGAGACCCGGCCCCTGCGTGAAGAAAGGAGGCGCTCGCCGTGGTATTGTCCTGCGTCATGACCCGAAAAACCAAGCTGCTCTCCGCCCTGCGGCGGGAGCTGCGGATCTCCGACGGCCTGGTGCGGCGCCTCAAGCCCCTGGACGCCTTCCGGGTCAACGGCAAAAGCGCCCATACCAATCAGATCCTGGTCCCCGGGGACCGGGTGACGGTGACCATTGAGGAGGCGGCTCCGGACTTCCCTGCCCAGCAGGGGCCCCTCTCCATTCTCTATGAGGACGACTGCCTCATCGCCCTGGACAAGCCCCTGGGCATCCTGGTGCACCCCACCTTTTCCCGGCAGACCGGCACCCTGGCCAACTACCTGCTGGGCCACTATCAGGCCACGGGCCAGGCCTGCGCCGTCCATGTGGTGACCCGGCTGGACCGGGACACCATGGGGGTGGTGCTCTTCGCCAAAAACGCCTGGGCCCATTGGCTTTTGATGGAGCAGCTGGCGGACGGGCGCCTGGAGAAGGTCTACGAGGCCCTGACCCTGGGGGGCCCCGAGGAAGAGGAGGGCCTCATTGACCTGCCCATCGCCAAGCGGCCCAACCCCAGCCTGCTGCGCTATGTGGACCCCTCCGGCAAGCCCGCCCAAACCCGCTTCCGGGTGCTGGAGCGGGGAGAAATCTGCCGCCTGGAGCTGCGGCCCCTGACGGGCCGGACCCACCAGCTCCGGGTCCACTGCGCCTACATGGGCTTCCCCATTGTGGGAGACCCCCAGTACGGGGGAGCGCAAAATGCAAAGTGCAAAATGCAAAGTGAGGGGTCAGGGATCCGGGATCAGGGACCCGGGGATGGAGAAACGGATTCTTCGACTCCGCTGCGCTGCGCTCAGAATGACAATACCGGCGGCCAGCGGCTGGTGGCCCGGCGGATCGGGCTGGAGCATCCCCTCACCGGGGAGCGGATCATGCTGGTCTCTCAAATCGTATTGTAGCGTTATGGAAACTTCCCGGCAACCGGGATTCCCGGCCGGCGACGAAAGGCGACGGACTTTTCCCATCCTGTGGAAAACTCACAAACTTTTTCCGGGTTTCCCGCTTTTTCGACGGTTTTCCCCGGGGGGGAATCCGGGCGGAGGTGGAAAACCCGGTGGAAAATGTGGACAAGTCCGGGACAATTTCCACCGGGCCCTCGGTTATTTTGGGGGATTATGTTGACCCGCAACAAGCCCTTGTGGTGCCGGGGAAAGAATGTCGAACTGTAACTTCTCCGTAATTATGCCGAAAGGCCGGAAAATTTTCCCAGGGGGAATTTCGGGTTTGCTATGGAAATTTCGGCGCTGGTCTGCTATAATACAATTCCACAATTTTCTGATTTCCCCCTGTGAGGTTTGCGATATATGCTGGAATTGCTTGCTCCCGCCGGCTCCATGGACGCCCTTCGCGCGGCGGTCCAGAGCGGCGCCAACGCCGTATATTTGGGCTCCGGCCCCTTCAATGCCCGCCAGAACGCCAGGAACTTCTCCCTGGACGAGCTGGCGGACGCGGTGCGTTACTGCCATGTGCGGGGAGTCCAGGTCCATCTGACCCTCAACACCCTGGTGACGGACCGGGAACTGGAGCAGGCGGCCCAGACCATCACCGCCGCCGTCAAGGCGGGGGTGGACGCCTTCATCATCCAGGACCTGGGCCTGGTGAGCCTGGTGCGGCAAATGGCCCCGGAGGTGCCCATCCACGCCTCCACCCAGATGTCCATTCACTCCCTGGACGGGGTGCTGCGGGCCGCCGCCCTGGGGGTCAGCCGGGTGGTGCTGGCCCGGGAGCTGCGGCGGGAGGACATCGCCTTCATCTGCCGCAACAGCCCCATTGAAATCGAGGTCTTCGTCCACGGGGCCCTGTGCATGTGCCACTCGGGACAGTGCTACTTCTCCGCCGTGGTGGGCACCCGCTCCGGCAACCGGGGCCAGTGCGCCCAGCCCTGCCGGCTGGCCTACGGCTACGGCCGCTACGAGGACAAGTACCCCCTGAGCCTCAAGGACAACTGCCTCCTGCCCTGGGTGGGAGAGCTGGAGCGGCTGGGGGTTGCCTCCGTGAAGATCGAGGGCCGCATGAAGCGGCCGGAATACGTGGCGGTGGCCACCCGGCTCTACCGGGCCGCCATCGACGGAGAGCCCGTGTCCCAGGCGGACATGGAGGACCTGAAGGAGGTCTTCTCCCGCCAGGGCTTCACCGAGGGCTACTACACCGGCCGCATCGGTCCGGACATGTTCGGCACCCGCCAGAAGGAGCGGGAGAACAGGGAGCTGATGCAGCGGGCCCGGGCCGGCTACGAGAACACCGAGGCTCCCCTGGTGCCGGTGCGCTTCTACGCGGTGGTGAACCGCCATCAGAACGCCATGCTGGCGGTGGAGGACGAGCTGGGCAACATCTGCAAAACCGAGGGACCCAAGCCCCAGGAGGCCCTGACCCGTCCCCTGACCCAGGAGGCCCTGGAGCAGCGGCTGGCCAAGACCGGCGGCACCCCCTACCGCTGCGTGGAGATCAAAAGCGCCGTGGAGCCGGGGCTGAGCCTGTCGGCAGCCGCCGTCAACGCCATGCGCCGGGAGGTGCTGACCCACCTCACCGCCATCCGGGGCCGGCTCCGGGATCGGGAGCTGAACTCCTTCTCCCCCGCCAAGCACCATCCGGGCTCCGCCAAGCCCCCCCGCTTCACCGTGGGGATTTTGAGCCGGGAGCAGCTGACCCCAAGGCTGCTGGCCCTGAAGCCCGCCCGGCTCTATCTGCCCCTGTCCCTGGTGAAGGGGGAGGACAGCGACTGGCTCCGGGAGGCCGCCGCCCAGACAGAGCTGGCGGTGGTGCTGCCCCGGGTGATCCCCGACGGGGAGACGGAAGGCGTCCGCCAGGCCCTGGACAAGGCCCATTCCCTGGGGATCCGCCACGCCCTCTGCGGCAACCTGGGCCACATCGATCTGGCCCGTTCCCGGGGCTTCGCCGTCTGTGGGGACTTCGGCCTGAACCTCTTCAATTCCCG
>JAFWOX010000106.1 GCA_017545325.1 Oscillospiraceae bacterium | reverse complement strand
TGAAGGTCCCCTTCAGGGCGGCGACGGCTTCCACCTCCTGCGTCAGGGCCCGGAGCTCCGCCTCCCAGGCTTCATCGCTGAGGTAGATGGGGGTAAAGTCCCACTGGTACGCCGGGTCCATCTCCCGGCGGGCTTTCAGTTCTGACATGATCGTATTCCTTTCTGGTATTCTGGCGGATCAATTATACCCCCGATGCGGCGGAAGTCAACGAAAGAAGCAAAAATCGCGAAAAAAAGGCTTGCACTTGCGGATGGGTCTTGCTATAATTATTCGGCATTACGCACACGGACTGCTAGCGAAGCCCCGTTCCCGGTCAGCCGGGCGGTTTCGCCGGACCCCGTGGAGGTAATAAACAAAAACAGGAGGAATGCAAAATGGCAGTCGTATCCATGAAGCAGCTGCTGGAAGCCGGTGTCCACTTCGGCCACCAGACCCGGCGCTGGAACCCCAAAATGGCGCCCTATATCTATATGGAGCGCAACGGCATCTATATCATTGACCTGCAGAAGACCGTGAAGAAGCTGGAGGAGGCCTACAACTTCGTGCGGGATACCGCCGCAAACGGCGGCACCATCCTCTTCGTGGGCACCAAGAAGCAGGCCCAGGACGCGGTGAAGGAAGAAGCGGAGCGTGTGGGCATGTACTTTGTGAACGCCCGCTGGCTGGGCGGCATGCTCACCAACTTCAAGACCATGCGCACCCGGATCGACCGGCTGCAGCAGCTCCGGAAGATGCAGGAGGACGGCACCTTCGATATGCTGCCCAAGAAGGAAGTCATCAAGCTCACCGGCGAGATCGCCAAGCTGGAAAAGTACCTGGGCGGCGTGCAGGAGATGCGCCGGCTGCCCAGCGCCATGTTCGTCATCGACCCCCGCAAGGAGCGCAACGCCATCGCCGAGGCCCGGAAGCTCCGGATCCCCATCGTGGCCATCGTGGATACCAACTGCGATCCCGATGAGGTGGATTACCCCATCCCCGGCAACGACGACGCCATCCGCGCCATCCGGCTGATCAGCTCCACCATGGCCAACGCCGTGCAGGAGGGCCGCCAGGGCGCCGACGCCGAGGAGGCCGCCCCCGTCGAGGCCGCCCCCGCGGAAGCGAAAGAGGAGGAATAATCATGGCTTTTACCGCTGCTGATGTTAAGAAGCTCCGCGAAATGACCGACTGCGGCATGATGGAGTGCAAGAAGGCCCTCACCGAGGCCGACGGAGATATGGACAAGGCCGTTGAGCTCCTGCGGGAGAAGGGCCTGGCTACAGCCGCCAAGAAGGCCGGCCGCGTGGCCGCCGAGGGCATCTGCGCCGCCTATGTGGCGGAATCCGGCTGCCCCGCCGCCGTCACCGAGGTCAATATCGAGACCGATTTCGCCGCCAACAACGCGGATTTCCGTGCCTTTGCCGCCGCGGTGGCCAAGCTGGCCGCCGAGAAGGCCCCCCAGGATCTGGAGGCCCTCATGGCCCTGGAGCTGGAGCCGGGCAAGACCGTCGAGGACGTGCGGAAGGAAAAGGTCGCCACCATCCGGGAGAATATCCAGGTCCGCCGCTTCGCCCGCTATGGGGAGGGCTTCACCGTCTCCTATATCCACATGGGCGGCAAGATCGGCGTCCTGCTGAACATGGAGCTGTCCGACGGGCTGCAGACCAATCCCCAGGTCATCGAGCTGGGCAAGGATCTGGCCATGCAGGTCGCCGCCATGAACCCCCTGTTCCTGGATAAGTCCTGCGTGGACCAGGCCACCATCGATAAGGAGAAGGAGATCCTCCTGATCCAGGCCAAGCAGGATGAGAAGAACAAGGGCAAGCCCGACGCCATCATCGAGAAGATGGTCATGGGCCGCATCGGCAAGTACTACAGCGAAAACTGCCTGATGCAGCAGGACTTCGTCAAGGGCGATAAGATCACCTGCGAGAAGCATGTGGCCGAGGTGGCCAAGGCCGTGGGCGGCAGCATCGCCATCAAGGGCTATATCCGCTTCCTCACCGGCGAGGGCATCGAAAAGAAGGCCGACGATTTCGCCGCCGAAGTCGCCAGCATGGTGAAATAAGATTCCTGACAAGCGTTCATTGCCGCAGGTTTTGCCTGCGGCAATGTTTTCTGATTCGGGAGAGGCGAGGAAAAGAAGCCATGAATCCCGGGAAACGGGATAACCGAAATGCTCCGGATCCGATCCGGCGACAGAAAAGAGGAGCTGCGACGATGAAAAGAACGATTTCCTTCCTGCTGTGCTTCCTGCTTATCCTGGGCCTGTGCATCCCGTCCTCCGCGGCGGGCGCCGGGCCGGCGGAGAGCACCAACTATGCGGCCCAGAACTATACCCGATGGTCCTACCCGGTCAGATCCTATCTTTATGAGAACAGCTCCGGCGGCCTGACCCGGGTGGAATACATTGACGGCGGCATCATTATCGAAAACTATGACGCCGGCATCAACTACCTCTCCGGAACAATGCTGGAGATGGAGCTCCCAATCTGGGGCGGTTTTTATGCGGGGCAGAAGTACAATTACCTTCTGGAGGGCCGGAACAACGAGGAGCAAGACGATTCGGTCGAGGTCATGCGGATCATCCAGTATGACAAGAGCTGGAACCGCATCGGCAGCACGGGCCTGTACGGAGCCAACACCGTCCATCCCTTTGACGCCGGTTCCGCCCGCTTCGCGGAGTACGGAGATGATCTGTATATCCGCACCTGCCATGAGATGTACGCCGCCTCGGACGGGCTCAACCACCAGGCCAGCGTGACCATCGCCGTGCGGCAGAGCGACCTGAAAATCACGGATTCCTGGTATGCGGTCATGAATACCGGCTACGGGTACGTCAGCCATTCCTTCAATCAGTTTGTGCTTGTGGACCGGGAACAGAACATCATCTGCGCGGACCATGGCGACGCCTTTCCCCGGGCCGCCGTGCTGATGCGGTATCCCATCAAGGCGGGAAACGGGGTATTCACCGCCGATTACGCGAACCAGGTGAAGCATGTGAACGTCCAGGAGTACGCCGGATACCGGGGAGACAACGACACCGGCGCGACGGTAGGCGGCCTTGCGGAGACGGCCCAGGGCTACCTGGTCGCCCACACCTATGACGGCCAGGGCGGCGGCGGGACCCAGCTTCCCTATCTTTCCTTCGTGGATAAGAACAGCTTCCAGGTGACCACCCGGGCCCTGCCGTATCAGGATTCCGCCTGTCCGCCCATGCTGGTCCCCGCCGGTGAGGACCGGGGCTATGTCCTTTGGAACAAGCTGAACGGCAGCGTGAACACGGGAAGGATCTATTTCCGCTATGAGGGAGACGGAAACCGGGTCGAGTTTACGCCGGACCCGGTCCATGAGGACGATACCCTGTATTATGTGACCTATCAGGCCGACGGCAGCTTCGGCAGCGTGCAGACCGCGGAGGATGCGCCGCTCTCCGACTGCCAGCCCATCCTGTATCACGGGAGCCTGGTCTGGTATGTTACGGAGAAATCGGAGCCCACCTTCTACCTGCTGAACGATTCCGGGGTAACGAAGCTCGCCGCCTCCGAAAGGAAGGGACCCTTCCTGGATATTCAGGAGACGGACGCCTGCTATGACGCGGTCCTGTGGGCCTATACCCATGAGCCCCGGATCACCAACGGCCAGGGCGGCGGCCGCTTCGCCCCCGAGGCGATCGTGAAGCGGGGGGAGGCGATGACCTTCCTGTGGCGCGCCATGGGGGAGCCTGCCCCCTCCTCCCTGGATACCCCCTTCCTGGATCTGGAGGCGGACTGGTATCGGACGCCCATCGCCTGGGCTGTGGAGCAGGGCGTGACCAACGGCACCCGCGAGGACGCCTTCAGTCCCGAGGATACCCTGACCACGGCGCATATCGCGGTGTTTCTCTACCGGGCCATGAATCCGGGAAGGGACGGATGGTATAAGGAGGCCGCGGACTGGGCTGCGGCGCGGGGATACCTGGCCGGGATCGACCTGCCCATCGATAATCAGACGCCCTGCCCACGGGCGACGGTGGTCCAGATCCTGTACAACGTCCTGGCCCGCTGAAGGACGAGAATAACGACGCCCGCGTTCCGGTTTCCCGGAGCGCGGGCTGATTCTTTGAAAGGGGTGCGGATCAGGGACCCAGCTTCAGCTCCTGTTCCGGCCGGCCCTCCTCCCGGAGGACCAGGGTCACTCCCCGGTCCAGGACTTCCGCCAGCGCTGTCCGGTCCATGCTTTCCCCCTGGGCATACAGGGCGTACCACCCGGCAGAGCCCCGGAGATAGGCTGCCAGGCCCGGGGAATCCGGATCCTCTTCCCAGGGGATAAGCTCTCCTTGTGTCATACTCTCCAGCAGCTCTCCTTGGGCGTCCCCCAGGGCCTTCCAGCTCAGGGAAAACCGCCCCTCGGGGACGCTGAACACCGCCGCCGGGCGATTGGTGCTCCCGTCCAGACCGGTGAATTCCGGCTCCGTCCCCGCGGCGCGGAGAAAGACGAGGGTATCCGCCGTTTCCCCGGCCAGGAAACGGTCCATCCAGTCCGGTGCGGGCTGCGCTTTTCCCTTGAGTCCGCCGGAGAAGGCCAGGGTGAGGACCACCGCCAGGGCGACCAGCACCAGGGCGGAGGCCAGGTTCAGGAGCAGGCCCCTCCGCTTTTCCCGGGCCGCCAGCCCCTCCCGGGAGAGGCGGACTGCCTCCTGCCGCTCCGCCTCCGAGAGAAGGTCGAAGCGGTCGAACCGGGGCTCCGGAGGGGGGAAGAGGGCCCGCTTGTTCCCCAGGAGCTCCAACAGCGCCTCCAGGCTGGGGCAGGCCTCCGCCTGATCCAGCACCCGCTCCGCCTCCTCCGCCTCCTTCCGCTGCTGCCGGAGGCTGTCTCCCAGCTCCCGCACGGCGGGGGCGATGGCCGCCGGATCCTTCTGCATCTCCCCGATCCGGCCGATGGAGAAGCCCGCCCGGCGCAGGAGGGCGATGCGCTCCAGGGCGGCCACATCCTCCTCGGTGAACGAAAAGTAGAGCCGGCCGTTCTGCTCCTCCCGGTAGGGATTCAGAAGCCCCTGCTCCGTCCAGTACCGCACCGTCCGGTCCGTCAGCCCGGTGCGCTGACAGACTTCTCGCATTTTCATGGTCGTTCCTCCAAAATGAGGCGCTGCGTTTGCAGCGCCTCAGCGTGTCGACAAAGTCTTGTCGCCCCGCTGAAGCAAGTTTTTCGAACAGGAAATACGGTAGAAATTGTTCGAAAAACTTCTGATTGAACGCGAAAGACACCCCTCCTGGGTTTCTTTCGCGCTATCTTCCTTCCCG
>JAFWOX010000105.1 GCA_017545325.1 Oscillospiraceae bacterium | reverse complement strand
TGCGCAGTTCCATGGGGATCGTTCCTTCCTTTTTCAGCTGGGTCCGGTAAAACCGAAGTATTATACAGCCTCAGGCGGGGAATTGCAAGCCTTGCTGCGGACAAATCCTGCCGGGAAAAGGAAATCGGCCCGAAGCGGACGCTTCGGGCCGGAGAAGGGCTTACTGCTTTCGGAAGACGAAGAGCTTGCTGATCAGATAATTCCCCAGGATGACCAGCGCCTGAGCGATGACCTTGACCGCCACGTCGTTTATGCCCAGCACGGTGATCCCCAGCCAGAGGATCAGCTCCTCCAGACCCAGGGTGGCCAGCCTGCCGACGGTAAAGGAGGCCGCCTCCCGCAGGATGCCTCCGGGATCATGGGCCTTGTCCGCGAAGACCCAGGTGCGGTTCGTGATGTAGGCGAAGGCCACGCAGAGGATCCAGGAGATGATGTTGGCGATGAGCGGATCCAGACCGAGGGGATGGGCGAAGAGCCAATAGAGGAAGATGCTCAGACAGGTGGTGAGTCCCCCGAAGAAGAGGTACAGCAGGGGCTCCTTGTATTTGCGGTACAGGGGCTGAAGCGGGTGCAGGACCCGCAGGCTCATGATGCGGTCAAACAGATCCGGTTTTTCCAAAGCGGTGGTCCTCCTTCCCGCCCGGGACCCGGTCCGCGCCCGCTCCCGAAGCAGCTCCTATTTTACCCGCTCCCGGCTCCGTTGGCAAGGGACAGGCCGGAATTTCTGCCGCCAGACCCAAAAGGAAAAGAAAGCCCGCCCCCCGCCGGGCGGGAAGCGGGCTGATCGGCGGCGCGGAGAATTCACAGCCAGGGCCGCACATCCTTCGCCAGCTGCTCCTCCAGGCCGATGAGCCGCTTGGCGATATCCTTGGAGGTTTCGTCCGCCGCGGCATACTGGTTCAGATAGCGGCTCAGAGATTTCACCCCCATGTTGCAGCCGTCGGTGATGAGATCCGCCGCCGCATGGGCGGTATCCTCCATGTTCATCTTCATGCCGGTCTTCATCCGGGACATCCCCTTCACCAGGGGATTGGGGGATTTTCCCTCGTCCCCGAAGCGGCGGAGCTGGGCGTCCGTTTCCCGTCCCAGTTCCTCGTGCCGGTCCCGGCAGTCGGAAAGCAGCCTGTGCAGCGGGCCCGCCTGCAGCTCCCTCAGCACATCCTCGATGGAATCCACCCCCATGCGGATGCCGGAGTCGCATTCCCGCAGAAGCCGGACCGTATCCTTCTCGATCAATTCCCTTCGCCCCTTTGCATCAGTATGGGATCAGTATGCGCAGGGAGGAATGATCCCATACGCGGGAGGAAAGGAGAAAGCAAAAACCCACCTGCCGAAGCAAGTGGGTCAATCTGGAGCGGGCGACGAGATTCGAACTCGCTACCTCCACCTTGGCAAGGTGGCGCTCTGCCAAATGAGCTACGCCCGCGGAACACGTGCCATTATAGCGCATCTCCCGGATTTGTCAAGAGAAAAATTCACCCGGGGCATTCTGCCCCGGGTGAAGGCCGACTCAGTTCAGCTTCAGGTCCCCATCCTTGATCCAGCCCAATTTTCTCAGAGGCCAGGCCAGCAGGGGGGTGAGGAGTGCGGGAAGGACGATGGCCACCAGGGCCAGGCCGATCCAGTCCATGGCGGTGACCGCCGCCTTCGCCCCGGAGGCTACGTCCGCCGCCCAGCCGGTCCATACGCCGATGGGACCGCAGAGGCCGCAGGTGCCCATGCCGGAGTTCACCGCCGCTCCGTTCATCTGCATCCGGAAAACGCAGGTGGCAATGGGCCCGGTGATGGCGGAGCTGAGGATGGGCGGGATCCAGACCTTGGGATTCTTCACGATGTTCCCCATCTGGAGCATGCTGGTGCCCAGGCCCTGGCTGACAATGCCGCCCCAGCGGTTTTCCCGGAAGCTCATGACGGCGAAGCCCACCATCTGGGCGCAGCAGCCCGCCACGGCGGCGCCGCCGGCCAGGCCGGTGAGGGTCAGGACCTGGCAAATGGCGGCGCTGGAGATGGGCAGGGTGAGGGCGACGCCTACCAGAACGGAAACCACGATGCCCATGGAGAAGGGGTGCAGCTCGGTGGCCCAGCGAATGAGGGAGCCGAACCAGGACGCCGCCGTGTCGATGGGCCTGGCAATCAGATAGGCCAGCCCCACGCCGATGAGCAGCGTGACGATGGGGGTGACCAGGATATCCACCTTCGTCTCCTTGCTGACGAGCTTGCCGCATTCGGCGGCCACGATGGCCACCACCAGCACGGCCAGCGGGCCGCCCGCCCCGCCCAGGGCGTTGGTGGCAAAGCCCACGGGGACCAGAGTGAAGAGCACCAGCGGCGGGGCCTGAAGGGCATATCCGATGGCCACGGCCATGGCCGGGCCCACCATGGCGGAGGCCAGGCTGCCCATGGTATAGTTCACGGCCTTCTCCCCGGAGCCCACGGTCACCAGGATCCTTGTCAGAAAGCCGATGTGGAACTGGCTCCCCAGGGTGTTCAGGATGGTGCCGATGAGCAGGGAGGCGAAGAGCCCCTGGGCCATGGCCCCCAGGGCGTCGATCCCGTACCGCCTGGCGGAAAACACGATGTTCTTGCGCTTCAGAAACGCCCGGAATTTCTCCATCATTCCTGACCTCCGTTCAAATGTGTGTTGCTGTCTGCATATCAGGCGAAGCCCGGTCTCCCAGCCTTCGCCTCCGGCTCGATTATAATTTTCCCGCGATCCGGGCGGCAAGGGGACGGTGTGCGACCATAGCCCCCTTGGGGCACAGCTCCTGACAACAGAAGCAGCGGATGCATTTTTTCCGGTCGATCCTGGCCTTCTTCTCCCGGATCGCAATGGCGCTTGCGGGGCAGGAGCGGGCACAGACGCCGCAGCCCACGCAGTCCCCCCGCTCCAGAGCGGGATAGCTCTGGAGGATCCGCCGCACCGTCCCGCGGACCAGCTTCCGCAGGGGGGAATTGCCCCCGATGAGGGAGGTGAGATCCCGGAGCCCGGCCACATGCCGGAAATCCGGAACCCGGAAGGCCTCCAGATCCCCGTCCGTCTCCAGATCCGCCGCGGTATCGGGAAGGAGACCCCGGCGGTGGGCCGCCTCCAGATAGGGCACGTCCTCCTTCTCCAGCCCGATGAGCCGGGCAGCGGCCAGGTCCAGGGAGAAGGGATCGGAGGAGGCCAGCAGGGCGCCCAGATGCCGGGGAGTGCCCTGGGTGGGGCCGTTTCCCTCCATGCCGGTGACGGCGTCGCAGATATGGAGCAGGGGCTTGAAATGGAGGTTCAGGTCCACCAGCATATCCGCAAAATCCCGGTATTCCGGGAAACGGTAATGGTATTCCGCCTTCACGGAGCCGGGGATGCAGCCGAAAAGGTTCTTTACGGCGGCGGTCATGCTCATCATGGCATGAACCTTCAGCTTGCTGAAGCTGAGGATCACATCCGCCCAGTCCAGCCAGCCGGTATAGGCGAAGGATTTGAGCACCAGGCAGTCCGGATCGAAGCATTCCTTGACGGAATAATCCTGGTTGAGGCTTCCCCCCGCTTCCTTCACCGCCTCCAGGCCGCAGACCGCATAGACCCGGTCCACATAGGGCTTGCTGAAAACCCCGCCGGGACTGTCTCCCACCCGGACCTCGGCCCCCCGCTCCGTAAGCAGCCGCACAAGAGCGGCCAGGAGGGCAGGATGGGTGGTGGCGGCGGTTTCCGGCTTCAGGGCGGTGATGAGATTGGCCTTTACGGCGATCTTCATCCCCGGCCGGACCCAGCTCAATCCGCCCAGGGGCTCCAGGACGGAGAGCAGGGCAGCCCGGCAGCATTCCTCCGTATATTCGGCGCAGGGCCGAATGACAACCTTGCCCATGCCTTACAGGGCGTCCACGTACCGGCAGGCGGCCACGGCGGCCACGGCCCCGTCTCCCGCGGCGGTGGTGAGCTGCCTCAGCTCCTTGGCCCGGCAGTCCCCGGCGGCAAAGAGGCCGGGGGAGGCGGTGAGGCAGCGCTCATCGCTGTCGATATACCCATAGGCATTCAGCCCTGCCGCTTCGGCAAAGGCTTCATTCTCCGGAATAAGGCCGACGGCCACGAATACCCCGTCGCAGGCTTCCGTCCATTCGGCGGCGTCTGCCGTGCGCCGGAGGCGGATCCCCGTGAGCTCCCCATCCCTCGTCTCGAAGCCCGTCGCCTTGGCGCCGGTGATGATGCGGACATTGGCCTTGGACCGGAGCACCTCCTGGCTCCGCTCCTCTCCGGTGAGATAGTCCAGATCCTGGACCACGGTTACCCTGCTGCAGTTTTCCGCCAGCAGGATGGCCTCCTGGAGAGCGGAGTTGCCCCCGCCCACCACAACGACGGCCTTATCCCGGTAAAACTCCCCGTCGCACACGGCGCAGAAGGAGATCCCGCTGCCCACCAGCTCCGTCTCCCCCGGGAGGCCCAGCATTCGGTGCTTCACCCCCGTGGCCAGGATCACGCTGCGGGCGGCATAGTCACTCCCCTCCCGGGTGAGCACATGCCAGACCTGCCCCTCCCGGCGCAGGCCGGAGACGGTCTCCACCTCCGTATCCGCCCCCTGGTCCAGGATCTGATCCAGGAGCCGGTCCGCGAATTCCACCCCACTCATCTGCTTGGTGCCGGGGTAATTCTCCACCTTGGGGGAATAGGTGATCTGGCCGCCGTAGCCGTTCTTCTCCAGCACCAGAACGCGCTTGTTGCTGCGGCGGGCGTACAGGGCCGCGGTCATCCCCGCAGGGCCTCCGCCCACCACGATGATATCGTACATCCTCTTTCCTCCTCCGGAGTAAAAAGGGGCCGGACGGCTCGTCCGGCCCCGGTAAGGCGATGGTTCAGATTCTCGCTGCGGCTCCCGCCAGGTACTGCTTGATTTCGGGAACGCCATAGTATTTCTCCACCCTGTCCCCGTTCAGCACCACCAGGGTGGGGGCGCCCTTGACGCCGTACTGCTTCACCAGGTCCACGTTTTCCTCGGCAATGCGCTTCTCGAAGGGGAAGCCGGCCTTGGCCAGCTGGGCTTCGGCGATGCGGCAGTTGGGGCAGGTGACCCGGGCAAAGAGAATGGCCTGGCCGGGCTTTTCCTCTGCCGGGGCGGGGGCCTCGGCCTTCACCTCCTGCGCCTCGGTCTGGGCGGCCTGGACGGGACGGGCGCCGCGGAGACGGGAGCGGCCGATATCGTAGGTCCTGCGCTGCCTGAACTCCTGGGCCTTGCCGTCGTTCCAGTTCTGCACCGGGCGGTAATAGCCGGTGATGCGGGAATAGACCTCCGTGGCTTCGCCGCACTTGGGGCAGACCTTCTGCTCGCCCGCCAGGTACCCGTCGTTTTTGCAGATGGAGTAGGTGGGGGACATGGTGTAGTAGGGGAGCTTGTAGTTCTCCGCGATCTTCCGCACCAGGGAGGCGGCCGCCTGCCAATCCGGCAGCTTCTCGCCCAGGAAGGCGTGGAATACGGTGCCGGAGGTATAGAGGGTCTGGAGCTCATCCTGGATATCCAGCGCGGAGAAAATATCGTCCGTGCAGCCCACGGGCAGATGGGAGCTGTTGGTGTAATAGGGGGTGCCGCCGCACTCCGCGGCGGTGATGATATCGGGGTAGCGCGCCACGTCGTGCTTCGCCAGACGGTAGGCGGTGCTCTCCGCCGGGGTGGCCTCCAGGTTGTACAGGTCGCCGTACTGCTCCTGATAATCGCTCAGGCGCTCCCGCATATGGTTCAGCACCTGCTTGGTGAACTCCACGGACTCGGGCTGGGTCAGATCCTTGCCGATCCACCTGGCGTTGAGGCAGGCTTCGTTCATGCCCACCAGGCCGATGGTGGAGAAATGGTTGTCGAAGGTGCCCAGGTAACGCTTGGTATAGGGGTAGAGGCCCGCGTTCAGCAGCTTGGTGATGACCTCCCGCTTCACCTTCAGGGAGCGGGCGCTGATATCCATCAGCTTATCCAGCCGGGCGTAGAACTCCTCCTCCGTTTTGCTCAGGTAGGCGATCCGGGGCATATTGATGGTGACCACGCCCACGCTGCCGGTGCTCTCCCCGGAGCCGAAGAAGCCGCCGCTCTTCTTCCGCAGCTCGCGCAGATCCAGACGCAGGCGGCAGCACATGCTGCGCACGTCGCTGGGCTCCATGTCGCTGTTGATATAGTTGGAAAAGTAGGGGGTGCCGTACTTGGCGGTCATCTCGAAGAGGAGACGGTTGTTTTCCGTATCCGACCAGTCGAAATTCCGGGTGATGGAATAGGTGGGGATGGGGTACTGGAAGCCCCTGCCGTTGGCGTCGCCTTCGATCATGCACTCGATGAAGGCCTTGTTCACCATGTCCATTTCCTTCTGGCAGTCCCGGTAGCAGAAATCCAGCTCCCTGCCGCCC
>JAFWOX010000104.1 GCA_017545325.1 Oscillospiraceae bacterium | reverse complement strand
CGCAGTATAGTCAGCGGTACAGAGGCGCATATACCAACCGCTTTTTCCCCGCCGCGCCTAAGTCCCCTTCGCTTCAGCGCCCTGCGCACCGGGGGTGCAGGGGAACGCCCCTGCCGCGCTCTTTCCCCGGTTTCTCTCGCGCAAGAGAAACCGGGCCGCCGGAGGCAGCCTCTGCTTCGCAGCCCCGGGAAAGCGCCTGCGCGGCAGAATCGGAGGGCGCAGAAAGGAGACCTGGCCATGAACCTTTTTCTCACCGGCGAGATACAGGTCGGCAAAAGCACATTGCTGAAGAAGCTCATTCAAAAAAGCGGCCTCCGCCCCGGGGGGCTGGAGACCGGCTTCGGCCCCTGGCGGGCCGAGGAAAGCAGGCGCTTGTTCCTCTATCCCTACGGGGCCCCGGATTATTCCGAGGACGCCGTCTGCGCCCGTATGGGCCCGGAGGGAAAAACCGGCTGCCCGGCGGTGTTCGACGGTCGGGGAGCCGCCCTCATCCGCGCCGCGGCCGCGGACCCGGAGACAGACGTGGTGATCCTGGATGAGCTGGGCTTTCTGGAGAAGGACGCGATGGAATTCCGGGCCGCCGTCCTGGAGGCCCTTCGGTCCCCCAAGCCCGTTTGGGGCGTCCTCCGCCTGGGGGGCGGCTGCTGGGGGGACGTGGACCTGGGCAGGATCGTCACGGTGACGGTTGAAAACCGGGACGAGCTGATCCGGGAACTCTGACCAGGGGCAGGATACCCGGAAATGAACGCCTGCCGCAGAACGCAGCGCGGCCGGAGAAGGGTCCGGCGGAGGACGCGAGGATGAAGAAGAATCATATGGAATGGACAGAGTTTACGGTATAGATCCCGATGATCTGAGCAGCCGGATAAACCGCAATGCCCCTGAGCGCCTTGAACCGCTCGGGGGCAGAGATTTATGGGTACCTGTGTAAGGGCGGGAGCTGCCGCCGCTCAGTCGGACCGGGGAAGCAGCTCCCGGGGGATGCCGTATGCGGCGCAGAGGTCGATCAGCCCGTCGGAGAGCTCCTTCCGCCGGAAGCCCATCCCTTCCAGCGCATCATCCGAAAGCAGGTTTGCCTCTTCATAAAACAGGAGACCGGCCTTCAGCGCCTCCGGATCCTCTGACCGGGCGGCGGCAAACAGGGCGTCCTCCGCCTCCGCCAGCCGCCCCGCCCGGAGCAGCTGCATCAGGCGCCGATACAGGAGGTTTTCCGCCTCCGCTTTTTCTTTTTCCGCCCGGAGCTCCCCGGAGACCGGGCGGACGCTCTTCCCGGAGAGAAGAGACCAGACGAAGGCGGCGATTTCCCGGATCTGCCGGATCAGCCAATCCTCTTCGAACATCATCGGGCGTTACCTCCTTTCCAGAAAACGCCGGAGGGGGACGGAGCGGGGGTCGGTCAGCCCGCCCTTCCCCGCTCCTCCGCCTTTTTCATCACGAAACGGGAGAGGACCACCGCCAGGCAGAGGGCGGCCGCCTCGCTGATGGGGACGGCCAGCCATACCCGCTCCAGGACCCCCGTGCGGGACAGGAGCCAGGCCAGGGGCAGGGAGAAGAACACTTGGCGGCAGAGGCTCACCAGGAGGGTGAGGCCGCTGTATCCCAGGGACTGGTAGGAGGAGGAAAAGATCACGCTCATCCCCCCGAACACCAGGGAGCAGGCGCAGATCCGCAGGGCGGGGACGCCCAGGGCCAGCATGTTCTCCGAGGCATGGAAAAGCCCCAGCATGGCGGCGGGGAACAGGGCGTACACCCCGCCGGCGATGATCGTCACGGCGGCGCAGACCCCCAGGGCCAGGCGCAGGGTGGCCTTCACCCGGTCCAGCCTGCCTGCGCCGTAGTTGTAGGAATAGATGGCGATGGTGCCGTTATTCATGCCGAACACGGGCATGAAGGCGAAATACTGGAGCTTGAGCCAGACCCCGAACACCGCCGCCGCGGTGGTGCTGAAGGGCAGGACGATGGCGTTCATGCCGTAGGTGATGACGCTCCCCAGGCATACCGTCAGGGCGGAGGGGACGCCGATGGAGCAGATATCCCGGATGATGGACCGGGAGGGGAGCATCTGCCGCAGGCGGAAGCGGACGGCCTTATTGTGCTTCAGGCAGAAGAACAGGGCCAGCAGGGCGGCCACCACCTGCCCGATGACCGTGGCCCAGGCGGCGCCCGCCACCTCCAGCCGGGGGAAGGGGCCCAGCCCGAAGATCAGCACCGGGTCCAGGAGGATGTTCACCACCGCGCCGGCGGCCTGGCAGACCATGCTCAGCACGCTGTTCCCCGTGGCCACCAGGAGCTTTTCCCAGTTCTGGCCGTAAAACATGCCCAGGCAGAACAGGGTGCAGATGGAAAGGTAGGTGGCGCCGTAGTTCACGATCACGGCGCTGTCCGTCTGCATCAGGAAGAAGCGCCGGGCAAATATCCCCCCCAGCAGGGCGAAGACCAGGGCGTAGCACAGGGAGAGGAAGTTCTGCACGTTGGCGGTCCGCTCCGCCGTGACCTTGTCCCCCCGGCCCAGGGAACGGGAGACCAGGGCGTTGACCCCCACCCCGGAGCCCACCCCCACGGCGATCATCACGTTCTGGAAGGGAAAGGCCAGGGACACGGCGGTGAGGGCGTCCTCGCTGAGCCGGGCCACGAACATGGCGTCCACGGCGTTGTACAGGGCCTGCACCAGCATGGAGATCATCATGGGCAGGCTCATCACCGCAAGGAGCTTCCCCACGGGCATACTGCCCAGCTTTTCCTGGGATTCTCTCTTTTCCATGGTCAGATCTCCCCCCTGTGGGCGTTCAGATAGGTCTCCAGGATCAGGGAGGCCGCCACGGCGTCCACCCGCTGTTTCCGCTGCTTTCCCCGCCTTCCCGTCTCCGTCAGGATGGCGTGGGCCTCCACCGTGGTGCGCCGCTCGTCCACCAGGTCGACCTGGCAGCCCCGCGCCTCCAGCCTTTCCTGCAGGGCGCGGCTCTTCTCCGCCCGGGGCCCCTCGGAGCCGTCCATGTTCCGGGGCAGGCCCAGGGCGATGCGCTTCACCCCCCGGTCGGCATAGATCCGGCAAAGGTCCTCCAGGAGCTTGTCCTCGTTCCGGGAGGGCAGGACGCCCGTCTCCCCGGCCAGGAGGCCGGAGGCGTCGGAAATGGCGAAGCCCGTCCGGGCGTCCCCGTAATCGATGGCCATGATGCGCATAGGGTCTCTCCTTCGTTTCCGCGTTTTCTCCACTATAGCACAGGTCCGCAGATAGGGGAAGAGGAAAGAAGAAACGCGTTATGTCAACCGCTTCGGTTGACTTTTCCGCGGATCGGGCTATAATACAAGGTTGAATCGGAGGGATATACAATGGCGAAACGACAATTCAAAGCAGAATCCAAACGGCTGCTGGATCTCATGATCCATTCCATCTACACCCATCGGGAAATCTTCCTCCGGGAGCTCATCAGCAACGCCAGCGACGCCATCGACAAGCTCTGCTACCGCTCCCTGGAGGAGGGCGGCGCGGGGCTGGACCGGAGCGACTTCTTCATCCGCATCACCCCGGATAAGGAGGCCCGCACCCTGACCATCGCGGACAACGGCATCGGCATGGACGAGCAGGAGCTGGATTCCAACCTGGGGGTCATCGCCCGTTCCGGCTCCCGGCAGTTCAAGACGGATATGGACCGGGAGAAGGCCGGGGAGGAGAACATCGACATCATCGGCCAGTTCGGCGTGGGCTTCTACAGCGCCTTCATGGCGGCGGACAAGGTCACCGTCATCTCCCGGAAATTCGGCTCCGACGCCGCGTTCCGGTGGGAGAGCACGGGTACGGACGGGTACACCGTCACCCCCGCGGAGAAGGAGGGCCAGGGCACGGAGATCGTCCTTCACCTGAAGGAGGACGGGGAGGAGGAGCGGTACTCCGACTTCCTGGAGGACTGGAAGCTCCGGGAGCTCATCAAGAAATATTCCGACTATGTGCGCTACCCCATCAAGCTGGGGGAGGACACGGTCAACAGCATGGTGCCCCTTTGGCAGCGCTCCAGAAAGGAAGCCACGGACGAGGACTGCGCCGCCTTCTATAAGGAGAAGTTCTATGATCCGGAGGAGCCCCGGCGGATCATCCGGGTGAGCGCGGAGGGGGCCGTGAGCTACAAGGCCCTGCTCTTCATCCCCGCCAAGGCCCCCTTCAACTATTATTCCCGGGATTATGAAGCCGGGCTGCAGCTGTATGCCAACGGCGTTCTGATCATGGATCACTGCACGGACCTGCTGCCGGAGTGCTTCCGCTTCGTCCGGGGCATTGTGGACAGCCCGGATCTGAGCCTGAATATCTCCCGGGAGCTGCTGCAGCACGACCGGCAGCTGAAGGTCATCGCCGCCAACCTGGAGAAGAAGGTGAAGAGCGAGCTGGCGAAGCTCCTGGAGGAGGATCCGGAGCAGTACGGGGAGTTTTACGCCCAGTTCGGCCTCCAGCTGAAATACGGCATCCTGGCAGACTTCGGCGCCAAGCGGGAGCTGCTGCAGGATCTGCTCCTGTTCTACGATTCCGGGGCGAAGAAGCCCATTCCCCTGGCGGCCTACGTCTCCGCCATGCCGGAGGAGCAGAAGAGCGTCTATTATGCCTGCGGGGATACCGTCGCCCGGCTGGAGAAGCTGCCCCAGGCGGAGCCCGTGCGGGAAAAGGGCTGGAGCATCCTCTACCTCACGGACGAGGTGGACGAGTTCGTCATGAACATGATCGGGGAGTATCAGGAAAAGCCCCTGAAGAATGTCATCACCGGGGACCCGGATCTGGCTTCCGGGGAGGACAAGGAGAAGCTGGAGAAGCTGCAGCAGGCCAACGAAGCCATGCTCGCCTTTGCCAAGGAGGCCCTGGAGGGGGCGGTGGAGAACGTCACCCTCTCCGGCCAGCTGAAGTCCGCCCCCGCCTGCCTGGGCACCCAGGGGGAGATCACCCTGGAGATGGAGAAGTACTTCGCCTCCATCCCCGGCAGCGGGGATAAGATCAAGGCCCAGCGGGTGCTGGAGCTGAATCCGGAGCATCCCGTGTTCGAGGCCCTGGTGCGGGCCTACGCCGGGGATCCCGAGAAGGCGAAGAAATACGTGAAGCTCCTGTATTTCCAGGCTCTCCTCTATGCCGGGGCGGAGATCACGGATCCCGCCGCCTATGCGGACCTGATCAGCGAGCTCATGGTATAAACCGGGCGGACATGCCCCGTCCCCCTGCCGGAATGGCAGGGGGACGGTTTTTTTCAGTGCTTTATTCTTCGGCGGCTCGTTCGCAGACGAAGCCTTCCCAGTCCCAATAGCAGAGGATATACTCCTTCTCCGGATGGTGTTTCACGGCATAGCGCCGAAAGACGAGTTCTCCCTTTGTATGGCGCAGGCCGACAGGACGCAGACGAAAGCGAAACAGAGGAGCAAAGCGAGCAGCTTTTTTATTCCGGTTCACCTGCTTCCCCGGCTTTTTCCCCCGGCCTGCTTCCGCTTCCCGCCGCCCTTCTCCGGCGCGGCGTTTTTGCCTTCCGGGCGGAGGAGGCAGCGGGGACCATAGCCGATGAGGTCCGTGCGCCCGGCCTTCGTCAGGGCCTCCTCCACCAGCCTCCGCTTCTTGGGGTCGAACCACTGGAGCAGGGCCCGCTGGAGCTCCTTTTCATGATAGCTCCGGGGGACGTAGACCTTCTTCCCGGTCATGGGGTCCAGGCCGGTCCAGTACATGCAGGTGGAGATGGTGCCGGGGGTGGGGTAGAAATCCTGCACCTGCTCCGGACGGATGCCGTGGGCCTTCAGATATTCTGCCAGGCGCACCGCGTCCCCCAGGCGGCTGCCGGGATGGGAGGACATGAGGTAGGGCACCAGGTACTGCTTTTTCCCCAGACGTTTGTTCATCTCCCCGTACTTCTCGCAAAAGGACTCAAAGACCTTCGCCGGGGGCTTCCCCATGCAGGCCAGGACATTGTCCACGCAGTGCTCCGGGGCCACCTTCAGCTGCCCGCTCACATGGTGCTGCACCAGCTCCCGGAGGAAGGCGTCCTTCCCCTCCGCCAGCACATAGTCGAAGCGGATGCCGGAACGGATGAAAACCTTCTTCACCCCGGGGATGGCCCGGAGCTTCCGGAGCAGGGCCAGATAGTCCGAATGGTCCGCGTCCAGATGGGGGCAGGGCTCTGGGGCGAGGCAGCGCCGATCCGGACAGAGGCCCCGGGTCTTCTGCGCCCGGCAGGAGGGATGGCGGAAGTCCGCCGTGGGGCCGCCCACATCGTGGATATATCCCTTGAACAGGGGGTGCCGGGTCATGGCCTCGGCTTCACGGATAACGGAGGCGTGGCTCCGGGCGGTGACGGCCCGGCCCTGGTGGAAGGCCAGGGAGCAGAAGGCGCAGCCCCCGAAGCAGCCCCGGTTATGGATGATGGAGAAGCGCACCTCCTCGATGGCGGGGACGCCCCCCAGGGCGTCGTACATGGGGTGGGGCTCCCGGGTGAAGGGCAGCTCCGCCAGGGCGTCCAGCTCCGCCGTCTCCAGGGGGGCGGCGGGGGGATTCACCACCAGGTACCGATCCCCGTGGGCCTGGCGCAGGGCCCGGCCCCGCACCGCGTCGTGCTCCTGGTTCTCCAGGCGGCAGGCCTCCGCGTAGGCGGCCTTATCCTCCCGCACCTGCTCGAAGGAGGGCAGGTCCAGGCAGGGGAAGGCGCAGGTCCCCTCCCGGCTGAGGAAGGCGGTGCCCCGGATATCCGTCAGGGTATCCGCCCGCTCCCCGGCGGCCAGCCGCCGGGCGATCTCCAGGGTGGCCCGCTCCCCCATCCCATAGGCGAGCAGATCCGCCCCGGCGTCCAACAGCACGCTGCGGCGGACCTTGTCCTCCCAGTAATCGTAATGGGCAAAGCGGCGAAGGGAGGCCTCCAGGCCTCCGATGATCACCGGCAGGCCGGGAAAGGCCTCCCGCACCCGCCCGGCATAGACGATCACCGCCCGGTCCGGACGGCGGCCCGCCTGCTTCCCCGGGCTGTAGTAATCCTCGTTCCGGCGGCGGCGGGCGGCGGTATAGTGGGCCACCATGCTGTCCAGGTTCCCGGCGCTGAGCATGGCTCCCAGGCGGGGGCGGCCCATGGCCCGGAAAGCCTCCGGTCCGTGCCAGTCCGGCTGGGCCAGGATGGCCACCCGGTATCCGGCGTTCTCCAGCACCCGGCCGATGAGGGGGGTGCCGAAGGAGGGGTGGTCCACATAGGCGTCCCCGGTGATCAGGAGGAAATCGTAATCCGTCCAGCCCCGGCGGCTCATATCCTCCCGGGAAACGGGGAGGAAGCTGTCTTTGGAAATGGCCATTTCTGCCCTCCATGGGGAAAGCTTCGTGAATCGGGCTTATTCATCCGCTGACCGTGGGAAGCTACGGGATCTCCTTCGTCATCACCAGGGTTTCCCCGTAGAGCCCGGGCTCCCAACTCTCCTCGGCGAACCCCCAGCGGCGGTAAAAGCGCAGGGCGGCCGCGTTCCCGGCGGCCACCCGAAGCCGGAGCTTCTTCCGGCCCAGGGCCCGGTAATAGCTCACCGCCGCGCCGATGAGCTGGATCCCCAGCCCCCGGCCCCGGAAGGCTTCCTCCAGGTGCAGCAGGGCGATATGCCCCATCCCCTGGTCCTCCCCCTGGTGGGGGGCCAGCTCCAGGATCCCGCAGGGGGTATCCTCGCACCAGGCCTCCAGGACGCTTTCCCGGTCCTGCCGCTGCCTGTATTTCGCGCCGTCCAGATGGACGGAGGAGAAGCCCCGGGCGCTGCCGTAGGAGGCGATCCAGGTCTCCCGATACCGGCGAAGGTAGGTGTCCTTCCCCTCCCGGGAATACAGGTCCATGGGAAGGAAATACATATCCCGGCCGTCCTTCCCGTCCTCGTTCTTCCACCACTCGTCCCGGTGGAAGGCGCTGAGGGCCTCCGGCAGATGGGAATTATCGTTATAGCTCGCCAGGGTCAGCCGGCCCCCCTCGGCCGTGAGCCTGGCCACGGCGGTATTGTCGCAGTAGGGCACCTGCCCGATCTCCCGGGAGGGGATGCCCAGGAGCGACGCCAGGAGCAGGCGGATGGCGCTGCCGTGGGAGACCACGGCCACCTCCCCCCCGGGATGCCTGTCCGCAATGGAGAGCAGGGCGGATTCCAGCCGCCGCACGGTCTTCTCCCCCGGCTCGGCGCCGGGGACGGACCAGGTCCAGGGGTCCCGGTTCAGCCGGTCGTATTCCTCCGGCGCAAAGCGCTCCACCCAGCCCCAGCACCGGTCCTCCCAGTCCCCCATGTTCACCTCCCGCAGGTCCTCCCGGACCCGCAGGGGCAGTCCCCGGGGGTCGGAAAGGGCCCTGGCGGTATCCATGGCCCGGCGCAGATCGCTGGAATATACCTCGTCCAGCCGGGTATCCCGGAAGCGCTCCGTCAGGTAGGGGAGCTGCCGGAAGCCCATCTCCGTCAGGGAGCCGTCGTACCAGCCGTGGATGCGGCGGTACAGGTTGCCCTCCGCCTCTCCGTGGCGGATGAGCCAGATGCCGGTCATGCCGCTTCCCTTGTCATTTTGCGGATGGTGCCGATGATCTCAATATCCCGCCCTTTCAGGTAATGGTTCCGGCCGACCCGGATCTCCTGGGTCCCGGCCTTGTTGAGCAGATCCGTGGCCAGCACCCGGGCCTCGCACTGGAAGACGCCGGTGACGTATTCCACATTGGGATCCACCTTCGCCCACTGGGTCTCGTTGCTGTTCACGGGGCTGGAGATCTCCATATAGGTCACCTCGCAGGGCTCCCAGGTGGCGGAGAGGATCTGCCCGTCCACCCATTCCCCGGAGGCGGCCATCTGGCAGGGGAGGAAGGAGACGACCTCCTCATACAGGTCCCGGGTCATGCCCGGCACCTCCACCTCATAGCGAAGGGTGACCATATTGGCGCCGGACTTGGGCCGCGCCTGCAGGAACTTCCAGGCGAAGAAAAGCCCCGCCGCCACGATGACCAGGATCACCACCACATCCACGATATTGAATTTCCAGGTACGTTCTTTTTTCATGCCCTTGCCTCCAAAGCATTGCCACCACCCGGTGGGTGCGTGTATAATGCGAGTGTAATGTCAGACAAACCATTATACTCTGTTTTCCGGCTTCCTGCAAGCCGGAAGAAGGGAGACGGGCATGAAGATCCTCACCCTCATCAGCGGCGGCGACGTGGGCGGCGCGAAGACCCATGTGCTGGGCCTGCTGAAGGCCCTGGGCGGCCATATCACCGTGAAGCTGGTGTGCTTCATGGAGGCGGATTTCACCGACGCCGCCCGGGAGATGGGCATCGATATCCGCATCCTCTCCAGCCGGGACCTCCGGGCCGTGCTGAAGGAGCTCAGGACCATGATCCGGGAGGAGGGCTTCGACCTGATCCACAGCCATGGCAGCCGGGGCAACTTCATGGCCTGGCTCCTGAAGCGTTCCTCCGGCCTGCCCCTGATCTCCACGGTGCACAGCGACTGGAAGCTGGATTACATGGGCCGCCCCCTGGCGGCCATGACCTTCGGCAAGCTGAACCTCATGGCCCTCCGGCATATGGACTATCTCATCGGGGTGAGCGATTCCATGAGCCGCATGCTCATCCGGCGGCGCATGGCTCAGCCGGACCGGGTCTATACCATCTATAACGGCGTGGATTTCGACCGCCCCCGGCAGGAGGTCTCCCGGAGGGAATTCCTGGCGGCCCACGGGGTGCCGGAGGAGCCGGGTACGGTCTATATGGGCATTGCCGCCCGGCTGAACCCGGTGAAGGATATCGAGACCCTGGTGCGGGGCTTCGCCGCCGCCCGGGCGAGCTTTCCGGATATCCGCCTCCTCATCGCGGGGGACGGGCCGGAGGAGGAACGGCTGAAGGCCCTGGCCCGGAGCCTGGGGGCGGAGGACCGGGTCCACTTCCTGGGCTGGATCACGGATACGGACAGCTTTTATCATGCCCTGGATATCAATACCCTGACCTCCCTCTCCGAGACCTTCCCCTATGCCCTGACGGAGGGGGCGATCTGGGGCAAGGCCACCGTAGCCTCCCGGGTGGGGGGCGTCCCCCGGCTCATCGACCACGGGGTGAGCGGCCTGCTGTTTACCCCGGGGGACTGGGAGACCCTGGGGAAGGAGCTGGCGGAAATGGCCGCGGACCCCGTCCTCCGGAAGCGCAGCGCGGAAAAGCTGCGGGAGAAGACCCGGCGGGAATTCTCCCTGGAGGCCACGGTGCAGACCCAGCTGGATATCTACGATTCCGTTCTGCGCCGGTGGAAGCGGAGGGAGGAACGGCAGAGCGCCGTCACCGTCTGCGGCGCCTACGGCCGGGGGAACGTGGGGGACGAGGCCATCCTGGAGGCCATTCTCCGGGAGATCCGGGAGGCGGATCCGGATGCGACCATCTATGCCGTGTCCCGGGATCCCAGGGCCACCCGTATGGCCCATCGTGTCCGGGCGGTGCATACCTTCGACCTCCTGGCCTTCTGGAGGCTGGCGGGGCGGACGAAGCTCCTGCTGAGCGGGGGCGGCAGCCTGATCCAGGATGTGACCAGCCGCCGGAGCCTGTGGTTCTACCTCTATACCCTGGCGGCAGCCAGGCGCCGGGGCGCCCATGTGGCCATGTACGGCTGCGGCATCGGCCCGGTGAAGTACCCGGGTGACCGGAAGCTCAGCGCAAAAACCATCAACAAAAATGTGGACGTGATCACCCTCCGGGAGGACCATTCCCGGGAGGAGCTCCTGCGCATGGGGGTGGAGGGACCGGAGATCCTTCTGGCGGCGGATCCCTCCCTCACCCTGGAGGGGCCGGGGGAGGACCGGACGGAGAGCGCCATGCTCTCCGCGGGGCTGGATCCCAAGGGCGATTATCTCTGCTTCGCCCTGCGGCCCTGGCCGGGCTTCGAGGAGAAGGCGGAGGCCTTCGCCCGGGCGGCGGAGATCCTTTCCCGGGAAATGGGGCTCACCCCCGTGTTCCTGCCCATCGACCAGAGCCGGGATCCCGCGGCGGCGGAGCTGGCGGCGAAGAAGCTCAGCATACCCTATCATCTGCTCCCCGGCGCTTCGGATCGGGAGAGCGTCACGGCCATCCTCTCCCGCATGAAGGCGGTGGTCTCCATGCGCCTCCACGGCCTCATCTTCGCCGCCGGCCAGGGGGTGCCCCTGGTGGGGGTGGTGTACGATCCCAAGGTGCGGGCCTTCCTGCGGTATATCGGCCAGGATCGGTATGTGGACCTGGAGGACGTGACCGCCGAAGGGCTCTGCGCCCTGGTGCGCTCCGCCCTGGAGAGCAGCGGCGGGGAATCCCAGGCCCAGGCCGTCGCCCGGCTCCGGGACCTGGACCGGGTGAACCGGGAGGTGCTGGGGCGGTACCTGTAAAAAGAGAATCCCGCGTCTGCGGGCGCGGCCCCTCGCCGGGGAAGCATTCCTTTCCCCGCGATGGGAAAGGAATCAAAGGATCGCACGGGGGAACCTTCCGAACGGTTCCCCCGCGGCCCCCTCCTCCCGGCCAAGGGGGGAACCGCGCGGCGGTTTCCCCCCATTGGATCCCCCTTCCAAAATGAAAGCCCCCAGTACAGGGGTTCCAGAATGCAGGACATAAAACCAGAAACCTAAATTAATCAGCAGCCCCTTGAAACGGAGCTGCTGATAATCCCTATAGTTGTTCTCCTTGATCAGGCGGTCAAGGAGACTTCTTATTGCTTCTGCCCAGAATGTAGTCCGTGGTGACAAGAGAAACGGGGACGGTTCCAGTTTCCCGCAATCAATGTTTAAAACAGAAGATCGGGGCAGGTTTGATGAATGACCAAGATCGGAAATCGGAACCGTCCCGGTTTATACCGGTTTATATGTCGAGGCTGCCACCGTGTTTATTCTGCCGATCATGGTTCACCCAATTGAGGCGAGTTTACCATCTTCCATTTCCCACAGGTCATCGCACAGAAGCTTCATATCTTCCAGATATGATGGATTCAGAAGTCGTGTCCCTGTTCATTCTTTTTGTTATGGGCAACTGAATTCATCACAAAGGAATATAGCAGATCATTGCAAAAACTTTGAAATATCGGCTTGTTTTTGCATTTTGCGCGGCACCGGACGCTCCGGGGCAAAAAGGACGAAAAAACAGCGGCAGAGGAAGCGTGCTCCTCTGCCGCTGCAAAAAATGCAGGATTCCGCTCAATCCTTTTTCAATCCGAATTTTTCCTCCGCCGCGGCCTTGATGGCCATGACGGCGCCGGTGATGCCCACCACGGAGGTATTGACGCAGAGGTCGTAGTTATCCAGGCTGCGCCAGGGGGTGCCGGTATAGAACTTGTGGTAGTTGGCCCGGCCCTTATCGATTTTGTTCAGGACGCTTTCGGCATTCTTGGGATCCTGGCCGTACTCGTTCACGATGCGGTTCAGCCGGTCCTGCTTGTCCGCATAGATGAAGACCCGGAGCAGGCTGGGGTGATCCCGCAGGACATAGTCCGCGCAGCGGCCGACGATGACCCCGTCCCCGCTGCGGGCGATATCCCGGATGACCTCGGACTGGACCATGAAGGCCCGGTCGTTCACGGGAACGGTGTACTGCATGCTCAGTTCGGAGGAGATATAGGCGGCGGTGGCCAGGTTGTACAGGAAGCTGTTGGAGGCCTTTTCCTCCGTCCGCTCGATGAACTCCTCGCTGAGTCCGCTTTTCTCCGCGGCCATTTCGATCAGGGCCCGGTCATAGTACCCGAAGCCCAGCATGGCCGCCAGCTCTCGCCCGATGAGCCGGGCGCCGGTGCCGATCTCCCGGCTGATGGTGATGATGGAATGCGCCATGTCTTTCCTCCTCCCTGCCGTGACCGCCGGAGCAAAGCGGGAGCCCTGGTCCGCGGCCACCCACCGGGAGAGGGACTCCCGGTGCGGTCTGATCCGTATTCGACATTATTATACAATGGCTCCGCGCCCTTTGTAAATGGGTTTTTTCGGCTCACGGCCCCTGAAAAAGGATTCGTTTCCGCTCCACGGCGTCCCCGGGGGAATCCAGGTATTCCTTCGGGTATTTTTTGTTCACCGCCCGGCGGATGGCGCCGCTCTCCCGCCAGAGGCGCTTGGAGACGCCCCCCGCCCCCAGGGAGAGGACATGGCATAGCTCCTCCATCATGCAGACGTTGTACAGGCACTCCGTCCCCGGCTTCGCCCAGCCGGTGTTCTCCAGCCCTCCGGCGGAAAACTTCTGCCGGTACAGGTAGTAGGGATGGTAGCCCCCTCCCGTGAGCCGGTCCCGGGCGCGGTCCAGCATCCGGGAGACCTCCGCCCCGCCGGGATAGGTCCCCTCCCGGGCGTTCAGGTCCGCCCCCCGCTTCCGGGTGAGGCAGTGGACCGTGATGTTTTCCGGGCCCAGGGCCAGGACCCGGTCCAGGCTCCGGGCAAAGCCCGCCTCCGTATCCTCCGGCAGTCCGGCGATGAGATCCATATTGATCTCGCCGGGGAAGACCTCCCTGGCCATGCGGAAGCAGGCTTCGATATCCGCCGCGCTGTGCTTCCTTCCGATGGCTGCCAGCACCCGGTCCTCCATGGTCTGGGGATTGATGCTGATCCGGTCCGTGCCGTGCTTTGCCAGCACCGCAAGCTTCTCCCGGTCCAGGGTATCCGGCCTTCCGGCCTCCACGGTCCATTCGCCGCAGGCGGTCCAGTCGAACTTCTCCCGCAGCAGGCCCAGGACCCGGTCCAGCTGGGGGGCGCTCAGGGTGGTGGGGGTGCCGCCCCCCATATAGAAGGCCCGGAGGCGCAGACCGGTTTCCCGCACCAGCTCCGCCGTACCCTCCAGCTCCCGGCACAGGGCGTCCACATAGGGCTCCACCAGGGCCAGGGACTTCTCCACGCTGTGGCTCACGAAGGAGCAGTAGGCGCAGCGGCTGGGGCAGAAGGGGATCCCCAGGTACAGCACCGCGTCCCGGTCCTCCAGGGCTTCGGAGACCCGGCGGCTGGCCCGGCCCGCCTCCGCGCAGAGGCGCGCCCGGTCCGGGCTCAGGCTGTAGATCCGTTCCATGGCCTCCGCCGCCCGCCCGGGATCATCCCCCGTCTCCGCCAGAAGGCGGGCGGCCAGCTTGGCGGGGCGCACCCCGGTGAGGGCGCCCCAGGGGAGCTCCTCCCCGGTGCAGGCCGTCAGGGCCCGGTACAGGGCGGTCTTCACCAGCCGCTGCTCCGCCCGGCGGCGCAGCAGCGCCTCCTCCGGCCAGGGGCCCTCCAGCAGGGCCTCCCCCTCGCCCTCGGCCCCATCCAGGCGCAGCCGGGCAAAGGCCCGGGGAGGAAGCTCCCCGGCATACAGGCGGGAGACCAGAAGATCCCCGGTCTCCGGCGGGCTGCCGCCCCAGACCCGGTCCCGATCCGGGAGCCAGGAAAGAAGGGCCTGCTCCACGGCGTGGCGGCAGTCATGCCCCTCCAGACAGATGATCAAGGCTCAGTCCTCCTGCAGGAAGGGGTTGAAGCGCCGCTCCCGGTCCAGGGAGGTGGCGTCCATGTGGCCGGGGTAGACCTCATAGTCCCCGGGCAGGTCCGCCAGCCGGCGGAGGGAGCGCTGCAGCTCCGCCCAGCTGCCCCCGGGAAAGTCCGTGCGGCCGCAGGAGCCCCGGAACAGGGTGTCTCCGGTGAAGAGGACCGGGTCCGTTCCATCGTGCCCGTCGCAAAGGAGGGTGACGCTGCCCCGGCTGTGGCCCGGGGTCTCCAGGACGCGGAACTCCAGATCCCCCACGGGGATCAGGTCCCCTTCCCGATAGAAGCTCAGCTCATCCCCGCCCTTGTAGGCATAGTCCTCCGTGCGCCCCTCGGGGCTCACGTCCAGGGCGTGGATCCAGATCTTCGCCCTGGTGGCCTCATAGAGGCTCAGCACCGCCCCGGTATGGTCATAATGGCCGTGGGTGATGAAGACGGCCTCCGTCTTCAGGTGGTTGTCCTCCAGATAATTCAGGATCCGGCCGGACTCCGCTCCCGGGTCGATCACGGCCGCCAGGTGGTTGCGCTCGTCCGTCACCACATAGCAGTTGGTCTGGAGCTGTCCCACGGGAAAGCATTTGATCTGCATGGTCGTTCCTTCCTTTCTTACAGTTCCGCCGAGTCCAGGATGATGGTCACCGGCCCGTCGTTCACGCTCTCCACCTGCATATCCGCGCCGAATACGCCGGTCTCCACGTGTATGCCCTTGGCCCGCAGGTCCTCCGCGAAGCGGAGATATTCCGCCTCGGCGATATCCGGCTTGGCCGCGGAGAGGAAATCCGGCCTCCGCCCATGGCGGCAGTTGGCGTAGAGGGTGAACTGGCTCACCAGGAGCACGCTGCCCCCCACGTCCAGCAGGGAGCGGTTCATTTTCCCCGCCTCATCCTCGAAGATCCGCAGCAGGGGGAGCTTCTCCGTGAGCTTCTTCCGCTCTGCCTCCCCGTCCCCCTGGCCGACGCCCAATAAGACCAAAAAACCGCCGTCGGTCCTGCCGACGACGCCACCCTCCACCGTTACCGAGGCGGACTTCACTCTTGTCACCACAGCGCGCATAAGACACATCCTCCTGTCAAATTGCCCTCGGCAGAGTTCGTGCCCGCAGGCACGAATCAAACCGGAATCATTTTTGGCGGAATTCATTTCTGTCAAAAATACTGCTCGCGTAGCGAACTGTGCGAGCGAAGCGAGTGCGGGCAGCGAAGCGCGATCCTTCTCAACGCGAAGCCCAACGAAGTGGGTCCGCGTTGAAATCGTTTATACCCCCGGCCGGACCACGTCCCGGACGCCCCGGACGCCCCGGAGCCGCCGGATCGCGGCATTCAGCTCCTCCCGGTCGTGCACCGTCACCGTCAGGTAGGCTACGGCTCCGCCGCCCTGGATCTCCCGGATGTTCATGGAGGTGATGGTGACCTTCTCCGCGTTCAGGGCGGTGGCGATATCGATGATGAGATTCTGCCGGCCCACGGCGTCCACCGTCAGCGCCGCGGGGTATACGCTGCCCGCCGTGTCCCCCCAGGAGACCCGCACCCAGCGGCTTTCTCCCTTCTCCACGGAGCTGCGGTAGTTGGTGCACTCCTTCCTGTGGACGGAGACCCCCAGGCCCCGGGTGATGAAGCCCACCACGTCGTCCCCCGGCACGGGGGTGCAGCAGCGGGAGAACTTCACCAGGCAGTTATCCAGATCGCTCACCCGGACACCCTTCACGCTGGCCTCGGAGGCCTGATGGGCGGGCTGCTGGGTCAGCTTTTCCGCCTGCTGCAGGAGCTTGTCCTGCTTCTGGACCCGGTTCAGCTCCTCCTTGAAGCGGTTGACGCTGCGGACGGCGGTCATGCCCCCGTAGCCCACGGCGGCATAGAGATCGTCCAGGCTGGTGACCGCGAGCTTTTTCAGGACGATGGGGAGGAGCTCCGGATCCGTCAGCAGGTCCGGGTTCAGCCCCTGGTGCTTCATCTCCGCCTCCAGGGCTGCCCGGCCCCGGAGGATATTCTCCTCCCGCTTCTCCCGCTTGAACCACTGGCGGATCTTCGTCCGGGCGGTTGCGCTTTTGGCCAGGTTGATCCAGCCCCGGGCGGGACCCTTGGCGTTGGGGGAGGTGACCACCTCCACGATGTCCCCGTTCTCCAGCTTATGGTCGAAGCTCACGATGCGCCCGTTGACCCGGGCGGAGGTCATATGGTTGCCCACCTGGGAGTGGATGGAATAGGCAAAGTCGATGGGGGTGGCCCCGGCGGGAAGGTTGATCACGTCCCCCCGGGGGGTAAAGACGAAGACCTCGTCCGCGAACATATCGATCTTCAGCTCATGGACGAATTCCCCGGCCTCCGTATCCTGCTGGGCCTCCAGAAGGCTCCGGATCCAGGCGAATTTCTCCTCGTCCCCCAGGGCGGTGATCCCGTCCTTGTATTTCCAGTGGGCCGCCACGCCGTATTCCGCCGTATGGTGCATCTCATAGGTGCGGATCTGCACCTCGAAGGGGATGCCCTCGGTGCCGATGACGGTGGTATGGATGCTCTGGTACATGTTGGGCTTCGGGGTGGCGATGTAGTCCTTGAACCGGCCGGGCAGGGGATTGAACAGGTCGTGGATCTGCCCCAGGACATTGTAGCAGTCGGCAATGCTGTCCACGATCACCCGGAAGGCGCAGAGGTCCAGGACCTCGCTGAACTGCTTGTTCTGGCTGTACATCTTCCGGTAGATGCTGTAGATATGCTTCATCCGGCCGGAGACCTCGCAGCGGATGCCGCATTCCTCCATGCGGGCGGTGATCTTCTCCCGGATCCGGGCCATGAAATCCTCCAGCTCCTGCCGGCGCTGGTCCAGCTGGACGATGATCTCCTGGTAGCCGATGGGGTCCAGGTACAGAAGGCTCAGGTCCTCCAGCTCCCATTTCATCCGCTGCATCCCCAGACGGTGGGCGATGGGGGCGTAGATCTCCATGGTTTCCAGGGCCTTCTCCCGGCGCTTGGCCTCGGACTGGAAGTTCATGGTCTGCATATTGTGGAGCCGGTCGGCGATCTTGATGAGGATGACCCGGATGTCCCTGGCCATGGCCATGAGCATCTTCCGCAGATTTTCCATCTGCTCCTCTTCCTTGCTGGTATAGGTCACCCGGGTGAGCTTGGTGACCCCCTCCACCAGCTCCGCCGCGTTCTCCCCGAAGAGACGGGCGATCTCCTCATGGGTGGCGTCCGTATCCTCGATGGTGTCATGGAGCAGGGCGGCGATGAGGGAATCCTCGTCCAGGCCCATTTCGGCGCAGTTGTGCGCCACCTCCAGGGGGTGGGTCACGAAGGGAGACCCGTCCTTCCGGAGCTGGCCCTCATGCTTGACGCGGGCATAGTCAAAGGCGGTCCTGAGCCGCTCGCGGTCCAGGCCGGGATTGTAGGACAACGCCCGTTTCTCCAGTTCCTCGTAGCGTTTCTCGATGTCTTCCATGCTTACCGGAGCCTCTGCAGGATCTTGGATTCGTTCAGGTCGGCCTTCCCCGCGAAGCGGGGGATGCGGATATCCAGCCCCCCCTCCTGCTCCTGCAGGCGGATGAGGCCCAATTCGTCAAAGATCCGGAGACAGACCAGGATGCGGCCGAAGGACGGGACCTTCGCCCGGAGCGCCATCTCCGGCAGCAGCGTGTCCTCCTCCTCCGCGAAACGGCGGGAGCGGGAGCTGATGTACCGCCATACCCGGGCCAGGTCGTTCCGGTCCGGCCGGATCATGGCCAGCTCCACCGGCAGCATCCGCTCCCCGGCGAAGAAGCGCCGGGCCAGGGGGAGGGTGGGTTCCTCCGGCTGGCGGGAGGGTCGGACGCAGCGCAGAAGGAGCTGCACGGTGCGGCTGCCCCGGAATTCGTTGATGCCGGGCTCGAAGGCCAGGTCCACCCAGGTCCCCGCCCGGATGCCCAGCTCCCGCACGCTCAGACCGAAAAAGACGCAGTCCAGCCGTTCCCCGTCCCGGGACACGGTCATTTTCAGATGCCGGTCGTTGCCGATGGGAGTGATGGAGTCCACCCGCACATCCCGGATGCACAGGGTGGGCGGGGCGTTCCCCACGCCCCAGGGGGACAGATCCCGGAGCCCTTCGATCTCCTTCAGGGTGAGGAGGCTCATGTCCTCCAGCTGGAAATCCACGGGGATCCGGGCCTGGAGCTGCGCCCCCTCGGAGGCGCGGTAGAGCTTGTCCAGCCGCTCCCGCAGGGCGTCCACGTTCTCCCGGGGCAGGGTGAGTCCCGCGGCCATGGCGTGGCCGCCGAAGCTGCTCAGCAGGTCGGAGGCCTCCCCCAGGGCGTCGAAGAGGCAGAAGTCCCCCGGGCTCCGGCAGGAGCCCCGGCCCTCCTCCCCCTCCAGGCAGATCACCACGGCGGGGACGCCGTACCGCTCCGCCAGCCGGGAGGCGACGATGCCGCTGACCCCGTGATGCCAGGTATCGGAGGCCAGGACGATGGGGCTCTCCACATGGCCCTGATCCCCCATCATCTCCAGGGCTTCGGTAAACACCCGGTTCTCCACCGCCTTCCGGGCGTTGTTCATCTCGCAGAGCTCCCCCGCCAGGCGGGCGGATTCCTCCGGGTCCTCCGCCATCAGCAGGTCAAAGGCGGTGCGCACGCTTCCCATGCGGCCCGCCGCGTTCAGCTTGGGCACCAGGGAAAAGCTCACGTCCGTGCCCCGCAGGGTCCGCTTATCCAGGCCGATGGCCCGCATCAGGGCATCCAGCCCCGGCAGGGGCTTTTCCCGCAGGGTTCGGGTCCCCCGACGGATGAGGCAGCGGTTTTCCCCGATGACGGGCATGATATCCGCAATGGTGCCCAGGGCCACCAGCGGTCCGTATTCCGCCAGCATGGCCTCCACCCGATCCGGCCCCTCCAGGGCGCAGACCAGCTTGAAGGCCACCCCCACCCCCGCAAGGCCCTTGAAGGGATAGGGGCAGCTGCGCTTCTGGGGGTCGACCACCGCCGCCGCCGCAGGCAGCTCCGGCAGACATTCGTGGTGATCGGTGATCACCATGTCGATCCCCAGCTCCCGGGCCAGCTCCGCCTGGGCGCAGGCGGTAACGCCGCAGTCCACCGTGATCAGGAGGGTGACTCCCTCCCGCCGGATGCTGCGCAGGGCTTCCTCCGTGATTCCGTAGCCCTCCGTAAGCCGCTCCGGGATATAGGTGAGGCAGTGCAGTCCCTGCCGCTGCAGCCAGGAGGTCATGAGGGCGGAGGCGGTAAGCCCGTCCACGTCATAGTCCCCGTAGACCGCGACCTTCTCCCCGGCCTCCACGGCCCGGCGGATGCGCTCCACCGCCGGGGCCATATCCTCCAGCAGCATGGGGTCCAGGAGCAGGCCCGTATCCTCCCGGAGGAACTCCCCGGCTTCCTGGGGGCCGGTGACGCCCCGGGAGGCGAGAAGCGCGGCGGACAGCCTCCCGCAGCAGCCGGACCGGTATATGGTCTCCGCTGCCGCCGGGTCGTATGTGCCGACCTGCCATCCGCCGAATGCTCTCATTCCTGGACTCCTTTCCGATAACTACTCTCCGGCCTGGGACCAGGGGAAGCGGATATGCGCGCCCCCGTCGTCATACACCGTCCAGCTCCGCAGAAGGAAAAACAGGACGATCCCCAGGATGATCAGAATGACGGCCGTCCTCAGGATCCCGGCGACCACCGCCCCGAAGCCGGGCTTCTTCTTGTAGACCTTGGGCTTCATCCCCGGCTTTCCACTTCCCCGATCTTCGCCACCCGCCGGGCGTGGCGTCCCCCTTCAAAGGGGGTATCCAGGAAGGTATCCATGATTTTCGCCGCCAGGCCGGGTCCCGTCACCCGGGCGCCCATGGCCAGGATATTGGCGTCGTTATGCCGCCGGGTGAGCTCTGCGGAGTAGCAGTCCCCGCAGAGGGCGCAGCGGATGCCCCGGATCTTGTTGGCAGTGATGGACATGCCGATGCCCGTGCCGCAGATCAGGATCCCCCGGTCGCAGCGGCCCTCCGCCACAGCCCGGGCGGCGGGCTCGCCGAAATCCGGATAATCGCAGCTCTCCGCCGAGAAGGTGCCGAAATCCTCATATTCCAGGCCCCGCTCCCGCAGATGGGCCATCATTTCCTGCTTCAATTCAAAGCCGCCGTGGTCGCTGGCAATGGCGATCATGGGGATCATCTCCTTTTTTGCGCGCCGGTCCGGAGCCCCGAAGGGCGCCGCTGCACTGGCAAATATTAAGATAGTATAGTATACCACAGGCCTTCCGTGGAGCGCAAGGGAAAGAACACAAAATTGATGGGATGCCAACATAACATTGATTGGAAATGCAATAGGGGGCGAGACAGTGGGTTGTCAGCAAGTGTGTTGTATGCTATACTCAAAAAAACATGCTTGGGAAGAGAGGAGAAGCCATGAAACTGTTATGGAGACTCAGTCGGGAGGCGATCCGGTACAGGACCCTGTATCTCATCGCGATTCTCTCCACCTTCTGCCTCACGGGGGTGAATCTGGCGGCCCCCAGGGCGCTTTCCGCCATGACGGGCATCGTTGCCCGGGGGGTGGACGAGCCGGCGCTCAGCCGCATCTGGGGGCTCACCGCCATTCTGGCGGCGCTGTATCTGCTGCGGGTGGCGTTCCGGTACATGAGCAACTACCTGGCCCACAAGGCGGCCTGGAACCTGGTGGGGGATATGCGCACCCGCACCTACGATAAGCTGGAGCGGATGCATCTGGGCTATTTTCACGATAAGCAGACCGGCGACCTCATGAGCCGGGTGGTGAACGACACCCGGGATTTTGAGCTGCTCTACGCCCACATCATCCCGGAGACCGCCACCAACCTGGTGACCTTCCTGGGGGTGCTCATCGTCCTGCTCACCATCAACTGGAAGCTGGCGCTGATCACCTACGCCCCCATTCCCCTGAT
>JAFWOX010000103.1 GCA_017545325.1 Oscillospiraceae bacterium | reverse complement strand
TGCGGCTGGCGGAGCTCAGGCGCAGGAGCAGGAAGGCGGCCGCCACCACGACGGGGATGGCCACCACCAGGGGCGCGGCGTTCAGGGCGGCCGCGGCGGCCAGGGCGCCGAAGCCCACGTGGCTCAGCCCGTCGCCGATCATGCTGTAGCGCTTCAGCACCAGGGGGACTCCCAGGAGGGCCGAGCAGAGGCTCACCAGCACCCCCACCGTGAGGGCCCGCACCAGGAAGGAATAGGACAGCATTTCCCGGAGGACGCTCATGCCTCTCCGCCCCCTTCCTCCGGCCTGCCCGCCATGAAGCTGCGGCCGATCTCGCTCTGCCGGTATTCCCCCGCGGGGCCCCAGAACAGGGGGACCCGCCGGAGGTGCAGGATGGTCTTGGCCCGCTCGATGGCGCAGTCCACGTCGTGGGAGACCATGACGACGGTCACGCCGGCGTCGTTCAGGTCCTGGATGATGCGGTAGAGCTCCGCGGAGACGGCGGGGTCCAGCCCCGTCACGGGCTCGTCCAGCAGCAGCAGCTTCCGGGTGGCGCAGAGGGCCCGGGCCAGCAGCACCCGCTGCTGCTGGCCCCCGGAGAGGTCCCGGTAGCAGGCGCCCTGCAGCTCCGTCAGCCCCAGCTTTTCCATGTTCTCCGCCGCCCGGCGCTTTTCCCCCGGGGCGAAGAAGGGGGAAGCCCGGCAGCCGGAGAGCACCACCTCCCGCACGGAGGCGGGAAAGTCCTTCTGGGCCGGGGTCTGCTGGGGCAGGTAGCCGATCTCCCGGCGGTTCAGCCCGTCGCCGTAGGCGATGCTGCCGCTCCGGGGCTTTTTCAGGCCCAGCAGGGCCTTGATGAGGGTGCTCTTGCCGCTGCCGTTTTCCCCCACGATGCAGAGGTAGTCCCCCGCGGGCACGTCGAAGCTGAGCCCCTCCACGGCGGTCTTCCCCTCGTAGGCCAGGCAAAGGTCCCGGCAGGTGATCAGTGCCATGCTAGTTCAGCGCCTCCCTCAGTACTTCCGCGTTTTTTTCCATGAGAGCGAGATAACCCGTCCCGGCCTCGAAGTCGTCTTTGGAAACGGTGTGGACGGAATACAGGGTGAGGACCTTCGCCCCCGCGGCCTCGGCTATGGTGTCCGCCAGCTTCCCGGCGGAGAGGTCGCATTTGAAGACGACGGGGATGCCCTCCTCCTTGACTGTGTCGATCAGCTTCGCAACGGTGGCGGGATTGGCCTCCGTCTCGTCGGAGCAGCCGGGAAAGGCGGCGGCGTAGCGAAGCCCGTATTCCCGCACGAGGTAGAGGAAGGGAAAACGGTCGCCCACCACCAGCAGGTCCCGTTTTGATCCCTGGGCCAGCTCCCGGAATTCCTCGTCCAGGGCTTCCAGCTGGGCGATATAGCTTTCCGCGTTGGCCCGGTAGTCCCCGGCGTGCTCCGGATCCAGCTCCGAGAGGGAATCCCGCAGGGCCTCCGCCAGAAGGATGGCGTTCCGGGGGCTTGTCCAGACGTGCTCGTCGTATTCGTCCCCCGCCTCCTCCGCTTCCTCCACGGTCATATATTCCTGGGTCTCCTCCTTCCGCAGCAGGGCGTGGTCCATGAGGGCCAGGAC
>JAFWOX010000102.1 GCA_017545325.1 Oscillospiraceae bacterium | reverse complement strand
TCCAGCCACACCGTCTGCCAGATGCCGGAAACGGGGGTATACCACATGCCGCCCCGCTTCTTCCGCTGCGTGCCCCAGGGCAGGCCGGTGCCGCCGAAGTCCCGGACCTCCAGCTCCAGCAGATTTTCCCCCGCCAGGGGGTTCCGGAGCTCCAGACAGAGAGGCCCCTCCAGCAGGGGGGTGTACGCCGCCAGGAGGGTCTCGCCGTTGAAGCGGACCGCGGCCAGCGCTTGGTCCACTCCGCCGCAGTGGAGCAGCAGCCGCTTCCCGGCGGGGATGCGGTCCAGGGTGAAGCGCCGCCGGTAGTGGAGGAAGGGAGTCTTCTTGTGGTCAAAGCCCTCCACCCCGGAAAGGGCGCTCTCCGGCGGGAAGGGCACCCGAATGTGCCGGTCCCAGGCCGGGCGCTCCGATTTGCCGTCGTCGGCGGAGAAGTCCCAGTCCCCGTTGAGATTGATCCAGCCCTCCCGCCTCATCCGGGGCCGGGGATAGGCCTGCCAGGGCTGCCGCCCGGGCTCCTCCGCCAGGGCCTTGCCCCGGGCGGTGTACAACTGTACCGGTTCCGATTTCATACGCGCCCCTCCGATTCCCGTTTTTTCTCCATCATACAACTTAGACGAAAAAAATGCAAGTTTGTTCGAACAAACCCGAAAACGTAAAAAACACGCGCCGTTTTCACGGCGCGTGAGCTTCTCATTCCCTCGCGGGTCTCTCTGTCTGCCCATAGGATGCGCAAAAGCAAAAATTTCATTCCATTTTCAAATCGCGGATTTGAAAATTCCGCAATTTTTCATTTTTCATTCTTCACTTTTCATTTCCGCGGGCTCCGCAGGATCCGCGGGCTCCGCAGGATCCGCGGGCTCCGCAGGATCCGCGGGATCCGCGGGCTCCGGCGCCGGCTCCTCCTGCTGCACCACATCCCGCAGCAGGGCCAGGGCGGGCACCACGCACCAGCAGCCCAGACCCAGGACGCTCAGCAGCTCCGAGGCGGAGCCCCGGTCGGTCAGCAGCAGATCCGGCAGCAGCCCCAGGGTGTAGACCCCGGCGGCCAGGCCGAAGAGGACGCCGCTGCGCCGGTGGCCGGCGTTCAGGGCAAAGCCCGGCAGCAGCACCAGCTCCACCATGACGCAGACCCAGGCCAGCAGGGACGGGGCCACGTGGATCACCAGGGGATCCTGGCTCCAGCTGCGGAAGCGGAGGATCAGGGACAGGGTGGCGAAGAGGGCCGGGGGCAGCCGCAGCCAGAAAACCCGCTTCTCCTTGGGCCCCAGCATGGCGGCCCCCAGGGCCAGGGCGGCGACCAGACTGCCCCGGGCGGCCCAGAGCAGGGCCCTGTCCTGGGGATCCACCTTCAGCAGCACCGTCAGGCTTCCCGCCAGCAGCAGCCCCGCGGCGGAGAGCCCCGCCCAGAGGGAGATCCCCTCCAGCACCGTGCCCGCCATGCACAGGGCGGCGGCCAGACCCCACCAGGCCCCCCAGACCATGGCGGCCTCCCCGGCGGGGTCCAGCAGCAGGACCATGCTGCCCGCGAAGAGCAGTCCCGCCGCCCCCAGGGCCACCCAGCCCAGGGGCCCCTCCGGGGCCAGACAGGCCTCGGTGCCCGGCAGCCGGTTCAGCCGCAGGGACAGGAACAGCAGCCCGGCGAAGAAGCACAGGGCCACCACCGTCGTGACCCGCAGCGCCGGGCTCCCGGCAGGCAGCAGGCCGTTTTCGTCAAAGGCGGTTTTCAGGTAGACAGTCCGCAGAACGGCGGAACCAATCCCCGCCGCCAGCGCGGCCCGCTTCAGCGCGGCCGCCGCTTGAGAAGGATTCATGTCAGCACCTCATTTGGTCGTTTTTTGCTATTATAGCACCTCCCGGAGGAAAATACAAGGTTTGAGTTCAGAGTTCAGGAGTTCAGCGTTCAGAGTGTCATCCTGAGCGAAGCGCAGCGGAGTCGAAGGATCCGTTCTCCCCAGCTCTGAGTTCTGAGTTCTGCGTTCATAGTTTTTGTAGGGCCCGTCCCCTATGCCGGGATTTCCGCCTCCAAGCTCGTTTCCTGCTCCGCTGTCACCGTGGCCTCCCCCAGGGGCAGCTCCCGGTACAGGATGGTGTAATCGCCGGGGGCCAGGCCCGGGATCTCCAGCTCCCGGAGCCAGCGGCGGCCCAGGTC